>VFZP01000184.1 GCA_016871115.1 Acidobacteriota bacterium
GCTGCGCGCTGGTGGGAGAGTGAGCACGGCGGCGCAGCGTGGATCGCTCTTCTGGAGTGAGCTCGATGGTCGAGACAGGGCGTGCCATGGCTAAGTATGGCACAGTTCCGCAGTTATTTATAGGCAATTCACTTACAGAACACTAGTAGTCCTGGGACGAGGGTGTGCGAATCGGAATGAATGAAGGGCTGGGAATGGCACAAATACCCGCGCAGGGAGAGCGCGACCGCGCGATGAGCTATCTGCACGCCACGAGGAAGCAGTTCCTCGACGCAGTGGGTCCGGCCACGCCGCAACAGTGGACGTTCCGCCCCGCGCCCGAAGCGTGGTCTATGGCCGAAATCGCCGAACACCTCACTGTTACTGAAGAAGTGGCGATGGAGGCCATCGAGAAGGCGCTCGCCGCGCCGCCGGCCTCGGCCGAAAAGAAGATGGAAACAGCCGGCAAGGACGACCTGGTGCTGCGCGCCGTCCCCAACCGTACACGCAGAGTGCAGGCGCCGGAGTCCGTGCAGCCCACCGGCAACCGCTGGGCCACACGCGACGCCGCGGCCGCTGAGTTCAAGTCGCGGCGCGACCGCACCATCGCCTTCATCGAACAAACCAACCACGAGTTGCGCTCGCACATCGCCCCGCACCCGGTGCTGGGCCCGCTCGACTCCTATCAGTGGCTCCTGTTCCTCGCCGCCCACACCGAGCGCCACCTGTAACAGATGCAAGAGGCCATGGCCGCGCCCGGCTTCCCCAAATCGTGACGTCCGGAGTCTTGCTCGCCGCTGCAGCCTCGCTCACCTTTTATGGAGCGCCCGCCCGCGCCCCACGCCCGGCCGTACTGGTGGTGGGGGAGAAAGGCACGTCCGCGGCTTGGGCCAAGCTCCTCGCCAGCGCGGGCTACGCAGCCTTCACCGCGGCTTACCGCGACTCGTACCCTGCCGCGGTGGACGACATCATCGCGGCCACCGCCACGCTCCGCCGCCGCGGGCAGCAGCAACAGCAGCAATGGCAAGTGGACCCGCACCGCGTCGTGCTGCTTGGCGAAGGCGCGCGCCAAGGGTTGATTGCAAACCTCGCCGGCATTGCCCCTGCCGACCACGTCCAGGTCGTGATCGCCGCCGCCGCTCCGTCCGATTGGCGCGGCGGAATCTCCCCACCTGCGTCTCTCCGCGACTTTCTCGCGCGGCTTCTGGCGGCCCGCGGTTGGGAGTCCGCACTCGCCGAAGCGTCCCCCGCGATGCGCCTCGGCGCGGACCCGCCGCCGCCATTCCTATTGATCGATGGCGACCGCGACGCAGTGGTGCCCCTCGGCCAAGGTACGCAATGGCAAAGCGCGCCGCAATCGGCGGGCGGCAAGTGCAATCTCATCGTGATCCCCGGCGGCGGCCATGAGGCGTCCGAGTGGCGCTCGCTCACGCCGCGACGGGCGTGGGAGGCGGAGAGGCTGGAGTGGCTCGGCACGGTGCTGGGTGCGCGGAGAGCAAAGCGCGATTGAACGCTACGCTTTTCTCTCGCGGCGAATTCCCTCTGCGATCCACATGCAAAGTTGCGTCTGATACGTCCTGCGAGTTGGATGCCGCTCCACGAGCCCAGGCTTCAGCGACGGAGTGCGAGGCAGAGTACTCGGCGACCGACTCGTCGGAATCAAACTTTGGAAGTGGAGTCTTGGCGGCCGAAGACGTACCGCGCGGTGCGCCGCACGCCCCACGCGACCTCTACACCAAGTCGTACAGCAGCGCCACCAGCTTCGCGCCCTTCAACTGCGCCTCAAGCGCTGGCCATGCCCGCTGGTGATCCGCCGACGCTACCCACGTCATCCGCTGCTCCTCGGTCTTGAAGCTGATCAACAGCCGGTAGCTGAACCTCGGCATTCCTTTACCCACCATCGCCTTGCGGAACTTCATCAACTTCACTTCCACAAACCCGGGCTGCCTGGAAATCGTGGGCTCAAAGATCTTGCGGAAGTTCGTTTCGAGCGTCGCTTCCTTGCCTGGCGCTACTTCTAAATCCACGTGTAACTGAATCGGCTTGCCCGCCGCGCCTGCGGCAGGCAGCACCGGCGCACTCATCGCCGCCAGCGCGGCGGCCAGAGATGCACGGCGATCGATCTTCATGGTCATCCCCTTTATTGCTTGAACTTATGATAAATCGCGCGCAGCGAAACGGCGTTACGCTCCAGATCCGCGCCAATCTTATGCCGTGCAGCCAGCGCAGCCTTACCGGCCTCGGCCACTTCATCGGCGGACTTCCCCTCGCCGATCCCCTGCCGCACCATGTCGATCATCGCCGACATGTACGCATATTGCGCGCGCAGGACGCCCGGGCCGCTCCCCAACTCGCCATGCCCCACCACAACCGAGGCCGGGTTTGCACTCGCAATACGGTCCAGCGCGCGTAGCCAGTTATCGGGGTCCGCATCGGCATCGCCCACATTGTTGCCCATGCCCCAATTCACGCACAGGTCACCCAGAAACAGGATGCGCTCCTTGGGCAGATACGCCGACGCATCACCCGCAATGTGGCCCGGCCCCATCAACTTTAACACGATCTCGCGCTCACCATCCGTAATCGTCATCGCTTCCTTAAAGGTGACGGCCGGGTGCGACAGCTTGTACGGCTTCAGGCTATAGTCGCCCGTCGCGTTGTTCTTATCCCATGACGGCTGCCTTTTCGACTTGTACTCATCGGCGCACTGCGAACTGCAGATGATTGTCGCGCCCTGATCGGTGAACAAACTGCCGCCATACGCGTGGTCTCCGTGATAGTGCGTGTTGAATTGAACACGTAGCGAATGGGCTTGGACGACGTCTTCCGGATCTCCGGCAGAATCTCACGCGCGCCCCACGGGAAGTTCGCATCGATCACCACAATGTAATCTTTAAACAGCACCCAACTCGTGTTGGCGGGCTGGTTGCGCGCACGGTCGCCCATGCGCACCCACACGCCAGGCGCGAGTTCTTTCACCGTGTTAGGAGCTTGCGGCACCGCAGCCAGGAGCGCGGCAAACAGCGCGGCGGGAAGCAGACGTTTTGGCCAAGTCATCTCAAGAGCCTACACTACACTGAAGACTGCATGTTTGCTTGTGTTGATCTCGGCGGCACCACCATCTCCGCCGGGTTGGGTGACGCTGCGGGCCGGCTCGCCGCGCAGCGCACCATCGATACCGAATCGCACCGGGGGCCGGCGGGTGTGCTCGACCGCATCGCCGGGCTCGTCGAATCGCTCGGCGCGCAACCGGAGGCAGTCGGCATCGGCGTCCCCGGGCTCATTGACTTTGCCTCCGGCTCCACGTCGTTTCTCCCCAACTTTCCCACGCAGTGGCGCGGCGTCGCCATGCGCGAGACGCTCGCGCCACGCCTTGGCTGCCCCGTGTATCTGCTGAACGACGCGCGCGCGGCCACGCTAGGGGAACTCCGTTTTGGCCACGGCCGCAGTGCACCCGCATCGTCGATGGTCTTCTTCACACTCGGCACAGGCATCGGCGGCGGCATCGTCATCGACGGGCGGCTTCGCATGGGTCCGCTGGGCGCGGCGGGCGAGACCGGGCATCAGACCATTGACCCGAACGGCCCGCTTTGCGGCTGCGGCAATCATGGGGGCCTCGAAGCCGTGGCGTCCGCGCCCGCGCTCACCGGCGAAGGCGTGCGATTGTTGCGCAGCGGCCAGGCGCCCCGCCTGTACGAAATCACGGGCGGCGATGCCGCGCTCGTGACGCCCAAGACTATGGCCGAGGCCGGCGACCCCGCCGTGCGCGAAGGGATCCGCCGCGTGGCGCGCGCGCTCGGTATCGCCGCGGCGAATCTCGTCACGTCGCTCCACCCGGACTTCGTCGTTTTCGGCGGCGGCATGGCAGCGCTCGGCGACGAGTTGCTACTCACGCCCGTACGCGAAGAAATCCGCGCGCGCGTGCGCATGTTTCCGCCGGACAACGTGCGCGTCGAGCGCTCACTGCTCGGCGATCAGGCCGGCTTACTCGGCGCGCTCGCCCTCGCGGCCGCGAAAGGAATCGTATGAACTACACCTATCTCGATGTTGCCAAGATGATCGATCACTCGCTACTCAACCCCACGTTGACAAGCGCGGATCTCGACGCAGGCATCGCGCTGGCAGTACGTTACGACGCTGCGGGCGTCTGCATTCTGCCCTATGCGCTCGCTGACTGCGCCGCGCGGCTGAAGGGGTCCAACGTGCGCGCCAGCACCACCATCGGCTTTCCGCACGGCGGCCACACCACGGCCATCAAACTCGCCGAAGCACGCTGGGCGCTGGCCGACGGCGGCGAAGAGCTCGACATGGTGGTGAACATCAGCCAGGTGCTCTCGGGCGCGTGGGACTACTTGCGCGAAGACATCCGCGTGATTGTCGACGCCGCGCACCAAGCGGGCCAGAAGGTGAAGGTGATCTTTGAGAACGCGTATCTCAAAGAAGAGCACAAGATCCGGCTTTGCGAGATCTGCAGCGAAGTGAATGCCGATTGGGTGAAGACGTCCACGGGCTACGCGCCGAGCGGGGCCACCATCGAGGACCTCACGCTGATGCGCAAGCACACCGCGCCCCATGTGCAGGTGAAGGCCGCGGGCGGCGTGCGCGATCTCGATGCATTGCTGGCCGTGCGTGCCGTGGGAGTCACACGCTGCGGAGCCACGCGCACGGCGGCGATGCTGGAAGACGCGCGCCGCCGGCTGGGGCTGCCGCCGATCGATCCGTCACTCGCTGCGCCCGCCGCCGCACCGGCGGGCTACTGACTCACCCTGTTGCCTCCGCGCCCCTACGCCCTGTCCGAGCCGGCAGAGTGCGAGCGTTCGGGAACGGCCGTACATAACTCGGTACCACTACTGCCGGACGACGAGACCGCATCGCGGTCACAGCGGACTCGGCGGACATCCGTATACTGCGAGGGAGAGGCCGTCAGCTGCTCTCTTTTCGCCGAAATCTTTCGCTAGCTGGTCCACAGTAATGATTGTTTCTTCGCCGGAGTTGAGTAAGTCTGGCACTTACGGCATCATACGACAACCGGCTCGCGATGCCGGCGAGAGCAGCAGCACCGCCCCGGGCGGTGCGGTGACGCGGCAGTGCGAGGACGGCGGCGTGGGCGGAGGGAGCGAGGCAGGTAGCAGGAAGTCGCGGTCTGGGTTGGCGCGAATCAGCGCGGCGAGATCCTCGGGCGTCTCCCAGGAGATCACCGTACCGAGCGCGGCGTTGTCGTTGAGGCCCCACTCGCGGAGCTTCGGTGCAAAGCGCGCGGGGTCCGGCGGGAACGCGGCGGCGGGGACGACGATGCCCATGGAAACGAAGTCGAGCGTCACTTGCCCTTCGGATCGCGCCGCACCTTGGATCGCATAGCGCAGGCGTCCGTGCAGCGCGGGGAGCGTCGAGATGGAGAACTGATCGTCGATGCCGACCACGATCAGGTCGCGCGTGGTGGGGAGCGCCGCATAGCGCTCAGCGGCGCGGAACGTGGCTTCACCGGCCAGCGGTTGCGTGGGCGTAGCGTTGCTCCACACTGCCACGGCTGCGGAGATCGCCAGCGCCCACTTCGGCGCCGACGCCGCGCCCGCCACGGCCAGCAATGGCAACAATGGCAGCAGGTAGGTGGCATTGCGATATTGGTAGCCAAAAACCGCTGCGGTCATCACAATCAGCGCTGCGGCGAGCGTCGAACGGCGATCGAACCGCGGTAGTGCGGCAACAAACGCGAGGCAAAGCGGCGCCGCCACCGCCCACAAAGTCGTGACGTAGAACTGCGCTGAAGAAGGCCCACCCACCGGAGGCGGCGCGGTTCCGTAGGCCAGTAGCTCGACGCCGATGCATTCCGCCTCGAGCCATCGCCGGTGCGTCTCCCATTGATAAACAAACCACGGCGCGGCGATCAGCAGTCCTAACACCGCGCCGCCGGCTACGCGAGCAAGCGGCGGCCGTTCGCGCAATAGCACCCACCCCAAGCCCGTAATCAGAATTGGGATCAACCCGCCGATGCTCTTTACCAGAGTCCCCACCGCCACGCACGCGGCGAGATACTCAACCGGCAGCGCCGCCGACGCAACGATCGCCAGCACCAGCACCGCGTCCGTCATCGCACGCGCGCCGAGATCGCGAAACATCGGCGAGGCGAGCAGCAACAGCCACCCCGCGATGCCTCGCCACAAGCTACCGCCGGAGAGCCGCCGCGCCCACCAAAACACAATCGCCGCCACCAGCGAAGACGCCAGAATCGACGGCATCCGCAGCGCCCACGGATAGGGCCCGAACAACTTCGCCGGCACGCCGGCGAGCCAGTAGAGCAACGGGGGTTTGTAGAGGAAGTAGCGCCCGAGGAACCGCGGCGTGGACCACTCGCCTGCCTCCGCCATCCGCATCGCCGCGTGCGAGTACACGGCTTCGTCCTGCGCGATGTAGGGAAGAAACGGCGAGGCAAGCCCGAGGGGCGCGGAATTCCAAAGCAGCGCGGCGGTGAGAACCGCGATGACTGCGGCAGCCCGCATGGACGAGTTACGCCTTCTTGGCCGGACGCATCCGCGCCTTCACTACAATCTGCGGCACCATCGGCCGCAGCACCGGAATCAGCGAATTCGCCGAGTTCTCCGCGGTCGTGCCCGCGGCCGCCGCCACGCGGTCAGCCAGCTCGCGGTTGAGCGACGTGACGAACTCCTGCATCTGAAGCTGCATCGCTTCCATCTTGGCGCGCATGTTGAGTATGATCTCCACGCCCGCCAGGTTCACGCCCAGATCGCGCGTCAGCTTCAGAATCACTTCCAGACGTTCGAGATCCTCATCCGTATAGAGTCGCGTATTGCCTTCGCTGCGCGACGGGCGCAGGAGCCCCTCGCGCTCGTACATGCGGAGCGTCTGCGGGTGAACGTCGTACTCTTCGGCCACGGCCGAAATCATGTAGGCGGCTTTCGAGCGGCTCTTGCGCATGGGTTACACCTTTTCCCACAATGCCGCGCGAGGATCTTCCGGATGCAGTTGCGCCAGTTCCCGCAGGATCTCACGCGTACGCTCATCCTGCGCCTTGGGCGCCTGCACTTCCACTTCCACGATCTGGTCTCCGCGCGTCTTCTTGCGCGCGTTGTCCACACCCTTTTCGCGCAACCGGAACTTCTGGTGATTCTGCGTGCCCTGCGGAATCTTCAGCAGCGCGCGGCCTTCGAGCGTAGGCACTTCGATCTTGGTGCCGAGCGCCGCTTCCCACACCGTCACCGGCACGGTGATGTGGATGTCGTCGCTCTCCCGGCGGAAGAATGGGTGCTCTTCCACGCGCACGGTGATGAAGAGGTCACCCGGCGCGCCACCCAGCGTGCCCGCGTTGCCCTTGCCTGCGACGCGCAGCCGGTCACCCGGCTGCACGCCCGCGGGCAGCCGCACCTCAGCGGGCTCCTGCGTAACCGTCCGGCCCTCGCCCAGACACGTGGGACACGCATTGCGCAGTTGGCCCGACCCGCTGCACTTGGGGCAGCTCAGATTGAACCGCATGGCGCCCGCCTGCTGCGTCACCGTACCCGCGCCGTTGCACTGCGGGCACACGATCCGGTTGCCCCCGGCGTTCCCGGAGCCGTCGCACGTGATGCATTGCTGTTGGCGTTGAATGTTGAGCTTGGCGGTCGTACCCCGGATCGCGCGCCAGAAATCGACGTTCAGCGCATATTCCAGATCCGCGCCCTTCTCCGGCTGAGCCTGCCGGGAACGGCCACCGCCGCCGCCACGGTTGAACAGGCTGCCGAAGATGTCACCGAAACGCGACCCAAAACCCTCGCTCCCGCCACCGCCGGCACCCGCGCCGCCGAGATCGTCAAAATCGAACCCGCCGAAGTCCATGTGCGGCGGTGCGCCGGGACGCGGTCCCCCGGCGCCACCTTGACCGAACGGGGAATCGGAATAGAAGCCGTACTGGTCGTACATCTTGCGCTTCTTGCCGTCGCCCAGGATGTCGTAGGCTTCCTGGAGCGAACGGAAGCGATCTTCGGCCACTTTGTCGCCTGGATTCAGGTCCGGATGATACTTGCGCGCCAGTTTCCGGTAGGCTTTGCGAATGTCGTCTTCGCTGGCCCCGCGCTGTACGCCAAGCGTCTCGTAGTAGTCCTGTTTGCTGCTGGCTGGCATCGTTTCCCTCCCCAACGGCGGGCCGCGCCGCGACTACTGCTTCTTCTGGTCGTCGACGTCGACGAACTCGGCGTCCACCACGTCGTCCTTCTTCTTCTCCTGCTGAGCACCCGCGCCGCCACCGGCCGATTGTTCAGGGCCCGCGCCCGGCGCACCGGCGCCCGGAGCGGCCTTGTACATCACCTCAGCCAGCTTGTGCGAAGCCTGCGTCAGCTTGTCCATCGCGGCCTGGATCTTGTCCTTGCCGCCCGTCTCCATGGCCACGCGCGTTTCTTTCACGGCCTCTTCCACCTTCGAAGCCTCGGCATCGCCAATCTTGTCGCGATGCTCGCGCAGCATCTTCTCCACCGAGTAGATCATCGAGTCCGCCTGGTTGCGGAGCTCAATCTCTTCCTTGCGCGTACGGTCGTCGGCTGCGTGCGACTCGGCGTCGCGTGCAATCTTCTCCACCTCTTCCTTGCTCAGGCCCGACGACGAAGTGATCGTGATCATCTGCTCGTTGTTGGTCGCGCGGTCCTTGGCCGACACATTCAGAATGCCGTTGGCGTCGATATCGAACGTCACTTCAACTTGCGGCAAACCGCGCGGAGCCGGCGGAATGCCCACGAGTTCGAAGACGCCGAGCAGCCGGTTGTCCTTGGCCATGGCGCGCTCGCCCTGGAAGATCTTGATTTGCACAGACGTCTGGTTGTCAGCCGCCGTTGAGAACGTTTCGCTCTTGCGCGTTGGGATCGTCGTGTTGCGCTCGATGAGCTTGGTGAACACGCCGCCCAGGGTTTCGATGCCGAGCGATAGTGGCGTCACGTCCAGCAGCAGGACTTCCTTCACCTCGCCGCCCAACACGCCGCCCTGCACAGCGGCGCCCACGGCCACCACTTCGTCCGGGTTCACGCTCTTGTTCGGCTCTTTGCCGAACAGCGAACGCACCATCTCGGCCACCTTCGGGATGCGCGTCGAGCCGCCCACCATCACCACTTCGTCGATCTGCGACGGGTTCATGCCGGCGTCGGCCAGCGCCTGCTTGCACGGGCCAAGCGTGCGCTGCAGAATGTCGTCGATCATCTGCTCAAACCGGGCGCGCGTGATCTTCAGCACCAGGTGCTTCGGACCGGTCGCATCGGCCGTGATGAACGGCAGGTTGATTTCGGTTTCGAGCAGCGTGGAGAGCTCAATCTTCGCCTTCTCGGCCGCTTCCTTCAGGCGCTGCAACGCCACCTGATCTTTCGAGATGTCGATGCCCTGGTCGCGCTTGAACTCGCCGATGATCCATTCGATTAGGCACTGGTCGACGTTGTCGCCGCCGAGGTGCGTGTCGCCGTTGGTGGACTTCACTTCCACCACGCCATCGCCCACTTCGAGGATCGAGATATCGAAGGTGCCGCCGCCGAAGTCGTAAACGGCGATGGTCTGGTCTTGCTTCTTATCGAGGCCGTAGGCCAGCGCGGCAGCCGTCGGCTCGTTGATGATACGCATCACTTCAAGACCCGCAATCTTGCCGGCGTCCTTGGTGGACTGGCGCTGCGCGTCATTGAAATACGCAGGCACGGTGATGACGGCCTTGGTGACTTTCTCGCCGAGATACGCCTCGGCCGCTTCCTTCAGCTTGCCCAGCACCATGGCCGAGATCTCCGGTGGCGCCATCTTCTTGCCCGAAATGTCGACGCGCGCATCGCCCGCGTCGCCGCGCACAATCTGGAAAGGAACGAGCCTGGTCTCTTCACCCACTTCATCGTGCCGGCGGCCCATGAAGCGCTTGATCGAGTAGATGGTATTCTCGGGGTTGGTGACGGCTTGACGTTTGGCGACCTGGCCTACCAGCCGTTCGCCACTTTTGGCAAAGCCCACGACCGACGGCGTGGTGCGGCCACCCTCCTGATTGGGGATGACAACGGGCTGGCCGCCTTCCATGACGGCGACAACGGAGTTGGTTGTGCCCAAGTCGATGCCGATGATTTTGCTCATGGTTCTGAGAACCCTCCAGAAGGATTTGCCGCAAGCGGGCCGAGCGGGCCGCTTACTTAGCTCAATTTCAGTATCCATGTTGAGTGTGTTGCTGTCAAGTTTATTTGCGTGTATTGCACTACTGTCCGCACAGGATCAGGCGCTCACCATAGCGGCGGCCTCGGACCTTGCCCCGCTTGAGCAATCGTTGAGAGAGCTCGCCGGGGCGCAGGGCATCTCGGCGAAGTTCGTATTCGGATCATCTGGTCAACTAGCTAACCAGATAAGAGGCGGCGCGCCTTACGATGTCTTCCTCTCCGCCAACCTTGACAACGTCCGCGCCCTCGAATCCGAGGGCCGGCTCGTGCTCGGGTCACTGAAGACCTACGCGCGGGGCCGTTTGGCAATCTACTCGAAGCGTCACAAGCTATTTTCTATCAGTGATTTAGCCGCGTCTCACCTACGTTCCATCGCCATCGCCAACCCCGCCCACGCGCCCTATGGCGTGGCCGCGCGCCAAGCCCTGCAATCGCGCCCGGAAGCCGAGTGGAAAGCCGTCTCGCCGCGCTTGGTCTATGCGGAGAACGTCCGCCAAGCGCTCCAGTTCGCCGAATCGGGCAATGCCGACGCCGCTCTGGTGGCCTGGCCGCTGGTCAAGGGGCGAGAAGGCGCGGTCTTGCTGACCGAATCCGTCCACCCGCCGATTCTGCAGGCTGTGGGCGTTATCAAGGGGTCCGCCGAAGACTCGGACCGCGCGGGCCGCGCCCTGCAGTTCGCCGCATTGCTCACCTCCAAAGCCGGCGAGGCGCTGCTTCGCGACGCCGGCTTCGGCCCCGGTCTACGGTAACGGCGGTAGTATCGTTTCCAGCCATCCACGCATCCAAGGCTGCAAGATGGAACTGTTCGGGAAACTCGCAATCGTTGCTCTCGGCGCCGGGCTCCTGTATGCCGGCGTACGCCTCACCATGCTCGCCTTCCGCCTCTGGCGCCTCGGCCTCGCCGCGCGCGGCATCCTGGCGGCGGTCCTCAGCGCGACTCTGGTGCAAATCGGCAGGATGGACGAGGATAGAGGAATGGCCCGTCTTGCTCCGGTCGAGGAATTGTTCGGCGGCCGCCACTTCGATGCCGAGATCGTAGCGTTGTGCGTCCGCTGGTATTTAAGCTTCAAGTTGAGCTATCGGGATTTGGTCAGCATGATGAGTGAGCGCAGCATTGCGATGGCGCACACCACCATCATGAGATGGGTACAGCGTTACGCGCCGGGGTTCGAGAAGCGCTGGAAACGATACGCCCGCCCGGTGGGTGACTCGTGGCGGATGGATGAGAGCTACGTGAAGGTACGCAGTAACGGGATGTACCTTTACGGGGCTCTGGTGCAAAATCTGGGTTGACACTGGTTTGATACCGTTTCAGCCCGCGGGTCTCGTATCGAACCCGACTCCGATCACGCAGCCAAGGCGGCAACTATTCCTGCCCTGTCGGCATCTTTCGGAAACCCACGATCTTGGCGCGCCAGTACGGGGCAAAAGGGGACTGTGTCGTTCCTTGACTTCTTGCTGCGTGGAAAAACGTATCTTTATCCCGAACAATACCCACGTGCTTCAGATCATCGAAAAAGACCAAAGCTCCAAACTGGGCCTTCTCCGCTGACTCGGTGGCCATATATAACTTCCGAGCCGTCGTGCGCTTGATCAGCACGCCGTTATCTGTCAGCATCCGCCAAACGAACCCAGAGCAGTCGTAGCTTTTGT
>VFZP01000185.1 GCA_016871115.1 Acidobacteriota bacterium
CAAACTCCACGCCGCCTGAATCTCCTCGCCCAGCTCCAGCTTTTGTGGTGGAGACCTTTGAGACCCGTCTGCTGATTCTGAATGACTTACCTCCTGCCAACCCCGCCAACTGCGAAAGTCAGGCTAACAGCGCTCCGCCACCCAGCAAGAGTGCCCAGGTGGAGGGTTCCGGAATCTCGGTTCCGGGGCCAGGATGGTGCGGTTTGCCGCCGCGCGGCTTGGGCTTCCCGGGTTTTCCCGGCTTGCTGCCGCTCGGCGGGTGAGGTTTCGGGTGAGACATCTTCGACTCGTCCACTCCCAGCGTCGCTTTAATTGCCGCCGATTCCCACAACTCAGGCTTCGAAATGCCAACACTCGCAGGCAACCCGGATGAATCTCCGCGCACCTCGGCGAGGAACTCGTCCTCAGCCGTATGCGCTTAGCCATAGCTACGGTCAATGCGCAGGTTCTGCAAGTCCACGGGGACATCTTCTTTGACCACCTCTGCCGCCGTGCCGAGGCCAGCCGCGCTCAGATCGGCAAACAGTGCTTTCATGCCTTCCAGGAGGATCGGCTGCTCCAGGCGAGCCACTTCGAAGGTGCCGTTGCCCAGCCTTGCGACGCGTACGATTTCTCCTGTGGAATTCCCGCCGCCAGCACCGCTTTCGCCGTGCAAGCTGCCAATACCACCCGGTGGATAAAGTGCTTCATTCGGGGTACCTACATAAGGAGTAACTACATAAGAGGTACCATGGGCTCAAAAAAGGGGGGGGGCAAAGTCCGAGTACTTCCAATCTAGGCCGGCTATCGGAGATCACTTCGGCAAAGTCGTTGTTTCAAATACATGCATCAAAAATTCTGATGCATCTGTGTACTTGCATTTGAATTGCTTGTGGGATACCCTGGATAAGGAATAAAGCTGTGTTCACCTTGAACCTTGTAGTAGTAGAGATCGTAATCGTATCCGGCCCCGCCTAGGGCTAGTTCAAGACTTTGAACCAAAAGCCGCTGGCGGGGACAACCTCCCGTTGGCGGCTTTGGTTTTATAGGCACACAGTAAAACCGGAAATCCCCAGAACACCCGAGCGAAAACATATGTCGAATCTGATGAGCGGCGCGAAAATCCTCCTGGAATGCCTGATGCGCGAGGATGTGGATGTCATATTCGGTTATCCCGGCGGCGTAACGCTGCCGTTGTACGATGCCATGTACGACAACCCCATCCGCCACGTCCTGGTGCGGCATGAGGAAAACGCGGCGTTTGCCGCCCAAGGCTATGCCCGGGCTACTGGCCGTGTCGGTGTGTGCTGTGCTACGTCCGGCCCCGGCGCCACCAACCTCACCACGGGTCTGGTGGACGCGATGATGGACTCGATTCCGATTGTCGCCATCACCGGCCAGGTGACCACCAAGCTCATCGGCTCGGATGCCTTCCAGGAAGCCGACACGTTTGGCATCACGCGCCCCTGCACCAAGCACAACTTCATGGTGAAAAACCTGAATGACCTGCCGCAGGTGGTACACGAGGCTTTCTATATCGCCGGTTCCGGCCGCCCGGGCCCGGTGGTGGTGGACATCCCCAAGGACGTCTTCCAGGGCCAATCGCACTACACGCCCGTCACTTCGATTCACTTGCCCGGTTACAAGGTGCACACCGACGGTCACGCCGGTCAGATCCGCCGTGCGGCCCACATGATGTGGGAAGCCAAACGCCCGCTGGTGTACGCCGGTGGCGGCATCATTCATGCCGAAGGCTCCAGCGACCTGCGTGAGCTGGTGGAAACGCTCGACGCACCCGCGGTCTGCACGGTGATGGGCCTCGGTGCGCTGCCCGCCGATCACCCGAACTACATCAGCATGCCCGGCATGCACGGCTCTTACGCCGCCAACATGGCGCTGACCGAGTCGGATTTGCTGATTGCTCTGGGCGTACGGTTTGACGACCGCGTCACCGGCCGTCTGGCCGCCTTTGCTCCTCACGCCAAGGTGATTCACGTGGACATCGATCCGGCCGAAATCGGCAAGAACCGCGCCGCCGATCTGCCGGTGGTGGGCGACCTGCGCCGCGTGCTGCCGAAGTTGGTCAAGGTGCTGGCTGAGTTGAAGCCCACCGAAGCGGCCGCCAATCACGAATCGCGCCAGAATTGGAAGTCCCGCGTGAACGGCTGGAAGCAAGAGCACCCGTACGACCGCAACACGGCGGGCGACGTGATCCGCCCCCAACACCTGATGGCGGAAATCGACCGGCTCTCGGGCGGCAAGGCAATTGTCTGCTCCGACGTGGGCCAGCATCAGATGTGGGCCGCGCAGCTCATCCGTTACAACGATCCGCGCCTGTGGATCAACTCGGGCGGTCTAGGCTCGATGGGCTTCGGCATGCCTTCGGCGATCGGCGCGCAGTTTGCCCGCCCCGACAAACTGGTGTTTGCCATCATGGGCGATGGCGGCTTCCAGATGTCGATCCCCGAACTGGCGACAATTGCCAGCTACGGCCTGCCGGTGAAGATGATCGTGATGAACAACGGCTACCTCGGCATGGTGCGTCAGTGGCAGGAACTGTTCTACAACAATCGCCTGAACGCCGTCACGCTCGACTGTTTCCCGCAGGCGGAAATGCTCGCGGGCGCCTATGGCATCAAGGGCAAAACGATCGACAAGCCGCATCAGCTTGCCACGGCGATTGAAGAAGCCGTGCATGAACCCGGGCCGTTCCTGTTGAACGTCATGGTTTCCCCGCACGAAAATGTGTACCCGATGGTCCCTGCCGGTGGCGCCATCAACGAAATGGTGCTTGGCCAACCCAAACCCGCGCCGGTGGCGGGCGACTAAGTAAGGACTCATCCCCATGCTGCAAGTTATTTCTTTGCTTCTTGAAAACAAGCCCGGCGCGTTGATGCGCGTTACCGGCCTGCTCAGCGCCCGCGGCTACAACATTGAAAGCCTTACCGTCGCGCGCACCACCGATCCCGAGTTGTCGCGCATGACGATCGCCGTGGACGTTGAGCCCCACTTGCGTAAGCAGGTGATCAAGCAGATGAACAAGCTCATCAATGTGCTGCAGGCCAATGACCTCACCGAAGGCCCGTCGGTCTCGCGCGAACTGGTGTTGATGCGCGTGCGTGCTCCCATGGAGGCCCGCGCCAATATTCTTAAGGAAGCCGAGATTTTCGGCGCCCGCGTCATCGACTCGTCGGTGGAGGGCTTTGCCCTGGAAGCCACGGGCGACTCGGAAAAACTCGACGAATTCATTGACGTCATGCGCAGCTACGGCGACATCGATGTGACCCGCTCGGGCATCGTCGGCGTGTCGCTGGAGCCGCGTAAACTACGGCTGTCCTCGCCCGTTACCACGCGCGTGGGCCAAGCCGCGGCCGAAGCAAGAAACTAAGTCAGTTACTATACTATGGAGCTCTCTCGAAAGACTAATTGCATGCTGAATCGCTACTACGAAAAAGACGGTAACCTGGACCTGCTCAACGGAAAAACCGTGGCCATTGTGGGCTACGGCAGCCAGGGGCACGCGCATGCCCTGAACCTGCGCGATTCGGGCGTCAACGTTGTCGTCGCCCTCTACGAGGGCAGCAAGAGCGCCCAGAAGGCCAAGGACGCCGGTCTGAAGGTGATGACGGTGCCGGAAGCCGCCGCGGCCGCCGACATGATCATGATCCTGGTTTCTGACCACATCCAGGCTGACCTCTACAACAAAGAGATCGCCCCGGCCATGAAGGCGGGCAAGACGCTGATGTTTGCCCACGGCTTCAACATCCACTTTGGCTTCATCAAGCCCACGCCGGAAATCGACGTGATCATGTGTGCGCCCAAGGCTCCGGGCCACCGCGTGCGCGAACTGTTCACCGAAGGCGTGGGTGTGCCCGCGCTCGTGGCCGTGCACCAGAACCCGTCGGGCAACGCGCTGCAGAACTCGCTGGCCTACGCCAAGGGCCTCGGTTCGCTGAAGGCTGGCGTCATCGAGACTTCCTTCAAGGAAGAGACCGAAACGGATCTGTTCGGCGAGCAGAGCGTGCTCTGCGGCGGTACGGCCGAGTTGATCAAGGCGGGCTTTGACACGCTGGTGGAAGCCGGCTACGCCCCGGAAATGGCTTACTTCGAGTGCCTGCATGAACTGAAGCTGATTGTCGATCTCATCTATGAGGGTGGCCTCGAATACATGCGCTACTCGGTCTCCGATACGGCCGAGTATGGCGACTACACGCGCGGCCCGCGCATTATCAACGCCCAGACCCGCGCCGAGATGAAGAAGATCCTCACGGAGATTCAGAAGGGCGACTTTGCCCGTACGTGGATGGAAGAAAACCGCTCGGGCCGTGGCAAGTTCCTGGCTATGCGCCAGGCCAACAATACGCACCAGATCGAAGTCGTGGGCCGCGAACTACGTTCCATGATGACGTTCCTGAAGCGCAAAAAAGAAGTGGGCATCCCCACGGCCTAAACAGCTACACCATGCGTATTTACACCTTCGATACCACGTTGCGGGACGGCACCCAAGGCGAAGCCGTTTCCTACTCAGTTGACGACAAGATCGCCATTGCCCACAAGCTGGACGAACTTGGCATTGACTACATCGAAGGTGGCTGGCCCGGGTCCAATCCAAAGGACAAAGAGTTCTTTGCGCGGGCCCGGGAGCTGAAGTTCAAGCACGCCAAGCTCACCGCTTTCGGCGCCACCCGCTTTGCCAAGCACGCCGTGGATAAGGATCCTTCGGTGATGGCGCTGGTCGAGTCTGGCACTCCGGCCGTGGCTATTTTCGGCAAAAGCTGGGATCTACATGTGCACCGCGCGCTGGGCATTACCGAGGAGGAGAATCACAAGCTCATCTTCGAAACCGTCAAGCACCTCAAGGATCACGGCCGCGAGGTAATTTACGACGCCGAGCATTTCTTTGACGGCTATCTCAACAATCACGACTTCGCGCTCCGCACGCTCGAACAGGCCGTGAAAGGCGGGGCGGACGTGTTGTGTTTGTGCGATACCAACGGCGGCACTATCACTTCGCGCCTGGCGGAAATTGTCGCCGATGTGCGAGCCCGCTTCGTCGGTGTGATCGGCATCCATCCGCACAACGACTCAGATGTGGCGGTGGCCAACGCCCTCGCCGCCGTCGAGGCCGGCGCCACGCATGTGCAGGGCTGTATGAACGGCTACGGCGAGCGTTGCGGGAACGCGAATCTCGCCTCGATCATCGCCAATCTCGAAATCAAATTGGGGCACGAAACGATTGGCTCCGAGAAACTCGCCCACTTAACCCAAGTGGCGCGGTACATTGCGGAGTTGGCGAACCTGCCGCTCCGCAATGATCAACCTTATGTGGGCCACAGCGCGTTCGCACACAAAGGCGGCGCGCACGTGGCAGCCGTGCTGAAAGACTCGGCCACCTACGAACACATCCAGCCGGCGCGCGTGGGCAACCACCAGCGCGTGCTGCTTTCAGACCTTTCCGGCCGCGGCAACGTGCTCTACAAACTCAAAGAGCATGGCCTGGAAGAACGGCTCACCGAAGACGCCCGCCGCGAGTTGCTCGACCGTATCAAGCACCTCGAATACATGGGTTATGAACTGGAAGCCGCCGAAGGAACGTTTGAGTTACTCGTGCGCGAAGCCCTCCGTCCGGGGCAGCACTTTTTTGAAGTGCTGAACTTTGACGTCGTCACCAAGATGACCGGTTCACGCCCGTCCGCCACCACCGCCACCGTGAATCTGAAGGCGCAGGACGGCGTACATTCGGCCACCGCCAGCGGTCACGGCCCGGTTCATGCTCTCGATCTGTGTCTGCGGCAGTGCCTGTCGGCCATGTATCCGGCCATCGCCAACGTGCGCCTGACGGACTACAAAGTGCGGGTGCTGGATTCGAAGAAGGGCACCGCGGCCAAGGTGCGTGTGCTGGTTGAATGGTCCGACCACAAGCGTTCCTGGGCTACGGTGGGCGTTTCCGACAATGTAATCGAAGCTTCGTGGCTCGCCCTGCTCGACGCGATTCGCCTGGAAATCATGCGCCTCACCGAGCAAGACTCGGCGCTCGAACGCGCCCTGGAGTCTTATGGCTGGGGCGTCTAAGCCGCGCCGCGGCCGGCAACACTGACATAATAAAGAAGTCACCACCGGGTACCGGTGTTTACGCCGCCCGGAGAGAGTCTACTTTATGATTCTGTCGCGCCGCGTCGCCCTGCCGATGTTCTTAACGGCGATTGCCGCCGCTGCTCAAACTCCTCCGGGTGATCGCCTTGCTTCACTCACCCGCGCTACCCACGAGATCCGCTTGCCGAACGGTCTGCAGGTGCTCGTGGTGGAGCCCCCCCAGTCGCCCATCGTGATGTTCCATCTGCGCGCCCGCGCGGGCATGGCCGACGAGCCAGCAGGCCAGACGGGCCTGGCACAACTTGCCATCGGTTCGTTTTTGCAAGGCTCCGAATTGTGGGGCTCGCGCAACCCTGCGGGCGAAAAGGCCGCGTTTGACGAGGCCGAAAATCTTTTGGCGACGATGCGCGCCGAGCAGGCCAAAGGTGAGCAGATCGACGATATCAAACAGGGCCGTCTCGACACCCAAGCCCGGATGGCCTACCAGCGGTCCAACGAATTCACTCATGGGGCGCGCTTCGTTGAACGCGTGCTGATGGAAAACGGCGGGACGGGTTTTGAATCCAGCGCCTCGGTGGACTATGCCGACCTCGCCATGACGATGCCGTCGCTGCGCGCTGAACTCTGGTTCCGCATGGTGGGAGCCTGGCTCCATGCGCCTTCGCTGCGATACTTCTATGATGACCGCCGGCGCTACAGCGAACCGCGCCAGCGTTCGGCCATGCAGGTTCGCATGGCGGCTTTGGGCGGCGCGTTTCCGCTGCATCCCTACCAGGGTTTGATGAGCGACGGTGACGCGGCCAATGTGCTCTCCGAAGACGTGGCCGGCTTTTTGAAGACCCACTACGTGCCCGCCAACCTCACTATCGCCATCGTCGGCGATATCACTGCCGCCGACGTGCGCCGCTGGGCTGAGCAATACCTGGGCAAGCTCCCATCGGCGCCCGCGCCGCAGGCCCGCAGCGCCGTGGCGCCCAAGCTGGAAGGTCAGAGTCTGGCGCGTGTGGCTGTGCCGGGGCAGTGGCCCGTGGCGGCGTCCGCTTGGCCGAGGCCGGATGCCAACTCGCCGGATGATCCGGTCTTCGATATTGTGCAAGGGCTTTTCATCCCTGTTCCTGGCAGCCGGGTGCATGCCGAACTGTTGGGCTCCAACCCCACGGTGCGCTCCCTCTCCACCACCGCCCGCTATCCCGGAGCGCGCTACCCCGCGCTGTTTCTCGTGGAAGGCGAACCGGCGCCCGGCCGGTCGCTTGAAGAAGTAGATCTGGGAATCCAGCGCGTTCTCACGGCCATGAAGACTGAACTGCCCGCCGCTGATGACATGGCCCGGGCGCGTGCCTGGTGGCGTTCGCGATTTCTCGGTGAAGCGCACTCGGCTTCGGGCCGCGCTGCGCAGTTGGCGCGGCTGCAAACCGAGTATGGCGGTTACAAAGTGGAAGAACGTCTGGCGAAACTGAACGCGGTGACGCCAGATGACTGCCGCCGGGTGGTGAATCAGTATCTGGGTGGCCAGCACTTTGCGCTGTACCAGTTGACAGCCGTCGAAGGAGCCGAAGCGCAATGAGCATGCGCCGCTGGCTCCCTTCCTTGTTCATGACCGCCGTCAGTGGCCTGCTGCTGGCGCAGTTGGCCAAGCCGCCCGCGCCGCCTGCCGCCGCCACTGCGGGCAAGAAGAAGTTGGCTGCTCCGGCCGCCGCGAAAAAAGCCGCAGCGGAGATGCCGGACAATGCTGCCGCCGTTACCGGAGATATGTCGCTGGACCTGGGCTTTGGCGCACCGGCCAGCCGCGGCTTGCGTCCGCTGCCCGTCTCTTCGTTTACCCTACCCAACGGCGTCGAGATAGTGACGCTCGAAAATCGCGACACCCCGCAGGTGCATCTGTACGTGCTCGTTCGCGCCGGCGCATCCGTCGAGCCCGCTGGTAAAGCCGGCTTGGCGCAGATTACCGCGCGCATGGTGCGCTCAGGCGGGACAGGGGACTTGACCGCCTCGGCGCTGGATGACCGGCTGGGCGCGATGGGTGTGACCTTTGAGGCCTCGGCGCTGGACTCGCGCGCGCAGTTTGTCTGGCGCTCACCTGCCGACTCGTTCGAGGAAGGCGCTACTATCCTGCGCGATCTGCTCACCTCTCCACGCTTTGATGCCGACACCTTCGATCAGGCGCACGAAGCCGCCATGGGCGCGGTGGCCGAGCGCAACAACGGGCCAGGGTTGATCCTGTCGCGCGTGTTCCGCGAGAGGGCATTCTGCGCGGCTTCCGCTGTAGCCCGCCAGCCCGGGTACGACTCGCTTGAGAAGATCTCGCATGCCGAAGCCGTCGCGTTTCATCGCCAGAACTACCTGCCTGGGAGCACGGTCATCGCCATTGAAAGCGACCTCAGTGCCGCCGCCATGAAGGCGCGTGTGGAGAGCTTGTTCGGCGCATGGAAGCCGGGCGCTGGCGCTTCGCCGGGAGGTCCGGGCGGCGCCTTGAGAACGCCCGAGCCTGAGCCTGCCGCTTCGTTGAGCTTTGCCGATCGGCCGGAATTCCGCCAGTCACTGTTTGTGATCGGCCACGCCGGGGGCCGTGCCGCCGACGCCGACTTCGGCGCCATGCTATTACTTTGCGAAATGATGAATACCTCGCTGCCCCGCCGCGTGTGCGAAGCCGGCGGCTGGGGCGCCGATTGGGCCACGGTGTGGGAACCCGCGCCTGACCGCGAAGGCGAGTTCCTCGTGCGCGCCGTTGTGGAAGGCGCCTACACCACGCAAGCCATTCAAATCGCCAAAGACGAGATCGGCCGTTATCGCGCCGGACAGTTTAGCGACGCGGATCTGGAGAAGATCCGAACCGGTTTGCTGACGCGTCTTGCCGTGCGCCTCCAGGCTTCGAGTGACCAGTTGTTTGAGCGCGCGCTGGCTGAGTTCTACGGATTGCCCGCGGATCTCCCGGCGAGTCCATATCGCTCCGTGGCCATCGCGACGAAGGCCGACGTTGCCAAGGCTGCCGCCGCACGGCTGCAACCGGCGCACTCAATCGCCGTCATCGGCAGCGCCAGCGTGTTCGATAAGCCGTTGACCACGATCGCCGCGAAAGTGGAGCCGATCGATCTTTCGATTGCGCGTCCCACCTCGTCCAAGGCCCAAACGGATCCTGAGAGTCTGGCCAGGGGCAAAGATGCCATTGCCCTTTTGCAGAAAGCCCTCGGCAGCGCAGACAAGCTGGCCTCCATCCAGGACCTTTCGATCCGTTATGAAGGCACCGTTGCCGTCAATGGCGCGCCAGCGCCGCTCACCGTGCACGACCGGTGGATCCAGGGCGACGTGTACCGTCAAGATCAGGCAATGAAGACCGGGGTTCCTCGTTCGTTCTTCTATAACGGCCGCATCGCCTGGCTGGGCGTCCCCGGCCAAGTTGAATCGATGTCGCCAGATACGCTGGCTCAGGTGCGCTCTGAGATTTTGCGCCTGCTGTTCTGGCTGGCGCTCAGCGATCGCGACCCCAAGCGGCAGGTCGCCGCGCCCGGCGGCAATGTGATCCTCGTGAACGAGGGCGACAAGTACTCGGTCCGCATTGCCGTCGATCCGAAGACCAATCTCCCGCACCGCATCTTGTCCCGTTGGACGCTCACTTCGGGCGCCATCGTCTCGATTGAAGAGTCCTTGAGCGGCTGGAAAGAATTCGACGGCGTCATGTGGCCTACGCGCATTGAGACCCGGCGCAACGGGCCGAAGAGCGACGACGTCACAGTAGTGGAGGCGCGCTTCAATAGCGGACTGAAAGCGGCCGACCTGGAGAGAAAACCGTGATGCCGACTCGCCGCGCCTTTGGAGGTACAGCGCTGGCAGCCAGTGTGGCCGCGGCCCAGGAATCCAAGCCAGCCCGCGGCAAACGCGTGCTGGATGAGGCCCTGGCTGCGTTGGGCGGCCCGAAGTTCATGGCCATGCGTGACCGTACCGAGTCCGGCCGCGCCTACTCGTTCTACCGCGACCGGTTGACGGGCCTCGCGCGTGCCACCATCTACACGCGCTACGTGATGCGGCCGGAGCCGCCCACGGCCGAGCCCAACGTGTATCAGCGCGAGCGCCAAAGCTTCGGCAAGAACAAGGAAGAGTTCGCGTACCTGTTCGACGAAACCAAGGGATGGGAGATCAATTTCCGAGGCGTGCGGCCGTTTCCCGCCGAGCGTATCGAACGCTATCGCGACTCCACGCGCCGGAACATTTTCTACATTCTGCGTCAGCGAATGGGCGAGCCGGGCCTGATCGTCGAGTCGGCCGGTGGTCAGGTATTTGAGAATCAGCCGGTGGAACTGGTGGACATCGTCGACGGTGACAATAACACGCTCACGGTGTACTTTCATCGCTCCACCAAGCTGCCCATCCGGCAAGTATATTTCCGCCGCGATCCGGTGGCGCGCGAACGCCATGAAGAGGTCACCATCTTCGGCAAGTTTCGCGATTCAGGCGGCGGCGTAATGTGGCCCTGGGCCATCACACGCACGCGCGATGGCGACAAGGTGTTTGAGATTTTCTCAGACTCGGTGAAAATCAATACGGCCCTCGACGATTCGCGCTTCACGCTGCGGCCGGGTGTGCGTATGCTCCCCGAAGCCAAATAAGGCGCGATGTAGACCGCCTGGTGCGCCCTGAACTCCTCGAGCCGGCTGCCGCCCGGGTGGCCGTAACCGCCAGGACTTTGAGCTTGTGCCGCACCACTTCGGCAGGCGATACAAATGAACTGTGCGGCCGGCCTCGGTTGTAGTGGAGTCCCCACTCTTTGACCAACATCCGCGGAGGGCGAAATCCAAACACTCCCGGCGAAGACTGCCCGAGACGTTCGCAGAGCGCATTCGCCACCGGCGCCGCGCGGGCGTGCGGCCGAACAACAACGGGTCGAGCGGGAAGCTCTCCGGTGCGGTGGATCAGCTGCGTTACTTCGAAACAAGCGCGTTCTCGCAGCCGGGCCGTACACGATCGGCAGGGTGAGCCGGACTCTGCCGGATATCCGTGGCGACGGAATCCGGAATTGGGAGACGTCGGCGTTCAAGCAGTTCCAGGTGACCGAGGCAGCGACTTTGCAGTTCCGTGCGGAGCTGTTCAACCTGTCCAACACACCGCCGTTCGGAATGCCCGCGATGGCGGTGAACGTGGTCAACTTCGATCCGATTTCCGGACAAGCCAATTCGCCGCGGCAGGTCCAGTTCGGCTTGAAACTGCCGTTCTGATCGCCCAGCTGGATCGCACCATACTGCTAACTTCGATGCCAAGATAGTGGCGTTGATGGGAACAGGGTTACGCGCCGGAATTCGAGAAGCGCGGGAAGCGGTACGCCCGGCCGGTCGGCGGCTCTTGGCGGATGGACCAGACCTGGGTGAAGGTGCGCGGGGAATGGCTGTACTTGTAGAGAGCGGTGGACCAAGCGGGCAAGACGGTGGACTTCCGAGTTGCCGAAGCGAGTGGGAGTGTGCAAGATTCAGCACACAAGATCCAGTACCGGAACAAAATACCTGAGATCCCGGAAGGGGATGAATGGCCAATGCTGGTCGTGGAACTGCGTGGCCGGTCCATTTGTCGGCGATCATCTGAAAACGTAGTTTTCTGATCATTGCGCCGGAGGCGACGACATCATCGGCGCCGAAGGCGCCAGTCATCGGTCCGGTCATCAGTT
>VFZP01000186.1 GCA_016871115.1 Acidobacteriota bacterium
CGCGTTGCCGCGCCTGGAAGAAGGCGATTCAGGAAACCATCTGCATTCCGTTGGGCCTCACCGTCACCGTCAGCCATTACCCGCCCGGCACTTCCAAATGGAATCCTATCGAACACCGCCTGTTCAGCCAGATCAGCAGAAACTGGGCCGGCGAACCGCTCACCGACATCGACAAGGCTCTCCATTTCATCCGCACCACTACTACCAAGCCAGGCCTTGTCGTCACTGCCCAGTTGATCGCCGACCACTATCCCAAAGGGACCAAAGTCACGGATGCCGAAATGTGACGGCTCAACCTCGTACTCCACGACACTCTCGGCAGATGGAACTACACCTTACATCCGAAACAGATTGTGAACTAATTGTTGGATGGCGCCTCAGTCTGGCCCGTGTACGCCGCCGTCATCGTGTTGCTGGCGGTGGTGGGCACGCTGGCCGGGGCAGTCATCATTTGCGCGCTCCGGTTGGTGCCATGGGCTCGGTTTGGCTCGCTGTTCTCGAGCGCAGTGGCACTGCTGCGCTACTCGCTTGACCAGTCGCAGGGCCGGCTGGCGCCTCTGGCACGGAACTCCAGATCGCGCGCGGCTATCTGGCCTTGAGCAGGCGCGCTTCGGAGACCGGCTACGCTACGAAATCGCCGAGCCCGATGCGGATCTTGGCGCGGTGCCCGTTCCGCCGCTGAGCGTGCAGACGCTGGTGGAGAACAGCGTGAAGTACGCGGTGTCGCCGCGGCGTGAAGGCGCGCGTATCGTTGTAGCGGTTCGTGCCGTCGAGGGCGGCGGCGTGGCGGTGCAGGTGGCGGACGATGGCCCGGGGTTCACCGAGGCCGAAGCGGGCAAGGGACATGGGCTCGACTTACTACGCCAGCGCGTCGGCGAATTGGGCGGATCGCTCGAGTTTGAACGCCCGGCCGAAGACGGTATGGCTGTACGGATTTTGATGGCATGATTCGGGCATATCTATTGGATGATGAGCCGCTCGCCGTGCGGCGTCTGGAGCGGATGCTGGCCGAGACGGGCGGCCCTGCGGTGGTGGGTGCGTCGTCGGATCCGGAGGCGGCGCTGGCGGAGTTGCCTGAGCGCGCGGTGGACGTGCTGTTTCTCGACATCCAGATGCCGGAGCTCGACGGCTTTGCGTTTCTTGCGCGTCTGCCCGCCGGGTGCGATCCGCTGGTGGCGTTCGTCACGGCGTTCAGCGAGCATGCTCTGCGCGCGTTCGAGGTGAACTCGGCGGCGTATCTGGTGAAGCCGGTGGCGGCTGATGCGCTGGAACGCGCCCTGCGCAAGGTTGAGCGGGCGAAGGCGCCACCGGCTGCTCCCCGCGAGCCGCTTGCCGATCTGGTGACCCGCCTTCAGCGCGAACTCTCCGGCTATCCCACCCGCATCGCCTCCAAATTCGGCGACCGCGTTGAGTTCATCGATCTCTCTCGCGTGACGCATTTCTACGCTGAGGATAAAGTCACGTTGGCCGCCGTCGCTGCTGCTGCCGCGGGCAAGGCTTACGTGGTGGACGCGACCATCGCCGACCTCGAAGCGCGCCTGGACCCCCGCCGCTTCATCCGGGTCCACCGATCTACGCTGGTGAATCTCGATTTTGTGCAGGAGATGTTCACGCTCTTCGCCGGCAAAGCGCTGCTGCGCCTGAAGGACCCCGCCCGCACCGAGATCACCGTCGCGCGCGAGCGGGTGAAGGAGTTGCGTGAGCGGTTGGGGATTTGAGGGCGGCGGCGGCCGGTTCCATGCTATCGGCTGCGTTTACTATGGCGCTGTTTTCCGTGTATAACAAAGGCAGCGTTTACTATGGAAGCGAAACCAGCCCATATTCAACGCAGCCATGCCATGCGGAATCGTGCCGGCCGCTACATCCGCCAACTGACGGGGTCTCGGGCATTTTCTCCCGCGACGCTGCCTCCCGAACCCGCCTTGGACCTTGGGGGAGACCTGCAGGATATCCTGTCTCGGGCCAACTACGCGCTCGGTCGCCTGGATGGCGCGGTACTGACCCTCCCCAATCCGGACCTTTTTGTGTTCATGTATGTCCGGAAGCAAGCCGTACTGTCCAGCCAGATCGAAGGAACCCAGAGTTCGCTGCAAGATCTCCTCGCTGCTGAGGCTCAACTCAACGATCCAGCGACGCCTCGCGACGTCTCTGAGGTGATCAACTACGTAGCGGCCATGAAGCACGGGCTCTCGCTTCTCAACCAGTTGCCCGTCTCCGTCCGGCTCATTCGTGAAATTCATAAAGTACTGCTCGAAAGCGTCCGAGGTGGGAAGCTCACGCCGGGAGAATTGCGCACGAGCCAGAACTGGATTGGACCGGGCGGGTGCACTTTGCAGGATGCGGTCTTTGTGCTGCCGCCACCTCAGGAGGTGCCGCAGGCACTGGGCGATCTGGAGCGCTTTCTCCACAACGAAAGCTCCCTGCCCGTGCTTGTTCAGGTAGCTCTGGCCCAAGCTCAATTCGAGACTATCCACCCTTTTCTCGATGGCAACGGGAGGATTGGGCGCCTTCTCATTACATTCCTCCTCGTCGAGCGAAAGATGCTTTCCCGTCCGGTACTCTGCTTGTCCCACTACTTCAAGAGGCATCGATCCGCCTACCACGAGCGCCTCCAGGCCGTGCGAGACTCTGGCGATTGGGAGGCTTGGCTCAAGTTTTTCCTTCTTGGCATCATCGAAGTGAGCGAGGAAGCCACCACCACGGCAGCGAAGATCTTGCTCATGCGCGAGGAGTATCGCGCCAAGATTACGGACAAGTTAGGTCGGGCCGCGCGGAACGGCCATCGCGTCATGGACAAGCTGTTTGATCATCCCATCGTCGCAGTTAGCAATGTCCGCGAATGGCTGGGCTGCACTTCAGCCGGGGCCAATTCGTTGGTCCAAAAGCTAGCCGCACTGGGGCTCCTTCGGGAATTCACGGGATACTCGCGCAACCGCAGGTTCCAGTTCGTTCCCTACCTCAGTTTATTCGAGGAGCCTACGCAATGACGGTGCTTTGTTTCGCGGATTTTCGGCTGTGCTCTGCTCGCCGAGAGCCCGGGCATCCAGGACGGCTGCCTCAGGCTCTGCCAACCCAAAGGCCCTTCTGCGGTTTCCTGGGGTCGTACTTCACCGTCCCCTTGTCGCCCACCACCCAAACCATGGCCCGATCCGGAGGCATGTGCCTCGTGGTTCCTTTGAACTCGCGGCCTTTCACTGCCCTATACGTGTAGGAAATCTGCCATTGCGGAACCTGGTTGACCATTACCAAGCCCGGTCCCACGCTGGTCACCGTCCCCTCGGTGCTGACACCGTATTGCAGCAGGCGGTTCGTTTCCTTCTTGCCGCCGAAGAAATAGAACAGTGAAATCGCGCCGATCAGCAAAGCCGCCGCGCTGAAGGCAAAGAACGCATATCCGTCCACGAAGCTCGCGGGCCGCGCGATGCGGCTGGTCTGCGGGTTGCTCTCGAGATAATGCACCTCCACTGGGCTTCCGGCGTTGAGACTCGCCCAGATATCGCTGTCGACGGTGTCCTTCGATTCCCGGGACTGGCCATCGGGCGTCTTGAACTTGAAATGGACCCAGTAGGACTCCGAGCGTGTGGTGCGTCTGGTGTCCCGATCGTACGACCTATTCTCTTCAACCCGTTTGTCCACCACCTCGCCCGCCACGCTGACGCCTTCCTTTTCAAACCGGCCTTCCAACCTGAGCATGTACCGCCCGGCCAAGCCGAACGGGACGGCAGCCAGGAGCCACGCCAGCCCAAACAACGGCAGAAAATTTCCACCCGGCTTTGCGGTCATAAGCAATACAATGGGACCTCCCGGATAGCCAAGTCAAACCAGTGTCCGCAACGCCTCAGACTTTTTCCCGCCCGCCCGCGTCTTCATCCATGAGCCCCCAAACCGGGCTTTGATGTTGACAACCTGAGCGAGTCCGTGAGAAAGAAGTAACCGGAGCTGCCGCCGTTTGATTTTTCGTGAAGTGGAAGACCGCGACCTGGTGGGCAAAGCCCGCCGGGGGGACGTGGACGCCTATAACCTATTGGTGTCCCGCTGGGAGAAGCGGGTCTTCAACTATGTCTTCCGATTGGTTTCCAACCGCGAAGACGCGATGGACGTCACCCAGGACGCCTTCCTGAAGGCCTACCAGAACCTCGGGAAGCTCGACGACGCCGGCCGCTTTGCCCCGTGGCTGTTTCGCATTGCGCATAACGAATCCTTCTCCTTGTTGCGCAAGATGAAACCCGAAGTGGCTGGGGACGAATCGGGAATTGAGCCCGAACCCCTGCCGCCCGGGCCGCGGATGCTGCCCATGGAAACTTCTCTCGCCGTCAATGCGGCGCTCGCGCGGCTCACCCCGGAACAGAAAGAGGCAGTGGTGTTGAAGGTGTATCAGGGCTTCAAATTCGACGAAATGTCGGAGATCCTCGGGATCCCGGTTTCGACGGTGAAGTCGCGCCTGTACACCGCGCTTGAACTGCTGAAAAATTCGCTGTCCCCGGTTTCCCCGGCGAGGTAAAGAAGAAATGTTGATGCGTTGCGATTCCGAACTCGATCTGATCGCCTACCAGTTGGGCGAGGCCACCGCCGCCGAGCGGCGCGCCGTGGAAGCGCACATCCGCCAGTGCGAGGAGTGCGCTGGCGAGTTGGCGCGGCTGGGCGTTACGCAGGCGGCGCTGCTCAGCGTTCGCGAGGAAGAACCGCCGCGCCGCATCGCGTTTGTTTCAGACAAAGTGTTTGAGCCCACCTGGTGGCAGCGCTTGTGGCAGCCCATGCCCGCCTGGGCCCTGGCTGCGGCCTCGATCGTCGCTGGCGCGATTGTGTTTCACGCGGTGTGGAATCCGGGCACCGTCGTTGCGCCCGGGCATATCGCGCAAACACCGCTGCGCCGTCCGTTGCCCGATGCCGCCGCCGCGCCCATGATGGAAGCGAAGATGGTGGCGATGGTGCAGCAGGCCGTGGCGGATGTTGAAAAGCGAGCCGAGCAGCGGACGCGCACGCTGTTGGCCGAGGCGGACAAGCGCCATGAGCTGGACCGCTCGGAAATGCTGGCCGTGATGAACGCCAACTACGAAGAACTCTCCAAGCGCTACAAGAATCTGTTGCGCTACACGGCCAGCGTGGATACGCAGGCGGCGGTGGGCCAGTGAGGCGCGCGCTGCTGCTGCTGGCGGGCGTGGCGCTGCTGGGCGCTGCCGCGCCGCGCGTTTCGCGTCAGGTGTTGCAGAATCTCGAACGCGGGCTCGATCAACGGGTGCAGCAGTTCAGCCTCGACGATCCTATCGAAGTGCTCGGCCCGGCGCGGGCACTTTATGTGGATAAGTTCGGTGTCGTGATCTCGGCGGAAGTGAATCTGGTGGTGACGGCCATTACGCCGTTCCGCCCGCAGCTTTCGAGCGACCAGCTTGACAAACTTCGCGCGAAGAAGATTTCGCGCCTGCCCGCCCTGAGAAAGATGATGCGCGATACGCTCGTGTCGGCTGCCACCAGCCTCAAGACGCTCGGGCCGGATGAGCAGATCGCAGTGGGCCTCACGCTGTTCCACCGTCCGTTTGAACTCCGCCAAGACCTGCCGTCTCAAATCGTGATGCAAGCGCCGCGCCGCGTGCTTGCCGACTTCGAAGCCGGCAAGCTGCAAACCGCCGCCCTCGACGCCGCCATCCAAGAGCAGGTGTATTGATGTGTGGCAAGCTTCCGGACACCACGTGCACTCGGCGTCCGTGCAGGGCGAGCTTCAGCTTGCGGCTGACTTTAGTCAGCCTCCGTCGCGGCATAGACGCGCTCAAGGAATCCCTCCATGCGTCTAGGTGAAATGCTCATCGCGCGCGGCGTGCTGAGCGAAGACGAACTCGGCCAGGCGCTCGAACTCCAGCGCGAGCGCCGCGGCGACAAACTCGGCAAAATCCTCATCGATCTCGGCTACGTCGCGCAGCGCGAGATCCTCTCCACGCTTAGCGAACAACTTGGCGTTCGCCTCGTCACGCTCGACGGCGCCCCGCCCGCCGCTCCCGAAACCGAGCGCCTCTCGGCCCGCTTCCTGCGGCAGTTCCGCTGCATCCCCGCGGGCTTTGACGACGGCGCGCTCGCGCTGGCGATGGCCGATCCGCTCGACTACGAAACCGTCGCCGCGGTCCGCCACGTCACCGGCCTCAAAGTCACGCCGCTCCTGGCCGCCGAACAGGAAATCGTCGATCACGTCGACCGCTACTACGGCGACGCCGCGCGCCCGGATAGCGCCACTGGCCTCATTGACGACACGGCCGAAGGCGCCGAAGACCTCGAACACCTGCGCGACATGGCGAGCGAGGCGCCGGTTATCCGGCTTGTCAACGCCATGGTGGCGTCGGCCGTTGAAAAGCGCGTTTCTGACATCCACATCGAGCCATTCGAAAAAGAGTTCCGCATCCGCTTCCGCGTGGACGGCGTGCTGCAACAGCAGGAGTCCCCGCCGCGCGAATTGAAGGCTGCCATCATCTCGCGCCTGAAGCTCATGGCCAAGCTCAACATCGCCGAGCGCCGCTTGCCGCAGGACGGCCGCATCAAGATCCGCACGCTGGGCCGCGAAGTGGACCTGCGCGTTTCCACGCTCCCCACGCTCTACGGCGAAAGCGTCGTGATGCGTCTGCTCGACCGGTCCGCGGGCGATTTCTACGACCTCCAAAAGCTCGGCTTCACGCCCGACATGCTGAAACTGATGGAGCACTTCGCGCAGCTCCCGCACGGCATCTTTCTTGTCACCGGACCCACCGGCAGCGGCAAGTCGACGACACTCTACTCGGCGCTCAAGAAAATCAACCTCACGGACCGAAAGATTATCACCATCGAAGACCCGGTCGAATATCAGATGGATGGCATCAACCAGATCCACGTGAATCCGGCGATCGGGTTGACGTTTGCCGCGGGCCTGCGCCACATCGTGCGCCAGGACCCGGACGTGATCATGGTGGGCGAAATTCGCGACCGCGAAACGGCCGACATTGCCATCCGCGCTGCGCTCACCGGGCACCTGGTGTTCTCGACGCTCCACACCAACGATGCGCCGAGCGCCATCACGCGCCTCACCGACATGGGCGTGGAAAACTACCTGCTCACTTCGTCGCTCGTCGCCGTGCTCGCGCAGCGCCTCGTGCGCGTGATCTGCCCCCACTGCCGCCGGCCCGCCGGGCAGGCCCTGGCGCCGCACGGGGAGATGGTGGATTGCTATCGCGGCGCGGGCTGCGAACATTGTTTCGGCACCGGCTATCGCGGCCGCGTCGGCATCTTCGAAATGATGCAGCTCAACGATGAGTTGCGCCGCCATATCATGAAGAACGAAGACGCCACGATCCTGACGGACGCGGCGAAGCGCAACGGCATGCACACGCTGCGCGAAGACGGCTGGCTGAAGATCGCGCGCGGCGTCACCACCGTGGATGAAGTGATGCGCGTCACGCAGGAGTTCTAGCGAATGGCCGCCGCGACAACCAGCAGCACGACGTTTCACTTCCGCGCCGTTACGCCGGACGGCAAAATGCGCACGGGGAGCCTGGCCGCGGTTTCTGAAAAACTAGTCGCCACCGAACTCCGCCGCCAGGGGTTGACGCCGGTGTTCATCGGCCGCCAGGCGCAGGCGGCGGGCTGGAGTTTCAAGCTCCCACAGTTTGGCTTGAAGTCGCGCCAGGGCGTACTGTTCTTCACCGGCGAGATGTCAACGCTGCTCAATTCGGGCATTCCGCTCGATCGCGCGCTGCAGATCGCCACCGAACTCACCGATCAGACGGAATTGAAATCGGTGCTGCAGGAGACGCTGCGGTCGATCAAAGGCGGTAAGTCGATGGCCGACGCGCTTGGCCAGCATCCGCTGTATTTTTCAGAGCTCTACGTGAACATGGTGCGCGCCGGCGAAGCGTCGGGCTCGCTCGGGCAGGTGTTTGAGCGGCTTGCCGAGTTTGAACGTACGCACGACGAACTGCGCAGCTACATCATCGGTTCGATGGTCTACCCGGCGCTGCTATCGCTCGTCGGCCTCGGCTCGATTCTCGTCTTGATGTACTACGTGGTGCCGCGTTTTGCCACCGTATTTGAAACCGGCCAGCTCAAGATGCCGCTGCCCACGCAGATCATGATCGAGACGTCGAACTTCATTCGCGCGTGGGGCTGGGTTGCGGGTTTTGCGTTGGCACTGGGCATCACTGGTTTTCAGGTGTACACGGGCACGCCCGAGGGGCGCTTGTGGTGGGATACCACGCGCTTGCGCATTCCACTGTTGGGCGAGGCGTTGCGCAAGGCCGAAACCGCGCGGTTTGCGCGCGCGATGGCCACGTTGGTTTCCAACTCGGTGCCGCTGGTGCAGTCGATCGGCATCGCGCGCGCGATTCTGGTGAACAAGCGCATGGCCGGCTCGCTCGACGCGTTGGCGCAGGGTATCAAGCGCGGCGAGGGGATTGCCGAACCGCTGCGCAAGACGGGCCAGTTCCCGCCGCTTGCGTCGCATTTGTTGAATGTGGGCGAAGAGACCGGCAAGCTGGATGCGATGTTCACGCGCATGGCCGACATCTACGAGACCGAAACGCGCGACGCCATCAAACGCTTCACGGCGCTTTTTGAGCCGCTGATTATTCTGATCATGGGCATCGTGGTGGGCGCGCTGATTCTGAGCATGCTGATCGCCATCACGAGCATCAACGAGGTCGCCGGATGAACGTCTTCGTAGTGCAAGCTTCAGCTTGGGGCGGACTTCAGTCCGCCCCAAGCACTCGACCGGCGAAAGTCGCTCGGGTCGTTCACCACACCCGCCTTCACCGGACTCCCTTCGATGTACCGTGCAACCCGCCGAAACTCCGTGCGGTTCAAAACCAACCGGTCAAAGCTCTCATGCTGCCAAAACGGTCCAGCGATTCCCAGTATCCGGTTGGCCTCCACCGCGGTCCGACCCTTGACGCGCTGCATGATCCGCGAAGCAGTTTCGCGCGGTGTCATCAGCATGTGCACGTGATTCGACATGATCACCCAGTTGTGCAACTCGAAGCCGTCCGCCCGTTCGATCTCCCTCGCCACCAGTTCCGCAATCTGCGGCGTGCGCAGGTGCGTTGGGCCGCAGCGCGCTTCATCGAGGAAACGGTCCACCAGCGCGAACGCCGCTCCGGAGTCCTTCGTCTTGGGCCCGAAGTAACGTCCCTGCGGCAGACTGCCGTGCAACCGGAACGTGATGAACATCGGCACGCCGATGGCATGAGCGTGCGGCAGCCTGCGTTGACGAAAGTCCATCTCACTTCTACAGTCCATGTAGAGCGCCCGTTGTCTCACCAGATTTCCCCTGTAGCGAACAGGCGGACTGAAGCGCCAACGCGCGGGGCGCGTTTCTTGTCCCAGGAACTCACGGCCGGGCACTTTGCCCGTTCCCTTGGAATCAACAGGTTGGCGGTGAGTTCCTGGAGAGTCCGCCGCAAGCTAACGCTTGCCCTACGAAGAAGGTCCACAACATGAACACTCACCGCCGTTCCAGAAAGCTCGCGCAAGCGGGCGTCACGCTCATCGAAATGCTCGTCGTGGTGACGATCATCGCGCTCTTTGCCGCTGTCGTCGGGCCTCGCCTGCTCAACCGCGGCGACCAGGCCCGCGTCGTCGCCACCAAGGCGCAACTCGAATCGTTCATGACCGCGCTCGGCGCCTACAAGCTCGACACCGGCCTCTACCCCAACACCGAACTCGGCCTCAACGCCCTGCGCGTCCGGCCCGCCAATCTGAACAACTGGAACGGCCCGTATCTGCCGAAAGACGTGCCCATGGACGCCTGGGGCCGCCCGTTCCTCTACAGATATCCGGGCGAGCATGGCGACGAGCCCGAGATCGTATCGCTCGGCGCCGACGGCCAGCCCGGCGGCGAGGGTATCAACGCTGATGTCGCGAGCTGGAAGTAGACGGCGTCGCGGCGTCACGCTCATTGAGCTGATGATCGTGGTCATGATCATCAGCCTCATGGCCGGCGTGGCGTTCCCGCTCGTCTCCTCCGGCGTCGATAGCTTGCGCCTCCGCGGCGCGGGCGAAGAGGCCGCCACGATGCTCACCGCCGCCGTCAATCGCGCCGAGCGCCGCCGCATCGCCGTTGAAGTGGCGATCCCGCCCGCGGAGAATCGCGTCATTCTGCTCGGCGCTGAGCCCGGCTACCATCGCGAGTTCCGCCTGCCCGCGGGTATTGCGCTCACAGCCAACGCCGAGCGCTACTGGATCTACCCCGGCGGCGCCGCGCCGCGCGTCACGCTGCTGCTCACCAACACGCGCGGCACGCGCCGCATGGTTCGGCTCGATCCCATCACCGGCGCCGCCGAATCGCGCACACTCGACGCCTCGGAAGTGCTGCCATGAAACGCCAGCGCCTTCGCCGCGGCTTCACGCTTCTCGAAGTGCTCGTCGCCACCACCATCATGGCGATCGCCGTCGTCACGCTGCTGTCGGCGCTCACCACCTCGCTCCGCAATGCGGGCACGGTGTCCGACTCCGACAAAGCCTCCATGCTCGCCAAACAAACCATGGACACGCTGCTCGCCGAGCCCGCGCTCGCCGGCGCCGCGCAAGGTCAGTTCCGCCCCGACGTCACCGGACTCAACGGCGGCTGGCGCGCGCGCGTTGAGCCATTCGACGCGCAGCCCAACGTCCGCGCGCGCGTCGAACGGATCGTGCTCGAAGTCTGGTGGGAACGCGGCTTCAGCCGCCGCACGCTGCAACTCGAAGGCTTCCGCCGCACCGTCACGCCGGGGTTGCAATGACGATGAGACGCCGTTCGCGCCGCGCCGTCACGCTCATCGAAGTGCTCATCGCCGTAACGCTGGTGAGCCTGCTCTCCACCGGCATTCTCTACGCGATGAACCTCGGCTTCAAGGCGCTCGAAACCACCAACCGCCGCTTCACCGACAATCGCCGCGCGCTCGGCTCGCTCCGCCTGCTGGAAAACCAATTCGCCGCGATGATCCCGGCGCAAGTGCCCTGCGCGGGCGTGCGCATGAGTGGCGGCACTGCGCCCCTCTACTTCCAAGGCACGCCCAGCTCGATCCAGTTCGTCACTGCCTATACGTTCGAAGAAGCCGCGCGAGGCTACCCGCGCATCGTCGACTACCTCGTGCTGCCGGGCGACGCGCGCACCGGTGGCGTGCGGCTCGTCATGCAGGAATTGCCCTACGCGGGCGCCGGTTCGCTCTCGCCCTTCTGCGCCGGCCCGGGCGCAGACCCGATGCACCGCGCCTCCACGGCCTCGCTGCATCCGCCGCGCCTTGGCCCCCGCGCCTTTGTCCTTGCCGACCAGCTTGCCTACTGCCGCATCTTCTATCAGCGCGTGCATCCTGTGAATCGCCAAGCCACGTGGGAGCCTACTTACAACGGCGCGGTCTTCCCCGCCGCCATCCGCATTGAAATGGCGCCGCTCCGTCCGGACCCCGCGCGCGTGCAAGTCGCCACCGTCACCATCCCCGTGCGCGTTTCGCGCAACACGTTTGAGGTTTATGCCGACATCGACGACCCGGAACAGCAACGATAGCGAGCGGGGCAGCGCACTGCTGGCCGTGTTGTGGCTCTCGGCCGCGCTCGCCGCCATCAGCTTCGCCGTCGCCTCCAACGTGCGCGTGGAAACCGCGCGTGCTTCCACGCTGTCAGAAACCGTGCGCGCCGGCTACCTCGCATCGGGCGCGGTGGAGAGCGCC
>VFZP01000187.1 GCA_016871115.1 Acidobacteriota bacterium
AGTTCCTCGTAGAGCCAGCGGACCGCAATCCGATTGACCCGAAAGCCTGGCAGCTCGACATTCCCAAGGCCGGGACGACTGACGCGTTGTATGTCCGGCTACTGGAATTCCTGGACGCGGCCCTGTTGCAGCGATTCATCGACGTCTCGGGCGCACAAGGCCAATTGATTGACGGCAAGGTCACCGTGGAAGAGAACGAGCAGGTCTGGATCTTCAAGCCCGGCACGCCATGGGTGGCCGGCAAGTATTCGCTGGAGATCCTGAAGACGCTCGAAGATCTGACGGGGAACAAGGTGGGCCGGGCTTTTGAGGTGGACAAGATCGAGCAACCGCCAGCCACGGGCGCCGAGGCGAGCCTTACGTATTCCCTTCCCTTCACCGTTCCCGCCCCGGCGGCGCAATAGTCCCTTTACAACAGTGCCCGCCCGGCCCACAGCGATGCTACGATGATCGCAAGCGAATGATTCAACGCGACGACGCCGCACTGGCGGACCTCGATACCCGGCTGAAAACGATCCTGCCGGAGGAGTATCAGGAGTGCTACGAGAATGTCCAACCGGTGTCGATGGGCTCGGCTGGGCTGAAGTTCGATGCCGCGGGCCGCGTGGCGTGGGACCAGATCTGGGGCAGTTTCTGTGATCTCGCCATGGCCGGTGGCCCACCCCACCGCGGAACATTGCTGGAGCCAGCTACGCCCGCACAGATCGACGCGGAGCCGCGCCAGTACAAGACCGTAGTCGACGAGATTTGCCGCGGCATTCGCATGGTATCGGAAGTTGCCGTCGGGCGCTCGCCCGAGCCGGGCTCGGTCCAGGTGTTTTGTGCCGCGCCAGGCATGGCGGGCTGGCTGGTGCGGGCCATCGCCATGGAAAACGTCTCGGCCTACGTGACAGCGGACGTGATCCGGTTGCCTGCCGGACCGCACTTTCGGCTGGAGAAGGAGATCAAGAACGTCGTCACATCGGTGGCCAAGACCACGCATTACTATTTGGGTCACATCGGCAAGGCGCAGCGGCGCGCGATCGGACAACAGTTCGATCGGGCCGAAACCGTTGCGCCGCTGCTGCAACCGGGGCTTCCCGGAGCCGCGTCCACCAGCGAGTTACGCGCCAAGGCCGGCGCCGCGGTGGCGGAGGAGACTGGCCTGCAGCCCGGCGGCGCGGTGTACCAGGGTTGGCTAGGCTTCGATTGCCGGAACGTGGCGGCGGCCATCTGGATGATGCGCGCACTGGTGGTAAACAACGTGGTGGCGCGGCGCGAAGAGACCATTCTCTATGTGCCGGCGAATCCCGTCCTGGATCCGCGCGGGGAACGCGTGGTGCGCGCGGTGGCCGAAGTGTATAAGCTGGCGCAGATGAAGCAGATCGCCTAGGCCTACGACGCCAGACCCTTGGACCGGTGCTGGTTCAGCAGCGCCGCTTCGTAACGCGCAAAAGCCTCCTCATCGCGGGTGGCTCCGGCGGGGAAAAATACATAACCGATGGTACGCCGGCGCCGTGTGGCCGAGCGGTTCGGACCGGCCAAGTGGATGGTGAACGAATGGTGCACCAGCACATCGCCCGGCTCCACCGGACAACTGACCAATTCCCCTAGCGCAGCCGGGTCCTCAGCCAATCCTTGCGAAAAGCCGAGGATGGACGACGAGTTGTGTTCGCGCAAACCCAGCCGGTGCGACCCTTTGACGTAGGTGAGAGCGCCGTTGGCCTCATCAACGGGTTCGAGCGGAATCCACAGCGTGCAGGCGTTGTTGGGCTGGATGCAGAAGTAGTATCCATCCTGATGCGCCGGAGTGGGTTGGTTCTTGCCTGGCGGTTTGTCGAAGTACTCAACCTGCTGCGGCTCCACAGGACCAATCAGCGCCACCGCCAGATCGTGCAGAGTGCCGGAATGTTGAAGCGCTCCCAGGCGCGGCGAAAGAGCGAGCGCGTTTGACTGTTTGATGGTGCTGGGATCGGCGTAGTCTTCATACATCACCTGCCGCCGGTCCAACGTCGGGGCGATGTCACGCTCGAAATGGTCCCAGCCGGCGCGAATGCCGGCGAGTTCCTCGGGCGTGAGGAACCCTTTCAACGCCAGAAAGCCATCGGCCTCGAACTGCCGGATCAGCGCCTCGTTCATTCCAGTGATTGTATCGCGGCAAGCGGACGGAAAATGGAATCGAGTACCGTGCGCAGGAACTGCGCCCACAAATGGTGGCAACGCCAGAGGCGGAATCGTGCGTGAGATCACTGACGCTAGAGATCTTCCGGGCGCAGACCGGTTTCCTTTGCGATCTTGGCGAGGGCAGCCGGCCCCACCTCTTCGCCGTCGTGGAATCAGAACGTGTAGTTCAGCCAGCCGTCGCGCTGGAGTTTTCGATGGGAGCCCACTTGCTTCTTGAGGCTCCAGCCAATCCGCAGCAAAGCAGCATATACTCGCTTCGCTTTGGTCGCTCGCCACGCTCTCATGCGGCGAACAATGCACGGAGGGGCGCGGGCACCTCTTCTCCGTTTTCGATCATGTCAGCGAGGACTTGGAGCGTAATCGCTTTGACCTTGCGAACCGCTTCGATCTCAGTGATCCCGTAAGCCATAACGCCCGGGAGTTCGGGGACGGAGGCGAGAACCCGGCCGTCTTCTTCAAGCTCCACTTCGACGCGAATCGGCTCAATGGTGACCATGACAATCCCACTTTAGCCGAGAATTGGCCGAGGTACTTCCGAAAACCCACTGCTTAAGGAAGGTCGGTACGGCGCTCTGGCGCGTACGGCGATCTGATCGATGACCGCGCGCCAACCGAGGCGCGCCGAACGCCGCCCGTGACGCTATGTCGCCACAAACAAGGCAGCACTAAACGCGACCGGCCCGATGGCGGGCCACGACGTAGCACAACCCCACTTTTCCCAGAGGCTTACAGCGGTTCAAGTCGCCCCGTAGCGGCATCCCCACTATGGGGTGTGTTGGGCGAAACGTCCAAGTGCCACACTGTCAACCGCTTGAACGTCAACCTGCCCTCCCAAGAGTATATGACTGAGACCTGTTGAGCGTTAGTCTCACACTAGGGAGGCATAGCGACCCATATGATCCGTGTACTCGTCGCCGATGACCATTCCGTACTGCGGGAGGGTCTGCGGTCCCTGCTTTGCAGGCAGGCCGATATGGAAGTGGTGGGCGAGGCGGCCGATGGCCGTCGAGCGGTGCAGTTCTGCACCCAGGTGCCCACCGAGGTGGTGCTGATGGACATCACCATGCCTTCGATGAACGGCATCGAAGCCACCAAGCGCATTGTCGAGTCGAACCCGGACACCAAAGTCACCATCCCCAGCATGCACAGCGACGAAAGCTACGTCCGCCGGTTGCTGAAGGCCGGTGCGCGCACCTGCTTGCTCAAAGAGTCGGCACAGAACGAAGTGGTGAATGCAGTCCGCTCCGTGGCAGTCGGCAAGAGCTATTTCAGCCCCCGCGTGAAGACCATTCTGCAAGACGACTACATGCGCCAGTTGGATAACACTGGCGTGGATGACACCTACGAGCTACTCTCGCCGCGCGAACGCGAGATTCTGCAGGCTATTGCAGAAGGGCTTTCCAACAAAGAAATGGCTGCGCAGATGGGTCTCAGTATTTATACCGTCGAGACCCACCGCCGCCATCTGCTGGAGAAACTCAACCTGCACACCACCGCGGACGTAATCCTCTACGCGGTGCGCAAGGGCCTCGTCCACCAAGCCTAGAAGTTCAGTTTCATCCCCAGCATCGTCTGCCGCGAACTGCTCGACACGCTGTCGCGGATGCGGCCGAACAGCGGATTGGTGATGATGCCTGTCGGCAGGCCAAACGACGGTGAGTTGGTGAAGTTGCTGAAGTCCGCCCGCACTTCCACGTTGATGCGCTCGGTGATGCGGGTGCGCTTGGCGAGCGAGAGGTCGAGATTCAGGAACCGGTCGCCACGCAGGAAGTTGCGGCCTGTGTTGCCCAGTTCGCCGATACCGGGCGCGGTGAACTTGGCGCACTCCGAAGGGTTGAGGTACCACACCAAGCCAGCTTCGTCGCGCACCGCGCCGTCTGAGCGCGAGCAGCCGTTGCAGTTGGCAAACGAGCCCACCACGTTGTTAAAGCTGTTGGTGCCGGCAAACACGCTAAAGGGCCGCCCGCTATCGAGGCGGAGAAGGCCGCTGAGGTTCCAGCCGCCCAAGACGCGGTCCACCACGCCGCCCGCACTGGACAGGAACCGCTTGCCCTTGCCGAAAGGCAGGTCCATGGAGCCGAACATGTGCAACTGGTGCGGGCGGTCAAAGTCAGAGAGCGCATAGTTGAGGCGGCGGTTGTTGATGTCGAACGGCGTGTTGGCCGCGGTTCCCGTGGAACCTACGCCGGCCAGCGTAAAGGTCGGGTCGAACGAACGCGTGTCCATCGACTTCGACCAGATGTAGTGCGCCTGGATGTTCGCGCCAGAAGCAAAGCGGCGGTTGAAGGTCAATTGCAGGCCATGATAGGTGGAAAAGTCATTGGAGTCGATCACGCTGAGCCCGCTTGCGGCGGAGAACTGCGGATAGGGAAAGAAGAAATACGGGCCGAGGCCGGAAGCGTTGGAAAGATTCGTGCCACTCTGCGTGCGCTGCGCCAGCGCCTGCGCCACACCGCCCACATTATTGAGCGACAGCTCATTGACAAACTGGCGCCGCAAGAATGCCGCGCCGGACTCGCCGGCATTGCGGCGTGAATCGGCCGACGTGAGCCGGTTGAGCAGATCGCTTTCGCCGCCCGCGCGCGCCGCGCGGAAGGCATCGAGGAAGCCGTTCGAGCGGATCTCGGCCTGGTTCGCATTGTAGCCGCCGAGCAAATTGTGCGCGCGGCGGCCGATGTAGTTGGCCTCCACCACGGTGCGGTTGGCGATCTCGCGCTGAATGCCGAACGACCACATGTTGGTCTGCGGCGTTTCGAAGTTGGGATCTACCACGGTGTTGGTGGCAAGTGAGAACGGCACGGGTTGCGCCAGGTCCTGCGGAGTACGCGTGGGCGCCAGCGAGGGCACCCCGGCCAGACGTCCGCCATTGCCGCCGTAGGCCGAGTTCACTTCGCCGAGCACGCTGCCCGGCATCGATGGGAACAGGAACGAACTCAGCAGGAACGTGGGGACGCGGTCATACGCCAGACGGTAGTTGGCGCGAATCGAAGTCTTGCCGCTGCCGAACGGATCCCACGCCAAGCCCAGCGACGGGCTCCAGTTGTTGAGATCGTTCCGGTAAAGCTTGCCCGGGCTCCAGCGCAGCGTATTCGCCGGCGCGGTACCCGCGGCGACCGGTACGCCGGGCGTGAGGATCGGCTGTTTTCCGGCCGAGGTCGGCGCCATGCGCGCTTCAAGGCGCAGGCCAAGGTCGATCGACAGGTTGCGCGCCGCCTTCCAGGTGTCCTGGATGTAGAAGTCGTACTCGTAGAAGCGCGAGTCGAAGTCGAAGGTACCGGTGCGGAACTGGTTACCCTCGGCGACGAAACCTTGCGCCAGCGTACCCACGCGTCCCAGCATGAGGTTGATCATCGACTCCAGCGCCGGACGGTCCACCTGCTGCTGAATCGCGGCGGGAATACCGTAGGCTTGTGGGTTGACCGTGTTGATCGTGCGGTCGAAATTCACCACCAGCGCCGAGTTCTGGCCGCCGATGGAGCCGCGCGTATCGAGGTGCTGCACAAACCGCAGGTTGGTGCCGCCCTTGATGGCGTGCTTGCCGCGGAACCACGAAAGGTTGTCGACAAACTGGAGCGTCTTCAGCTTGCGCGCGTTGCCGAACGTGGTGGCGATGGGGATGGTGATGCCGAGCGGCGCGGTAAAGGTGGGGTTCTTCAGATCCTGCACCGGGTTCGGGAAATTGAAGAAGAATTCGCTGTAGCCAAGGACGAACTCGTTCGTGACGGCCGCCAGTGGATTGCTGCGCCAATTGAAGGCGTAGTTGCGCGGGCTGCGCTTGGTATCCACCAGACATGGCGCGCCGGGCAAGCGCGGCAGGCCACTGTTCACTCCGTCGCACAGCGTGTTTTGAAAGCCCCGGTAGAAGCGGCCAAAGACGGTATTGCGGTCATTCACGATGTAGTCGACCTTGCCGGTCAGGTCGCGTTGCTCCTCGGTTTCGGTGGGGCGGAACACGTGCGCGGCGTAGTTGAGGCCGTCGCCAGCGGCGTCGAAGCGGTTGGGACGCGGTGTGGAAGTGAGCAGGCCGCGCATGGTAGCGTCCAGGCCGCGGCGCTCCGGATCGCTGGTGACGATGTTGTAGCTCTGCACCGGAACGATGGGATTGCCGCTCCCGTCCACCGAGGCACCGGCCACACCCGCCGGACGGTTTTGCCCAGCCGGATTGAAGCGGAAGATTCCGTTGCGCGCTTCTTGGGTGAGGACAACCGCGGTTTGCGAGATGGAACGCGCCGCCCGCAGTTCCTGCCAGTTGGTAAAGTAGAACAGTTTGTTCTTCTTGATGGGCCCGCCCACGGAGCCGCCGAAAATGTTTTGAATGAAATTCTGCTTGCCGATGCGGTTCAGATTGTCTTCCCACTGGTTGGCGTTGAGGCGCGGCGTACGGTAGAACCAGAACAGATTCCCATGCAGTTCATTGGTGCCGCTCTTGGTCACCATGGCCACCTGCGCGCCGCTATTGCGGCCGAACTCGGCGGTGGCGTTGGAAGTAACCACTTTCATCTCGGCGACCGAATCGGGATTCACGCGGATGGGATTGTTACCCACCCCACCGCCGGCACTCACTTCGTTCATGTCGATGCCGTCAAGCGTGAAGTTCCAGGCACGGTCACGCGCGCCGTTCATGTGGCCGCCGCCACCCGTATTGCTGCCGCTGTTCATGCCGGGCATATAGGTGAGGATCGCGGTGGGATCGCGCCGGCGCGCGGCGACGATCGGCATCTCTTTCATCATCCGTTCGTTCACCAGCGGGCCGATGTTGCCAGACTGGCTAAGTTGCACCTGCTCGGCCACGGCCGCCACTTCCACGCTTTCCACCACATTGCCCACTTCGAGACTGACGTTTACCGTGGTGGGGACGCCAACGGACACCTGATTACCCTTCGAAGAGAACTTCTTGAAGCCGGCCATCTCCACGGTCACCGTGTAGAGGCCGATCTGAATGGCTTCGAATTGGTAGTTCCCCCCGGCCTCGGTCTGCGTGGTGAACACGGCGCCGGTCTGGTCGTTGGCAAGGACTACCTTCGCGCCGGAGACCACCGCGCCAGTCGAGTCGGCAACTGTGCCAACGAGGCGTGACGTGGTGCCCTGCGCAAAAGCGAGTGAGCAGGAAAGCAGAAAAACGAGAGCATGGAAACCCCGAACCATCATTTTTCGACTGTAACAGAAAGTACATCGTGGAAACGCTGCCTCACTTGGGTGCGATGGTGGATCAGTTCGCCTTCATCCATTCGATGACGGCGCGCAGCAACACGCACGGCCCCGCCTGCGTGCAGACCAACACGGGCTTTGTCTTCGACGGCTTTCCTGCCATGGGCTCGTGGATCAGCTACGCACTGGGCCGCGAGAACGATACTTTGCCCGCGTACGTCGCGATCCCCGACGTGCGCGGCATTCCGCCGTCCGGCCCGTCGAACTGGACCAACGGCTTTCTTCCCGGCGAGCATCAGGCGGTGGTGTTTAACGCGGCCGAGCCGATACGCAATCTCGCACGCCCGCAGTCCATCGCCGCGCCGCAAGAAGATGCCACGCGCGCGCTGCTCCCACGGATGAACGCACGCACTCGCGTTGCGCATCCAGGCGTGGCGGACCTCGACGCGCGCATGGCCGCCTACGCGCTGGCCGGCCGCATGCAGATGGCCGCGCCCGAAGCTTCCGATCTCGGCAAGGAATCGAAAGCCACGCGTGACCTCTACGGCGCCGACGATGCGAACCCACTGCTGGCCGCCTCTGCGCGCAATGCGCTGCTGGCACGCCGGCTGCTGGAACGTGGCGTGCGCTACGTGCAACTGTTCTGCGGCTCGCGCGCGTTCGGCGTGGATGGGCTGCTGAATTGGGACGCGCACAAGACGCTGCAGGGGGACTACGAGCGGCACTGCCCCATCCTCGACAAACCCACCGCAGGATTTCTCAAAGACCTCGCCTCGCGCGGGCTGCTGAAAGACACGCTCGTGTTGTGGACCACCGAATTCGGCCGCATGCCCACGCATCAATCGGGCACACTCGGCCGCGACCACAACCCCGAGGCCTTCACCGTCTGGATGACGGGCGCTGGCGTGAAGGGCGGCATGAGCTACGGCGCTACCGATGATTTCGGCCGCCGCGCGGTGCAGAACGTCTCCACCATTCATGACGTCCACGCCACCGCGCTCCATCTGCTGGGCCTCGATCATGAAAAGCTCACGTACTATCACAACGGCATCAACCGCCGGCTGACAGACGTGCATGGCCACGTGATCAAAGACGTGCTGGCCGGGTGTTGGCCTTGCGCGGCCGGCGCATCCGCAACTCAGCTTCAGCGAATAGGGCCGGGAGGGCCACGTCCGCTATGAAGATGCCCGGCCCCGCCTCGACATGTACTGGGAGTCCGGCGGCGGCGACTTGCTGGTGATCATCCACGTTCCGGCGCCGCACGAGTGGCAGAAGCGTACCCGCCTGCCCCTCAGCCAGCGCGCCGAGACGCTGGAATTTCATCGCGCGCCAAGTGATCAAAGACAAGACCAGCAACGGCCGCAACCGCTACGCCATCGGCGAGGACGCCATCAAGATCTTCGACTAGGCGGTATCATGATCGGACCATGAACGCCGCGTCCCGCTTCGAGGAACTCCCCCGCGCCATCGGTCGCTTGACGCCAGACGCGATCACCGCCGCTGGCTTGATGCTCGTGCTGCTGGCCGCGGCGGCGCTCGGCCTGGGCAACTCACCGGAGAAGGTGCTGGACGCCTGGTATCGCGGCTTATGGATGCTGCTGCCCTTCACCATGCAGATGACGCTGGTGCTGGTGCTGAGTGGCGTGGTGGGCCAGTCGAACCACTTCCGCACGCTCGTGCGGCGGCTCGCGCAATGGCCGCGCACCACCAACCAGACCATCTGTGGTACGGCGCTCGTCAGCGGCGTACTCAGCTACTTCAACTGGGGCCTGGGCATGGTCTTGGGGCCTATCGCTGGCATCTACTTCGCGCGCGAAGCCGAGCGCAAGGGCATCCGGGTGGACTTCCTGTTTCTGCTCGCCGTGTTGTGGGGCGCGGGCGCTACGTGGCAGTTCGGGTTGTCCGCCAGCGCGCCGTTGCTGGTGGCTACGCCCGGACATGTCCTCGAAAAAGAAATCGGCGTGATGCCGCTCAGCACCACCATTTTTTCGCCTGCTGCAATTCTGCTGGAAGTGCTCTACATGGCTGCGGTGATGATTGTCGGCTGCTGGATGCACCCGCGCAAGGTGCGCCAACTGTCTGAGTTCCCCGAAGCAAGCGCCTTCGCCGACGCCACTGAGCCGCCCGTGCCCCCGCAGCAGGAATTTGCCGAACGCCTGGAGCGCCATCCGTTCATGGCGTGGACGTTAGCCGCGATGTTGGCCGCGTGGCTCTGCGCGCACTTCGTGATCCGCCGCGCGAGCCTCGATATCAACTCCCTCAACGCCTCGTTTCTATTCCTCGGCTTCATCCTGCACGGCAACATTCATCGCTTTTCGAAGGCGCTGGAAAAGGCCGTGGCCTCGGCGTGGCCCGTGGTGCTGATCTATCACTTATATGCGGGCGTCGCGGGGCTGGTGCAGTTCACCACCGTGGGCGAGCGTTTTGCCCGGCTCCTCGCATCCTTCTCCGCGCCCTACACGTTCCCGTTCCTCGCCGCGTTGTCGGCTTCGGTCGTGTCCATGTTCGTGCCTTCCAGCGGAGGGCAGTGGGCCATTCAAGGCTTCGTCACAGCGAAGGTGGCCGTGGCTACCGGGGTCACCGTGCAGCGCGGGTTGCTGGCGATGAGCGTGGGCGACCACATGGGCAACTTGCTCTCGCCCTTCTGGTACATGGTGGTGGCGGGCGTGGCGCGCGTGAACTTCCGCGAGTTCATCGGCTACGGACTGGTCTTCGCCGCGCTGTGGTTTGTGCTCGGCGTCGCGGTGTTCACCTTCGCGCCGTGTTAGTCACACCGCAGCGCGCTGGCCAGAGCAACCGCCGCCGCGTGGCGCGTGGGCAACAAACTTGCCAGCACGGCCACAACAATCAGCAACGCCGACGCGGCTGCCGGAGCCTGCCACGTCAAATCTGGAATGCCCGCAATCGAACCCGCCAGGGAACGCGCCAGGGAACGCGCCAGCGCAACGGCCGCGGCGATTCCAGCGAGTAGCCCCACCCCCGCCACGCCTGCACCCTGCCGCACCAGCATCGCCACCAGTTGCGCTGGTGTCGCGCCCAGCGCCAGCCGCACGCCCATCTCTTGCGTGCGTTGCGCCACGTCACTCGCCAGCAGCCCATACAACCCCAGCGCCGCCAGCAGCAACGCGCCTAGTGCGAACGCTCTAATCAACAGCGCCTGCACGCGGGGCTGCGCCATGTAGCGGCTCAAGCTCACCTCCAGAGTTTGGACCGCCACCACCGGTTGATTCGCATCCACGCGCTGCACCGCCCCGCGAATGGCCGACGCAGTGAGCGGGATGCTCGTCTCGAGAACGAACTCGTTCATCGGCCAGTAGCCTTGCTGATAGCTCTGATAGAACCCCGGATGGACGGCGGCTTCGAGGGGCGTGCGGCGCACGTCGCCCACTACACCCACGATCTCCATCCACTGCACAGGCTTACCGTCTTCGGCCTCACGGCCGTTGGCGATGTGCATGCCCAACGGATTCCGCCCGGCCAGAAGCTTCTCGGCAAAGGTCTGGTTGAGGACAACCTCTGCGGGCGCGCCCGCGCGGTCCACGAACAAGCGCCCCGTGAAGGCGCGGCCCAGCATCGGCTGCGTCGCCAACAATCGCAAGGGGGAGCCAACGGTGCGCAGCGCATCGATACGCTCCACGTCACCGCGCCCTGTCATCACGAGCCCCTCACCGTAGATGCCGGCGAAGTCCGTCAGGGCTGTCGCTTGCGCTCGCCAGTCTCGCAAGCGCGCGGGATTGGCGCCGACGCGATCGCCTTCAATCGTCTCCTGCAAACGCATCACTTCGCCGGCGCGCCGTAGCGGCAGCGACTTGAGCAGCACCGCGTCCACCACGGAAAACGCCGACGTGTTGAGCGCGATGCCCTCAGCGAGCGAACCCACCACGGCCGCCATGAGCCCGGGACGCCGCACCAAGCCGCGCCATGCAAGCCGCGCATCGCGCACCCACGCATCCAGCGTCACCAGCACGTCCGCATCGCGCGTCTGTTCCCGCCATTGCGCCGCCCCGCCCAACTGACGAGCCGCCTGACTCTTCGCTTCGGCCGCCGTCAGGCCTGTGGCTTCCAACTCGCGTGGCGTTCCTCCAAGTGGAAGCGCAGTTCTCCGTCGATCTCTTCCGCCACCGGGTCTCGCCGCAGCAGCGTGTTGCGCAGTTTGCTCATCCAACCCATGTCGCGTGCCTCGCTAGTGTACTGTAATGGAATTAGCCTGCAATAACGGCAGCCAGGGATTCCCGCGCCCTGGTGATCTTTCGGAGGATGTCTTGGCCGTTGGCTTTCCATTTATATGGCGTCGGGGCCTCGGCGC
>VFZP01000188.1 GCA_016871115.1 Acidobacteriota bacterium
CAAGTAACCCGCTGCGCCTTATGTCCGTCGGGGCTTCAGGCGGCTTAAAGCCGATGCCCGCCACCACTGTGTGCGGGGGCTGCATGCCGGCCTCCACGGCCAACCGGCGGATTTCCTGCGCGGTAAATTCCGTGTTTGTAAAACATACACTAGCATGCCGAAGCGAGGCTTGCAGCGATCGTGAGAAATAAGCCAGTTCCAGCCGGCTTATCGCCTTTGGGTGATGCTGGCGGTAGAAGCCGTGCATCGCGTCGTGAATGTAAACCGCCAGCCGCGTTGGCGGGAGCCGGAGGAACGACGCAAAGCCCTTGGGCAGGAACAGCCATTCGTTGTCCGTGGCCGAGGCGGCAGAATAGACGCCCCACTGGTCCCACCAGATGCGGGCCAGTCGGCCGCGCGCTGGCGCGTCATGCCATCGGACGTCAAGGGATCTGGGCAGCCGGCCGATCAGCGTGTGGTTCGCCAGAACGGTCAGGCGTGCAATTTCGGGTCGCCGGGCGAGTTGCTCCACGAGGCCGAGGGACAGATTGAAAATGCCCACCGACTTGGTTTGCGCGAACAACTGGTCCGCCAGCGAGCAAGTGAGAGTCAGCGGACGGGCGTTCATCGAAAGGTTGGTACGGCGATGTAATCACGCGGGGCAGGGGCGTGCCAATGAATCATTGATGAAGCCACCCGCGCAGCCGGCACGTGGACTTGGGCTTGCGGGCCGCTTCCGTTCTGCCAGCCTTGAGCGCGCCAAAATGTTTTTGCGAGTCAACCGGAACGCCTTCCAGAAGCCGGGCAATTACTGGTTCGCTTGCGCCAGCGAGCTGCTCCGGCCGGCGTTGGCGGGACTGGGCCGGTCGTGGTGCGCGGTGTCCCCATCACCGCCGACGGCGTGGCGGCGTGTGGGCGAAGAGGAGAACCTTCATTCAACGCGAGCGCAGCACGTTGCGATAAACCGCCACCGTCTCCGTCGCACACTTGGCCCACGAGAATTTCCTGGCCTGCGCGGGCCCGGCTTGGACGAACGCGTCCCGCGTTTTGCCATTCTGCGCACACTCGCGTAGCGCGGCGAGATAGCTGGGTGCGTCCAGTGCGCACCACCAGGTGGCGTCCCCGCCCACCTCCGGCAGGCTGGCGACCGGGGAGCAGATCACCGGGCAACCACGGCCCATCGCTTCCAACACGGGCAGCCCGAAACCCTCGTATTTGCTGGGGAAAACCAGCGCCAGCGCCCGTTGATACAACTGGGCCAACAGGGCGTCCGGCACGTGCCCAAGGAAGTGCCAGTCGGCCGGCGGCGGGCCTTCATTCGGCACGCCCTGCCAGCGCGTTCCCGCAATCAGCAGAGGAGGCAGCGGCTGGCCGGAGGTCGCCGCTGCGTTCCAGACCGATCGCAGCAAGGCCAGATTTTTGCCGGGCTCGAGCGAGCCGACAAAGAGGAAAAATTCCTTGCTTGCGATGGGAGCGGGGGGAGGCTCGCCCGCCACGGGCGTTAAGTCATCTAAACCATTGTGCACCACTGCGAGCCGGCGAGCCGGCAGGCCAAGGAGCCGCATCGCTTCGTCGGCGGTGAACTGGCTGATGCAGATGATGTGGTCAACGGCTGCCAACCGCTGCAGGCGGCGTGTGCCCGCAAAGCGCTGCCAGCGGCGGAAGCGCTCGGGGTGACGAAGCAGCGCAAGATCATGAAGCGTGACAACATGGGCCACGTTCACGGGCGGGGAAATCACGGCTTCCACAGTGGAATGCAGTAGTTCCGTGCCTGCCGCCAGGAGTCTTCGGGGTGCCAGCCACGGCGCCCAGATCAATTCGCGGAAGGCTGTCTTCAGGGCCCGCGTCGGCTGGTCGTAGCTGAAGTTCTCCACTTCCCACGCCAGCGGCAGCCAAGTGCTGTCCGGCGCGTCCAGCCCGGCCAAGCCCCGCATCAGGCCGCGCACATACCGAGCCACGCCAGCCCGGGTGACGTAGAGCGGATTGGTATCAATCGCTACCCGCAGGGGCTTCATCCGGTGACTGGCCGCGACGCGGCTTGGGTTGGCTTGGGGCCGGGCGGACGGCACACGCCGCCGTTAAGCGAAACATTCAGGCCCACCGCCCCGGTGAGCACCATCAAATCTAAGTCAAACTGACCGTATAATCCCAAGTAGAACACAAGGCGGGTCGTGAAATAGGCGAGCAGAAAGGTGTTAATCCGCTTCAGCTCCTTCGGCCCGTAAAGGTAGTTGCGATGCAGCACGCGCCAGCCGACAAACACGAAGGCGGCAAAGGCCACCGTGCCGGGCAATCCAAAGGGAATGATGAGGGTGAGCACGCCGTTGTGATAGTTGCCACTGACCAGAGTGTCTTCATACGACTGAAACATGCCGCGCCTGATAGACTCTTGCATTAGCAAGAAATCCGTTCCGCTGTAGGTGTAGCCTTTTCCCAGCCAGAGATACTGGGGTACATCACGCAGCACCACGCGCCACATCTGGAGCCGCCAGTCCAACGTGCTCTGCGCGTCCTGCCGGGCCGAGGGATGCACCTGGATGGGCAGGAAGCTGAGCGTGCGCTGCATGGACAGCGGCAGTCGTTCGGCGTAGCCCACAATGACCGAACCGATTAACAGACCGCTCAGCACGACAATTGGGAACAGCTTGGTGCGCAGTAGCCCCTCAAACCAGAACTGCACCAGAAACAGAAGCCCCAGCAGAATCAGGCTCGACCGGAATCCGCCTAGGAGGCTAACCAAGATCATCGCCACAAAGACGGCCGGCCGCCAGGGATGCCGCAGGTCCACCAACCCGCGGATGCCATAGCGCAGCAGCATGAACCAGTAGGTGGCCTGAGCCATCCAGGTGACTCCCGCGAGCCGGCGCAACGTGTCCAGCGTGGTGAACTGCGCCGACGCCACGTCCGTTGGGAAGAACATGAACAGGAAATAAAAACTTGGCCCCAGGGCAAAGGCCAGGTCGCTCATGATCGAAGTGACCGCCGACAGGAAGAACAGGCCCGCATACATTTCCGCGCGTTCTCGAGGGATGGTAGCCCCGGTGAGGGCGAAGTAGCCCACGATCGCTCCCAGCGCGCTCATATACCGTTTTGCCCCCCACATCTCGCTGCCTAAAGCGCGCCCGCCTATGCCGCGAACCGCAATGGTGATCAGCACGACCAGGGCCAGCAGCAGCAGGGGGTAAGCCAGGGAGGGCACCCATACGAAAGTGGACTTCGCGCGCAAGGTGCGGGTGACGATGGCCACGCCCAGACTCACCCCCGCCAGCGCAGCCCACAACGGCGGCTGGCCCGGCAGGAAAAAGACGACAATGGCCGCATTCCACAGGCACACCAAGGCGGCGTGATGCCAGCGCAACACCAACGGCAAAAGGATCAACCCCACCAACAGGCCCACCCCCAGAATCGTCAGCTTAGAAAATGGGTTGGTCAGCAAATAGCCCACCATCAGCGCCAGCGGGACGACCACGACGCTCATGAGAACCGCCTCAGGCAGCTTGCTGTCTCTATCCATCAGTGGTCAGCCTAGAAAAGATTTCGCAATATTGCGCGGACATTTTTTCCAGCGTGAAGTCCGTCGCCTGCCGCTGGAAGGTGAATTTTCCGCACCGGGCAAACTCGGTCGCGGGCTGCCCGGCCAGCCACTCCAGTTTCGCGGCCGCACCCGACCAGTCGCCCGGCTCGAACAGCCAGCCCGTCTCCCCCGGCACGATGATTTCCGCCACCCCGCCCACCCGGGCCGCCAGCACCGGCACGCCAGCCTGACCCGCCTCCAGCAGCACGGTGGGAAAGGGATCAAACTCAGACGATGGGACCACTAACACATCCACCATGCCAAGCAAGCGTGCGGGCGTGTCCATCCACCCGTGCCAGTGGACCTGCGGCCACCACGGTTCGGCGGCGTGTTGGCGGCGCAGGTCCGCCAGCATTTGGTGCCCGCCCGCATCCTGAGCCTCGCCCGCGAGGTGCAGCTCCCAGAGTTGGTTGGTGCGTGCCGCAAACATCGCGAGGGCGGCGAAAAATCCCCGCAGCCCCTTGCGCTCCGAGAACGCTCCGAGAAAACCCAGCCGGAGGCGGCCCCCCGTGCGCCAGGAACGCTGGAGCGGTGACGCCGGAGGGAGGCCGTTGCGCACGACTGCCAGCCGCTCCACCGGATAACCCGCGTCGGCGCACGCCAGACGCACCGCTTCAGACACGCACACCACCCGTTGCAGCCCCTGGCGGGCGGCCAGCCGCATCAGCCGTCGGCGGGAGCTGGTGATGAAGCTCGCAAGCGGATGGTCGTGCAGCGTGCCCAGCGCCGGCCGGCCCAGCAGCCGGCCCGCCAGCCCCGCCAGCTCCCAGTCCCGCGCGCCCCAGCCATGCACCACTGTGAAAGGAGTCTGCGCATGCGTCCCGCGCAGGATGGCCAACGTGCGGCCCAGAGTGACCAGCGAGAACCGGCCATTCTCCGGCACCGGCACCACGACACAACCCGCCGGCACCACCCCGGCGGTGCGGCTCCCGGTAGCGACCGCGACCGTCACCTGATGATCAGCCGCCAGCAGGCCGGTCAGAAAATGCCCGAGCATCTTCTCCGCACCGGCGAAAAAGCGCGCTTCGGGATGCACGATCAAAATCCGCATTCCTCAGAGTAATGAGAACCCAGCCTGCTTGGCAAACGTGCCGCGACAATGAGGTGCACCTTGGCACCGCCCGGAGCGCCAGCCTCCGAACCGGCAGGGGCAGCCGCCACGACCCTCAAACCGCGCCTTGGGGCCGCAAAAGTCCACGCCAATTGAGGGCGGAACGCGAAGCGAAGGACTGCCTACCTTAACTTCATTCGTTTTCCGCCCTCAATTCGTGTGGCGCTTCAGGGAGCGAGTCCAGAAGCGCCGCGACCATGCCCGCCCGGGATTCACGCTTGACGGAGGGGGCGCGGTTCGGCAGTGCTGCGCGGACATGCTTGATGTCGTCATCACCACCATCTTCCCGCCCACCCCGGCCATGCAGGTGCTGAGCGACGGGCTGGCGGCCCGTGGCGGTCGCTTGTGGGTGATGGGGGACCGCAAGGGCCCACCGGCTTACGACCTGCCCGCCGCCCGCTTTTGCGCGATCGACCAGCAACTCGCCCTGCCCTTCGAACTGGGCCGTCAATTGCCGGAGCGGCATTACACCCGCAAGAATCTCGGCTACCTCCTGGCGATCCAGCAGGGGGCGCAGACGATCGTTGAGACCGACGATGACAACGCGCCCACGACCAGTTTTTGGGAGCCCCGTCAGGCGCACGTGCAGGCCCGGCCCGTGCAGCGGTCCGGCTGGTGGAATGTGTATCGGGACTTTTCGACAGCGCGAATCTGGCCGCGCGGATTCCCGCTCACCCACCTTGCCGCTTCGTTCGCGGAGCCGCCGACCATCGCCGGGCTGGTGACGGCGGAATGTTTGATCCAGCAGGGACTGGCGGATGACAACCCGGATGTGGACGCGCTCTACCGCCTGACGGCGGAGCTGCCGGTGCGCTTTGATCCGACGGCGCCGCCCGTGGCGCTGGGGCGCGGCTGCTGGTGTCCCTTCAACAGCCAGAACACGACCTTCTTCCCTGCCGCCTGGCCGCTGCTGTATCTGCCTTCGCACTGCTCGTTCCGCATGACGGACATCTGGCGTTCGTTCGTCGCGCAGCGGTGCCTGTGGGAGATGGACTCGTGCCTGAGCTTCGCCGGGCCGAGCATGCGGCAGGATCGCAACGAGCACGATCTGCTCCGCGACTTTGAACAGGAGATCCCCGGCTACCTGCACAATGAGCGCATCCGCCAGTTGCTGGCCGGGCTTGCTCTCACGCCAGGCCGGGCTCAGACAACGGTGGCGGCCAATCTCACGACTTGTTACGCGGCCTTGGTGCGGGCTGGCCTGCTGCCGGAAGCCGAGCTGAAGCTCTTGGCAGCGTGGCAGCGTGATCTGGCGCTAGCCTGCGCCTGACCGGCGGTCCACCCAGTCGGCCAGCCGGCTCGCCGCCTGCCACAGCTTGGATCGCAGGCGCAGGCTCCAGCCAGCCAGCAGCGTGCGCTGACGCCGGTGCGCCCTCAGCACCGCTTCCGGGTTCACCTCACCGACAGGGAGCGTGATCAACGGCAGCGCCACATCGCGCAACCCCCAGTCAGGCGGGTTGCGGGATTGCGGTCCGGTCACGTTTTCCACCCAACTATTCCAATCGTTGTTGGGCAATGTGCCTTGATGCGCGTTACCCACGCCGAAGCTGTGATCCAGATGCGCCACGCACAGTTGGTCACCCAAATCCGGCGTGCGCCCGCCGCCGTTCAGCCAGTTCAACCGGCGGGCGTTGTTCGCATCGCTGTGGCCCCACAGCTTCATGCCTTCCTCACAACCACCGATTTGCAGCCATTGCTCGCGCGGTGCCAGTTGGAAATCACCCACCGAAGCAAAGCGCAGCCAGGCCTGCGGCTTCTCCGGTGGCTGCCGCACGCCGGCGCGGATCACCGCGTCACAAAAGGCCTGCCATTGAGGGACATTGGCGCGGTCCAGTCGCTGCCACTGGGCGGGCGGAATGCCAATGCGCGGGCACAGGTAGAAGCGGGGTGGCAGCGTGCGCAGCAGCTCCGCGAAGGATTGGGAGCCCAGCGGATGCACGAGCACGTCACAGTTCGTGGAGAGCAGCCAGGTGTTGCGCGGGTTGCTCCGACGGATACCGACGTTGCGGGACAGCTCGTCCGAAAAGGGCAGCGGTGTCTCGCCAATCGCCGCCCGCATCTGCTCCCCGCTGATGCGGTAAATTTTCAGCCGCCGCCGCGTCTCCGGGGTGAGCGTGTCGGCGATGGCCTCGGCCAGCGTGAGATCGTGCGCGGGCGTGTTGCAGTCCACGTAGAGAATTTCGTCGTCCGCGTCCGCGCAGAGCGAGCCGAAGTAATTCAAGCTGGCCGCCGTCCGCTTGGGCAGGTTCACCCCATAACCATCATTGCGGCCCACGACAAGGAAGGTAATCACGCGCCATATCTTTCCCTGCCGGGCCGAACAAGCGCAAGCATCCTCCGCCACACAGCCCGCTGCACGGGCACGGCGTGAAGGCGTCGCGCCTCCGCCAGCGATGCGCGGCGGCCATTGGATTTCAATCCGGCCAGCCCGGTCATCAACTCGGTCCACTGTCGTCGGGCTTGAACTGAGCTGAACTCGCGCACGGCGGTGGCGCGTGCCGCCGCCCCGCGCCGCTGGCATTCCGCGCGATCCGCCGTGGCCTGCAAGAGTTCCTGAACCGCTGCCGCCGGCGTTTGTGCCGCATAAAGCCAGCCGCCCCCCGTCGCCAGCGCGTACCGCATTCCCGCCGGTAGATCCGGCACCACGCACGCGAGGCCGCAAAACATTCCCTGCACCATCGCCAGCGGCAGTCCTTCCCATTTTGAACAGAGGAAAAACACATCATGCCGGGGCAATGCCGCCGCCAGCTCCGCCGCCGAACACCAGCCATGAAAGCGCACGTTGCCCGAGGTCCAGGCTGATCGCAGACCCGCCAGTGCCGGGCCATCTCCGTAGAGATGCCACTGGAGCGACCGTCCTGCCGCCGCGCAACCAGCCGCGATTTCCGGCAGCCAGTGCGCCCGCTTTTGCTGCGCCTCCAGCCGTCCGACAAAACAAATTTCCAACGGCAGTCCAACCTTGCCGCGCGAGTCGGCGACATTCCTCGACGCCTGCTCAAATTCGGGCTCCACCCAATAAGGCACGCACCAACCCGCCGTCTGTCCCGCCCTATACGGCATCACCTCCGCAAGCATGTCCGGAGTGCTCGTGGTGATCGCTTCCGGAAAGGCCCCCGCTTGTCGCAGCCAGTGGAACATGTCGGCGTAAGCGTGCTGCTCCAGGGAGAAGACATGCCGCACCCGGACACAGGAAAGAAAGCGCAGCACATCAAACTCATCCTTGCCGGAAAAGGAATACACGACTTCGGGCCGCGTGGCCTCAATCGCCTCCTGCAGCCGGTGCAACCGTTCCCGCCAGGGCGCGGCCGGCGGCACTCCGGCCACCACATAATCGGTCAACACCGGCTCCGCATCGTCCTGCCCCACGACCGTTGCGACCGCGTGCCCGGCAGCGCGGAAGAAGTCTGCCAGTTGCCGCAGCAGTGCATTGCTGCCGCCACGGCCGGGATAGTGGGCGAGGAAGGTGATGCGCATAGCCTCACTGCCGCCGCGCGAGCACAAACACCCCGACGTAAAGGCTCGCCGGGTCCGAGCCCGGCACCCGGGCTTGCGCGGTAAACCAGTCGGCAAACCAGTTCAGCACCGGCAGCGCCAACCAGCGATACCCATGCCGGAACACTGCCAGCGGGTAGTGCAGCAGCGGCCGGCCATCCGCCCGCAAATGCGCGATGGCGTGGTGGGTCAACTGCACCGCCGCCCGGACCCCCGTGGTCAGTTTGCCGGCTGACACCACCTGGAAACCGCCGCGCCCGATCAGTTCCTCCAGCCCGTGACCGGTCCAGCGCTGGTAATCATGCGGGCAGCCGTGCTCTTGAATCAGCCCGTGGGTGGTGAGGAGCAGGCGGCCGCCCGGACGCAGCAAACGATGGCACTCCGCCAGGTAAAGCGCAGGATCGGCCACGTGTTCCAGCACTTGGGTGGACAGAACCCAGTCATAACTTCCCGTGGCCTCCTCGGTCAGGCCGGCGGGCGTCAGCATGCGATCCACCGCCACCCCCGGCGTTACATCCGCCTTCACATACTGCGCACAATGGTCAAACCACGGCGTGTAAGGAGCCCCGCCGCAGCCGTAGTCGAAGACCTGTCCGCTCATTTCCGCCGCGCAGGCGGCGATCCAGTCGCGCAGATCTTTCAACTGCAGGTAATCTTCGTCGCGCCACCGGGGGTGCTGCCGCACCCGCAAATAATCTTTGCGGGCCAGATCCTCAGCCAGCGCGTTCGAGGAGGAAGTAGCGGGGGCCTTCATCGCTTGATCAAAAAGGCCTGGGTGGTCTCGGGCAGGCAGATGACCTCCGCGCCGCGCGCGGCGCACACTTCGTCAATCGCCGTGCGCGCTCCGAAGGTGGCTGGCCAGCCGTAATCATCGAACACCATGACGCCGCCGGGCACGAGCCGGTCCCAGCAGAACTCGGTCGCGGCGCGCGTCGGCTGGTGGAGGTTCACGTCGATGTGCGCGAAGCAGAGCGACGTGGCTGATACTTGGGCGAGCGTCGCGGGAATCCGTCCGGCGACCACCCGCACTTCGACCTCTGGGTTGGCGAGCAGGGCGGTGACCTCCGCCTCCGAGTTGCACTGGCATTGTTGCGGGCGGACGTGCTGTCCATCGCGGGCCACGTCCGAGTCCGGATAACCCGCGAAAGTGTCCAGCACCCACATCCGTTTCTTCACCCCACGAGCGAGCAGGCTGTCCAGCATCAACCGCGCGCTGCCCCCGCTGCCGGCCCCGGCCTCGAACACGTCGCCCGGCAGGCCCAGCGTGCTCACGAACAATTTCCGCAGCAGATACAATTTTTGCGGCGAAAGCATCGTGTTCGCCCGCACCGCCGGCGTGAGGCACTTCAGAAACTCGGCCCCCTGCCAGGGCCGGTGCAGCCGGCTGAAATCCTCCGGGCCGGCATACGTCTCCGGTTCCGGCAACTCCACGGGAATCACTTGCCAACGGTTCAGGCGGTTTGCCTGCCAGCCCATCGTGGCCAGCGTGGAACAGATGAGGCTTTTGAACATAGTCGAACAGGACCAGCCCGTCAGAACACCCGCAGCATGGCGCGAAAGCGCGGCCACGACAATCCTCCCTCAGCCGGGGCTGTCACGCGGCTCCAGGCCACCAAGCCGCCCATGCCCAAGCCGGCCACCGCCGCCGCCGTGCCAACCAGAACCAGCCCGGCACCGCGCCCCGCCAGCGGCGTCAGGAGCGCGGCGACGCCCAGGCTGACGGCCAGCCCGGTCAGCGCCCGCCACCAAAGCTCTCCCGCCAAGCTGCCGGGCGACTGCGGCACCGAGCGTGCATACCGTGTGAGAGTGGGGCCCAGCGTGCCCGCCACCGTGGCCAGCAAAAACCCGGCCGCCACGCCTTTAACTCCCCACGCAAGACCCGCCGCCACCGCCAGCAGCACCGCCACCACCAGCTCTCGCTCAACGAGCTGGGCGAGGGACAGGAAGTTGCCTTGGCCGATCAGATAATACGCTGCCGGAGCCGACACGCCGGTAATCAAAAAACGGGCGGTCAGCAAAACAACCAGCGCCGGGGCGGGCAGCCATTCCGGCCCCATCCACCAGCCCATGAACGGTCCCAGCGTCAGGCCCATGCCCCCCACCGCCGCCCCATACACCCAGGCATTTGCCCGCAGGACGAAATCTGCCAGCGACTGCATCCCAGCCGCATCGCGCGCCATCATCGGCCAGACCACCTCCGCCGTGGCCTGCGACAGGCTGCGCAGAATGCCAAACAACCGCGCCAGCACGCCGTAAATGGCGGCCTCCTTCGTGGCCCCGCAGATCAGCCCCGCTAGCACGACGTCACCCGTGAACAGGAGCATCGTGGCTAGTTGGCTCCGAAAACAATCCCACGCATCACGTTTCAGCTCCTGCAATTGCGCCGGATAACCCGCCTCCGCCTGACGACGCCACCAGCGAAAGTCCGGCACACTGCGGCGAATCAGCCAGATCGTGAGCGGCATTCCGACCGCCAAAACAACCAGTGCCGCCAGCGGGAACGCCCACACTCCCGCCCCTAGATGCAAGGCCAGCCAGAGACCTAGAACCGACAACCACGCAGCTGCGCCGTTCATCAGGAAATACCGTGTTTGCTGGCCGAGGCCGACGAGCAGGGCCGCCTGGGCACCCGCCAACATCGTCAGCGCCCCTGTCACTCCCACCGCCAGCCAAAATGCCGGCGGGCTGTCCACCAGTCGGCCCGCAGGCGTCAGCGCATAACCGCCCATCAGCACGATCGCCACGGCCAGGACCACCGGTGCCAGGCGCGAATAGAACACTACTCCGAATCGCACCAGCCGCGCCTTGGCCGCCGCCTCTGGCAGGGCGAGCATCCGCCGGTTGCTCACCGTGCGAACACCTCCATCCAACAGGGGCAGGAACGCCGTGACCTGCATCGCCACCAGCACTGCCCCATAGGTTTCCGGAGCCAGGTGGTGGCCAATCAGTTTCAACGAAATCAGTCCGCAGACGAGGCTGGAGGCCGTGGCAAAGATCCGCCCACTCACCGCCTGAAAGTAGTATGATGTCATGTCCGGACTAACCGCGGCTCGGGCCGGGAACGGGCCATAATTAAGCGGATTCAGCGGGGCTGATACAACCGCTTTCGGTCACGCGCACTGTTTCACCAGGCAGCGGCAAGCTGAGGAAGACGCACTGCCCAAGTGTGTTCTGCCAGCACGCGGCGGCGGCCGGCCGCACCGATGGCCGCTGCACATTCCAGTTAACGTCCGATTTCACGGGGCCATTTCGCTGCCTCGACGAGTGGCAGGTGAGCACTTCGCGGCTCATGTTCAGCGCGGCGGCGACATCGGCGTAGTGCTCGGTCAGGTGGCCGCCGACGTCAGGGAATTCAAAGCCGCATGGATTCATACATCTCAAAAACAGCTGTGGCGATCGAGGCCTCGGTTCGAGCCCGGCACAACTTGGCAAGTGCGCGGTTGTGAGGACAGTTTCTCGT
>VFZP01000189.1 GCA_016871115.1 Acidobacteriota bacterium
CAACCGGATCTTCATCGACCCGCCGGGCGGCACGGGGAAGCACTGCACCAGCACACGGTCCGGACCCGCCGTCGTCACCAGCAACGGATCGCGCCGCGCCCGCACCACCTGCTCATACGCCTGCCGCGTTTGCGCGCGTCCGCCGAAGGCTGCCTCGCGCGGCTCCCCGTTGATCCACAACGTCACGCGCGACACGACACCGCCCGCGGGCAGCGCCAGCACGCTACGCGCTTCGCGTTCAACGGCGCTGGCATTCTGGAACTCCATCGTCCAATCCACGTGCGACGTGGACGCGGCGCGGTCAATCTGCCCGTCGAGCTGCGAGACCACAAGCTGCGGTCCCTCGATCTTGCAGTTGCCCACCTGCTCGCCGCCCTTGTGCTCGTCCCAGTTGCCCCAGAAGCGCCAGGCGCCTTTCGGCGGCGGCGCGGTATCGAATGCCTCGCCGGTCACTCGATAGCAGGCACGCTGCGCCTGCTCGCGCGTCACTCCTTGACCCCATTGAATCCAGGCGCCGCCGCGGCCGTGACAGGCACGCAGCATCTGGCCGCGGTCGCCCAGCCAGCGGAGCAAGCGCACGCCGCACTGCCGCGTCTGTTCGCCTTCGCTCGCCGCCCAACGTAGCCCGGCGGACGTCGCGACGCCAGGCACATTCACCAGAGCCACCATGCCCAGTGCCAATGCGCTGGTACGCACCAGAGAGGCCTTGTCCGGCTCGGCCTGCTGGAGCGCTTGGCGCATCTGGATCGCGCTGAACAGACCAAAGAACGGAGCCAGAGGTAGCAAGCCCACCAGAAAGATCGCCAGCACGAGTGCCGCGGGCACAATCGGCGCGTACCGCACCGAGTACAGGAGCGAGGCCGCCAGCACCACGGCGTTCAACACGTCGAGGACGCGCGGATACGCCACGCACCATGCCGGCGGGCGCGTCACACAGAAGCGCAGCCAAAGCGTCAGATTCGCTCGCGGTACGGAGAGGATCAGCAGCAGCAGCCAGCGGGTCGGAATCGGATCCGCGTAGATCTCTGCGCTCCAGCCCGAAAAGACTTCCGTCGCGATGGCGAGAAACGGCAGCAGCACGCCGAAAATCAGATGGAACAGACGGAAGCGGATGGGGCGGGCTGGAGGCGGCGGAGTCGAGTGGGGTCGCCCCTCCGGCGACCCCACCTCGAACGATCGTCCCCGAACCACGTCCCAGCTGGCCGGCGACGAAACTTGGGCGGAATTGCCTTCCTCCGAGAGCTTCCACATGGCAGCCCTGAGAATTGCAATTCACGCGCCAAGCGCTAAGTGGCTGAAAAGCCGCCGGAGTCTTGCAGGGCGCGCGTGTACCTGGCGGCACACGCGTGTTTCAGCGCTTCTTCAACTTCACAACCGGGGCGAGCGGAAACTTCAAATCCACGCTGATCGTCTCGGGATCGTAGCCCGGCGCCGAGAACGTGAGGTTGTAGAAGCCCGGAGGCAGGCCTATCTGCGCAGGCATGGGGCGGACCGGATTCGGCCCGTCGTACTTGAGTTCAAAGCGTGTGTGGTCAATGGCGAGCGAGGCATTCCGTGGCTCCACCTTGCTGAGGTCGAGCACAAATTCGATGCGGTCCAGCCGCACATCTCCGCCGCTCAGCACAAAGTCTTTGCCCGGTCGAATTTCAATCCGCGCGGTACGTTTGTTGTAGCCCTTCAACCGGAGTTCCACTTCATGCACTCCATCCGGCAGATCGGCGCCAGAGAGGTTGCCCTGCGCGTCGGCGCGTCCCAGCGAGCGGCCGCCTGCGGCCAGCAGCACCACTTCGGTGCCGGGCCGGGCGCCCTGCACGGTCCAACGGGTGGGCCCCAGCGGCACCAGGTTTAGCTTCAGCGCAGCCTGCTTACCACCCACCACCGCCACTTCGCCCACAGCGGGCTCGGCGATGAAGCCGTTCTTGAAGACCGCAAACTTGCGGCGGCCCGGGTTGAGGTTCGGAATCAGATACTCGTTCGGGTTGGCAGTGGGCCGGAAGCCCATAATGGGGCGGCCATCCAGCGTAAGGGTGAAGCCAGGTTCGTTCACCGCCAACAGCACAGAACCGCGCGCTACCGCAGGTGCGGCAGGATCAGCGGGCGCCGTTTCAGCAGGCGTGGCCGCGGCCGGCGCCGGACCGGGATCTTGTGGCGCAGACGCCGGAGGAGGTTCTACCGGTTTCGCCTGCTCCACCGGTTTGCTTCCGGACATCAGGAAGAAACCGAGACCGGCGAGCAAAGCCACCGCGACACCTAAGCCGGCATACATCAGCGTGTTGGGCTTGGCAGCCGCAGGCGGGGGCGCAGGCGGCGGCACGGGAATCTTGACGGTGGGCTGTCCAGAGGAGGGCGGCGGCGGTGGCGCGGGCGGGGCCGGTGGAGGCAACGGACCCTTCACCGCAGCCATCTGCACAGTGGGCTGGACATCGGTGGGCAGCGGTTTCTTTTGGTTCTCCTTCTTGTCCGCGGCCGGCGGCGCCAGCGGCGGAGCTGCCACCTGCTTGGGCGGCGCGGCGGATGGCGGCGCAGGCGGCGGCGCCTGGAATACGCTCGTCACGCCCGGGAACATCAGCGTCGCGCCATCATCCGCCATCGGCGTCTTGCCGGATGGCAGGGCGGCAGGCGGCGGGGGAACGATCGCCGGAGGAGGAGGAGGCGGCGGCGGTTTCGGCGAAGGTGTGGCCGTGATGGTCACGCCAATCGCCCCCCCTTTCGGATCCGTATCGGCGTCATTACGGCCGCCGGTGGTAGTGCTCGCGGCGCGCGTCTTCTCCAGCGCCACTCGTAACTGCTGCAGGCGCTGATCCTGCGGATAGGCCGCCAGCCCGCGCGCCACCGCCGTGAGCGCGTCGTCCACCTGGCGCGCCGCCTGCAACTGCCGCGCTTCCACCAGGCACTGTTCCACAAACTCAGCCTGCCGCCGGTCAGCCAGCAGCGATTGCATGCTCTTCACCGCGGGGTTCGACGGCTCATGCATCGCGGCTTCGCGAATCAACTTCTCTGCCGGCGCCCAATCCCTGTCCAGATACGCACGCGCCTGCTTGATCAGAACGTCAATCACCACCGCGTAAATCCGCAGTCCAGCCCCAGCGTTCAAGGCCTGGCGCAATGCTTCGATTCCCGCATCCACTTGGCCCGATTCGCAGCGCGCCAAGCCTGTCGAAAGCGAATGCTCGGCACTGGCCAAACGATCCGCACCTTGCCTGGCCACCTTCTCCAGCGCAATCCATTCCTGATCGACCGGGAACTCCGCCGACGCCGCCGCCAGATGATCCAGCGCTTGCCGGAAGTCGCCCGCGTCCATCGCCTGATCCACGCGCCGGACCCAATCGCGTTTGGCCGTCGACCGGACAGTCTGGTCGCGCCGCTGCGCCAGCCGTTCGAGTTCGAATTCAAGGCCGGGGTAAATCGGATAGATAGACAGTAGCATCTCCCACTGCGAGTACGCTTCCTGAAACTGCGCCTTTTCCTCGTGCCCGCGCGCCTTGGCCACGATGCTGTTCACCAGATCGCGCTTGGATTCGATCAGCTTCAACGCACGCTCAAAATGCGCCTCCCCCGGCCGTTCGGACAGCGCCTGTTTCAGGATGCTGATGCGGCGTTCGAGATCCGGTTCCTGCTCCACATCGCGGTCGATACGCGCGACAAACGCCGATTGATCCTGCCGCGCCTGCTGCTCAATGTCCACCTTCAGCGCCTGGAACAACGCGTGCTGTGGATGTTTCGCCAGCCCTTGTTCGCACAACGCCAACGCGCCCTTGAAGTCCCGCTCGTTCATCAGGCGGCGCGTTTCGTTGTACCAAGACTGCAGCAAGTCATGCTCAGAACGTACCTGGTTGTAGAACTGCTGATAGGACGCCGCGCGGTCCGTGGTGGACTCGGGGGCTTGTTTATCCAGTTCCAGCACGCGCTCAATGTCGCCCAGCGCCGACGTCACTTCGCCGCGCTGCCACGACTCGAGTGCCGAACGGTAGACACCTTCTTTCTCCTTGCGAAGGCGTATGTAATCCTGCTCACGCTCCACCACCAAATTCAATTGCCGCCGGGCCATTGTGTCTTCCGGGCGCAGCGCGAGGACGTTTTCAAGCGCCTGCCGCGCGTGTCCGTAGGAGTGGTTAGCCGCATGCTGATCGGCCAGGGTCATCCACCGTTTCACCTGCTCGGCACTGCGGCGGGTTTCGATCTCCGATTTCAACGCCAGCGCCTCGGCGTTGCCCGGATCGATCTGCAGCAACTCCTGAGCCTTGGTGATAGCGAGTTGATACTCTTCCTCATCCAGGAACCGGCGGGCCGTGCTCAGGCGCTGCGAGATCGCCCGTTGACGTACAGCGTCGTCCACCTGGCGGCGCAGTCCGGCCATGTCCGGATGCAGATAGCCTTCCGCTTCGAGGCCCGCTAGCACTTCGTTGGCAAAATCGAACTCCGAGGCAGCCACGGCCTTGCGCGCGCGCTCCACGCGGGGCAGAATCTTCGACTCGTCGAAGATATCCAATGGATCGCCGCGCAGCGCCTGCTGCAGGCAATCGGAGTACTCACGCAGGTTGGCGAAGCGATGGTAGGGCTGTTTGGCCATCGCCTTGTGCACCACCTGGCCGATGGCGCGATTCACGGCCGGATTGATGTCGGAGGCCGACGGCGGGATCCGGTTCATGATAGCCTGAAGCGTCTCGTCCGCCGTGGCGCCTTCAAACGGACGCCGGCGGGTGAAGGCCTGATAGGAAACCACCGCGAGCGAAAACAGGTCCGATAGCGCGGTCGGCTTTTGCATCATCAACTGCTCGGGCGCCATGTAATGGAGCGTGCCTTTGAGCGTGGTGGAGGTGCGGCCGTCGGCAAGGTGCGCCACGCCGAAGTCGATGATCTTCACCGAGTCGTCGTCCATGATGAACAGGTTGGACGGCTTGATGTCGCGGTGCACCAGGCCGCGTTCATGCGCGGCGTGCAGCCCGCGCGAAGCCTGCGTCAGCATATCCACCACCGCATCGGACGACAGGCGATGGCTGGCTTCGGCAATGAGCTTATCCAGCGTGCAGCCGGAAAGAAGCGGCATCACGAAGTACGGGCGTTTGTCTCCGTCAAACTCCATTTCCCCCACGTCGTAGATGTCGACAATGTTGGGGTGATTCAGCGAGGCGAGCACCTGACACTCGCGGTAGAACAGGTCCAGCATGGCCCGGTCCTGCACATCGAGAAGCGTCTTGAGCGTGACGTCTCTTCGGGTTTCATTGTCATAGGCCCGATACACGGCGCCCATGCCACCCTTACCGAGAATCTCCTTCAGAACATAACGTTGCTGCTGACTCATTTAGACTCCGACCAGCCCGGGCATGCGGGCCTCTTCCGGCGATTTGGTAATCCCTCTATTGTACTCCCCGCAAATCGGACGGCTCGCGGCTCAACGACGGTGCCAGTATACTTAGCGGGGAACGAATCATGGCGGCTGACAAGGTTTACGACGTAGTGGTGGTGGGCGCCGGAGCCTCGGGCGGCACGCTGGCCGCGCATCTGGCGCGCGCCGGAGTTGACGTATGCGTCATCGAAGGCGGACCGGCGATCAACACGCGCACGGACTTCAACACCCACGCGTTGCCCTATCAATTTGAGAACCGCGCCATTCCCACGATGAAACCCGGCAAACCGGGGTTCGACTCGGAACGCTCGCGCGGAGTGGGCGGCAAATCGCTCACCTGGAATGCCGTGGCCTGGCGCTTCAGCGAACGCGACTTCAAGGGCCGCACCTACGAAGGCGCCGGAGAGGACTGGCCGTTCCATTACGCCGACCTCGCGCCGTACTATTCGGCCATCGAACGCGAAGTGGGCGTGTGCGGCAATCGCGACGGCCTTGAGGATCTGCCGGACGGCGAGTTCCTGCCGCCGGTGCCTATGAAGTGTACCGACGTGGCGGTGATGAAGGGCGCGGCTAAACTCGGCGTGAAAGTGATTCACGTTCGCAAAGCCACACTATCACGCCCAATGAAGGGCCGCCCCGCCTGCCACTTCTGCGGCAATTGCATGGCCGGCTGTGACGTGGTGGCCAAGTACAACTCCGCGGACGTGCACCTGAAGCCTGCGCTCAAGACCGGGAAGCTGACGATACGGCCCAATGCCATTGTGCGCGAAGTCACGGTGAGCAACGAGAACCGCGTGACGGGCGTGAAGTACATCGACCGCGAGTCGCGGCGCGAAGGCGAAGTGCGCGCGTGTGTCGTGGTGGTTTCCTGCGCTTGCGTGCAGAGCGTAGCGCTGCTGCAGATGTCCAAGTCGCGGCTGTATCCGGACGGGCTGGGCAATTCCAGCGGCCACCTGGGAAAACACTTCATTCCGCACTTCACCGGCGGCGTGCAGTGTTTCCTCGGTGAGTTCGTGGGCAAAACCTCGGTGAACGACGAAGGCTACCTCGACCATGCCTACATACCGTCGTTCATGCACAACCGCAAGCGCGATTATGCGCGCAGCTTCGGCGTGCAGTTCAACTATCAGAACCGGCGCGCGGTGGGATGGGCACGCATGGTGAAAGGCTTCGGCGCTTCCTACAAGCAGGCGGTGAAGGAACGCTATCCCGCGTTTCTGACCTTCGCACCCTATGGAGAAATGCTGCCCGGCAAGTCGCATGTGGACCTGGACCCGAACGTGAAAGACTCCTACGGCCTGCCCCGGGCGCGGCGGCATGTTTTCTACAGCGAGAACGACATCAAGATCTTCAAGGACATGACGAAGTGGTCCGTCGAAATTTTGAAGGCGGCCGGCGCCGACATTCTCGCCGTGGGCGAGGAGCCCCGCACGAATCACGAATTGGGTGGCGCGCGCATGGGCGCCGATCCGAAAACGTCGGTGGTGAATCAATGGTGCCAGTCGCACGATGTGAAGAATCTGTTTGTGGTGGACGGCGCGGTGTTTCCCTCAGCGTCGGAAAAGAATCCCACACACACCATGATGGCGCTCGCCGCGCGCACGGCCGAGCGCATTGCCGGTGAGTTGAAGAGGAGGAGTTTATGAAAGCGCCGCGCCGCGAAGCGCTCCGTATTGTCGGGGCCATCAGTTCCACCTGCGCGTTTCCGTTTGCCGCCAATGAACTCTACGCGCAGCATGCCGGGCCGCATGGCGAGTCGCCCGCGCCGCCGCCCGCGCGCACCCAGCCCGAATTTTTCACTGCTGAGGAATTCGCGCTCGTATCGCGCATGGCGGATCTGATCATTCCCGCCACGTCCACGCCGGGCGCACTCGCCGCGGGCGTGCCGATGTACATCGACATGGTGGTCTCGCGCAACCAGGAGGCGCAGCGCCTTTTCCGTACGTCGATCGCCGCCTTCGATCTGAGTTGCCGCGCGCGCCGGGGCAAGCCGTTCCTGGAACTCGACGAGGCGGCGCAAATCGAAGTCCTCACGCCGCTGTGCGAAGCCGCCGACGCCGAGGCACCCTCCGCGCAGGGTCGTGCTGGGCGCAAGCCCGAAGTGGCGCTGTTCAAGGCGGTGAAGAGCATGACGGCCGACGGCTACTACACGTCGAAAGCCGGGCTAATCGACGAGTTGGGCTACAGCGGCAACACCGTAATGGCCGAGTTCCCCGTTTGCACGCACGAGCATTGAGAGGGCAGGCCCGGCTTCAGCAGCGCCGGAGCCTGCCATGCTCGAGAGCAAACGTGCCACCGCAACCCCTGACCTTCGATTTCACCCGGCGGCTGGAGTGGCTGGAGACGAATGGCTTGGGCGGCTTCCACGCTGGCGGGTATGAACACGCGGCGTTATCACGGGCTGCTGACCGCGGCTCTCAAGCCGCCCGTGAGGCGGTTCCTGTTGCTCTCCAAGCTCGAAGAGACGCTGCTGACGCGCGAGGGCCGCTAGGAGCTTACCACCAACCAGTACCCGGGCGTGATTCATCCAGCGGGCCATCGTTACCTCGCCGCGTTCAGCCGCGATCCTTTTCCCACGTTCCAGTTTCAGGCGGGCGGCGTGGCGCTGGAGAAGCAACTGTTCATGCCGCAGGGCGAGAACACGGTGGTGGTCACCTACACGGCAAGCAGCGAGTGTGAGTTGGAAGTTCGCCCGCTGATCGCCTTCCGCGATTTTCACAGCACCACGCATCGCAACGGCGCACTGAATCCGAACTGCGAGGCCGCACCCGGAGTTGTCTCCATCCAGCCCTATGCAGACCTTCCGCGGCTGTACCTGGCGAACAACGCAGTTGCAACCGAGACGACGGGCGATTGGTACATGACTTTCGAGTTCGATCTTGACCCGCAGCGCGGACTCGATTTCCAGGAAGATTTATTCCAGCCGCTGATGTTGCGCTTTCGCCTGGCTGCAGGCGCACGCGCCGTTGTGATTGCCACGACGGAGCCGCGCCGCACGCACAATGATGCCGCCGAGCTCGCCGCCCGGGAGCGCGCACGCCGGCAGGCGATCGCCGGCATGGCCCCCGTAAACACTCCGCTGGTACGTGCACTCACCGCGGCCGCCGATCAGTTCATCGTGCAGCGCGGGAAGCTGAAGACAATCGCCGAGGGCTACCCGTGGTTCAGCGACTGGGGCCGCGACACCATGATCGCCTTACCGGGGCTCACGCTGGCGACGGGACGGTAAGCCGAGGCACGTGAGATTCTGCTCGCCTTTGCGCACAGCGTCGATCGTGGCATGCTGCCCAACCGCTTCCTGGACGCCGGCGAAACGGCCGAGTACAACACCGTGGAGGCGACGCTGTAGTACTTCGAAGCCGCGCGCGCCTACCTGGCGCACACCGGCGATTTCGATTTCGTCCGCGGGGACCTCCTGCCCGTGCTGGAAGGCATCCTCGCCTGGCATGTCCGCGGCACGCGCTATGGCATCCGCGTGGATGAGCGCGATGAGCTACTGGCGTGCGGCGAGCCCGGCGTGCAACTGACGTGGATGGACGCGAAGATCGGAGACTGGGTCTTTGCGCCGAGGACTGGCAAGCCGGTAGAGATCCAAGCGCTCTGGTACAACGCATTGGAAGTGATAGCCGAACTCCGCAGCCGCGCGGGCGATGCCGCAGGTGCGGAGAAGGCCAGGCAACAAGCCGCCCGAGCGCAGGCGAGTTTTTGCGCGCAGTTCTGGAACCCCGCGCGTGCCTGCCTCTACGACAACATCGCGCCGGACGGAACACCCGATGCCGCCGTGCGGCCGAACCAGATCTTCGCGGTGGGCCTGCATCACGCGATTCTCGACGGAAGCCAGGCTCGCGCCGTCGTGTACGCGGTGGAGCGCGACTTGCTCACACCGGCCGGCCTGCGCAGTCTTTCGCCGCGGGAACCTAACTATCGCGGCCGCTATGAAGGCGGTGTATGGGAACGCGATTCGGCCTATCATCAAGGCACGGTCTGGCAGTGGCTGATGGGCCCGTTTCTCACGGCTTATCTGCGCACGCACCCAAACGACCCAGCCGCGCACGGGCAAGCCGCCGCGTGGCTCCAGGCTTTAGAACCGCAGTTGCAGGTGGCCTGCATCGGCCAAATCAGCGAGATCGCCGAGGGCGAGCAACCGCATCTCCCGCGCGGCTGCTTTGTGCAGGCCTGGAGCGTGGCCGAACTACTGCGGGTCGCCGTGGAGTTGGCGCGCTCACGACGCATCTGCGTTGCGCGGTGATGCCAATGCGCGACGACTCCAGCCGCCACAACCACGACCTTGGGTGACAATCGGCACACATGGGAGGGTCACGCGCTATTCAGACAAACCTCGGATCAAGCTGACACGACCGCGGAGTCCCAGTCTGGAAGCTGCCGATGATCAGTCGCGCGCCCGAGAGGGGATCGCTCTCAGCACGAGTTTCTCTGGCGCTGAGGCCAGACCGCGCGCTTTCAGGACTCGGACAACTCACCGGGCATCGGAGCGGTCCAATCCGCGCCCGGCCAGCGTTGATTTCGAGTTCGACGTCGCTGGCACGACGGCGTCCGTCTTCTTGGGGCTGACGCTCGGATGCGCCCGCTGCCATGAATTCCGCGTTGGCCCGCGCCAAACCCGAACCGAGCGAGGCAAAGAAGACCATCCGAACCGCGGCTCGCATGATTCCTGATGTCACCTCTTGAGCACCGTCATGTATACACTGCCAATCACGGCGCCATCACATTAGCACCGCGCCAGTGATGGACGAAGCGGAAACCCCCTGCCCACGCGCGTCTTCCTTGCCTACTGCCTGCAGGTGACGTTGAAGAGACGGCTCATGCTTCACGCACCCAGCCTGAACGATCAGAATGCGTACTTCAGGGCTAACTGCGTCACCCGGCCTGCCGCGGAATTCAAGATTCGCCCGAAGTTCGCGTTGGTCACGTTATTCACCGGATTCGAAAACGACGGCGTGTTCGTGGCGTTGAACAACTCCGCGCGGAATTCGATCGAGTGGTTTTCGATGACTCGGAAGCGCTTGCCGAACACGATATCGAAATTGATCGAGCCAGGCCCCTCCATCACGTTGCGGCCCAGGTTGCCCCAAGATCCGTCCGGCGCGACGGCGAACGCGGCGCGGTTGAAGTACTGATCAAGACGGGCCTGAATCGGACGATTCTGATCGAGGAACGGATTGCCGGTGAGGTCGGTGCGCTCACCGCCTGTACCGCTCAACGAGGTTGGCCGGCCCGGAACGACATCGAAGGGAATTCCGCTCCGCAGCGAGGCGATGCCGTTCATCTGCCACCCGCCTCCGATCTTGCCGAGGAGGTCACGGCGTCCGGTTAGAAACGGGATATCCCACACGAACGAGCTGACGAACACGTGATCCACCGCGAAGTTCGCCCTGCCGCGATTCAACCGCAGGTTCATGGGCCAAGGTTGCGACAGGGCTGCGCGCCCACGAGAGATCGTATCCAGGGCCTGCTGCCAGCTATACGAAGTCAGCACGGTAAACCCGTGGCTGTAGCGCTTGTCGAACGTCACCTGGAGCGCGTTGTAGTTCGAGGTGCCATTCGATTCAGACCGGTCCAGCAGCGCGAATCCGGGAATCGGGCGGCGCGCGTCGGTATTCGCGATGGTGGCGCCGGGAGCGAACCGCGCCCAATTGATGTCGCGGCTGCTCCACAAACTGGTTCCCTTGTTGCCAACGTAGGCGACGCGAAGCATGGAGGTGGCGAGCAGGCGCCGTTCGAGCGTCAGCGCCCACTGCTGTACGTAGCCGATCTTGAAGTTCGGGTCCCAATGATAGTTCCCGGTACGCGGACTGAACACGTAGTCGCGACTCACCGACGCAGGATCGAACGGGAACGGGTTCGGCGTCCGCGATGCCCCGTAGGGGTCCTGGAAGCTGCCTGGAGCTTCGATCGCAACGTTGCGGATGAAAGGTTCCACCGCCGATTGGATCTGCCATCCCGCCCAACGCAGATTGTCGTAGAAGATGCCGTAGCCTCCGCGCAGGCTCGTCTTGCCGTTACCGAAGATGTCCCACGCAAAGCCGGCGCGGGGCGCAAAGTTGTTCAGGTCGCGATGGAAGCCGCCCTCGGGAACGCCGGGATCACCGGGGAACACCAGCCCGAGCGGCGCATTCACGAAACGCTGCGACTTTTGCCCGGGCACGAAAGATACGAGGTTGCCATTCACCTCGGTGGGAGGCGACCGTGGTTCCCAGCGCATTCCCAAGTTGAACGTA
>VFZP01000190.1 GCA_016871115.1 Acidobacteriota bacterium
CTTGCCCGCTTTGTCGACCGCTCGGTAAAGGTACATCCATTCACCGCGTACCTTCACGTAGGTCTCATCCATCCGCCAGGAGTCACCCACCGGGCGGGCGTACCGCTTCCAGCGCTTCTCGAACTCCGGCATGTAATGCTGCACCCAGCGCAGAATCGTCGTGTGCGCAAGGTTGATGCCACGTTCGCTCATCATGCTCACCAAATCCCGGTAGCTCAACTTGAAACTCAGGTACCACCGTACGCACACCACCACAATCTCCGCGTCGAAATGGCGGCCAGCGAACAGCTCTTCAACCGGAACGAAGGAGGGCATTGCGTCATTTTTGCCCATCTCGGTAGGTTTGCACCAGAGCCCTCGACGAAAGCTTCGCCGCTCTTGACCCGGAGACGTTCGATCAATGCCCCGCCTGTGTCCTGCAACGGGCCCCCAGCCTGCTGGTGATCGCCCATCCGTAGTAGCTGGCCTATCGCACCGCGAACGACAGCACCGTGCCGCCCGCGGCGATCGCCACATGCTGCTTGCCCTTCACGGTGTACGTCATCGGTGACGCCTTCCACGCCTGGCCCGTCGGAAAATGCCACAGCGTTTTGCCGGTCTTCGCATCGGCCGCGGCAAACGTACCGCCCGATTCGCCGTAGAACAACAAGCCCCCGGCCGTAGACAACACGCCCGAGTAGTTGGCCTCCGGCGCGCCCACCTGCGGCACTTCCCACACAATCTTGCCGGTCTCGATATCCAACGCGCGCAGCACCTTCAGCGGCGGCTGCCGCGGATCGTTGTGCGGCACAAACCAACTGCCCGCCTGCCGGTACAAGTTGCAATCTTCCACGGCCATCACATAGAACAGCCGCGTGGCCGGGTTGAACGCCGTTGCATACCAGTTCGTCGCCCCGCGCACGGCCGGGCACACCACGGTGCCGCCCATCGAAGGCTTGGCCGCCTCGTTCACCAGCGGACGGCCCTGCGCGGTCAACCCGGTGGACCACGTCAGCCGCTTCACAAACGGCGCGCCCAACAGATACTCACCCGTCACGCGATCCAGCACATAGAAGTACCCATTGCGGTTGGCCTGCAGCAGCAACTTACGCGGCTTGCCCTTCCACGCGGTATCCACCAGCACCAGCGGCTCCGTCGCATCCCAATCCCACAAATCATGCGGCGTGAATTGAAAGTGCCACTTCAGCTTGCCCGTCTTTGCATCCAGGGCCACCACGCAGTTCGTATACAGGTTGTCGCCCTCGCGTTCGGTGCCGTCGGTGTCGGGATACGGATTGCCGGTGGGCCAGTAGATGGTATCGAGCGCCGGATCGTAGGAGCCCGTGAGCCACGTCGCGCCGCCGCCCTCGGCCATCGCTTTGCCTTTCCACGTGGCCGCCGCCGGTTCGCCGGGGCCGGGAATCGTCTGGAAGCGCCACACCTGTTCGCCCGTGGTGGCTTTGTACGCCGCCACAAAACCGCGCAACGGAGAGTCGCCTCCGGCAATACCCGAAATCACCAGATCGCCCACCACCAGCGGCGCGGCTGTGGTGCCGGAGTTACCCGGCGGTTGCGGCATGAACACTTGCCACATCAGCGCGCCCGTCAGCCGGTTGAGCGCAATCAGGTGCGCGTCGTCGGTGGAGAAGAACACGCGGTCACCCAGAATCGCCGCTCCGCGTTGCGCGCCCTTAGCCGCGTCACCGGAAATCTTGCGCGCATCCGAGCGCGTCCGCGTGAAGCACCAGATCTCGCGGCCCGTGCCCGCCGCCAGCGCAGACACCTGATTCGGCGCGGTGACATACATCACGCCGTCCACCACCAGCGGCGTGGTTTGCAAACTCTGGTGCGGCAGCGCATAGCTCCATGCCAGTTGCAGCCGGGCCGCATTCGCCGCGGTGATCTGCGCCAGCAGACTGTGCCGGTTGGCCGACGGCGTTCCGTGATACCCGGGCCACTCGCCCACGGCCGGCTGTTGAATGCGCTCGATCGCCGCTGCGTCCACCGGCTTTCCCGCACTCTCCACCGGACCCACCGGCACGCCATCCAGCTTCGTCAGGTACGCCATCAAATCGCGCCGTTCGCTCGCCGTAGCCTGCAGCGCAGGCATCAGCGGAGTCTTCTCTTCTTCCACGCTCGCCCACTCGGCTTCGCTCAGTGAATGCAGTATTCCATCGAGCGTCTGCAACTGCAAATCGTGCGCCCCGCGGCTGCGCGCAAACCCGCGCAGTTCGTTGCCCGCCTTCAAGCTCACGCGCACCACGGCCCACGGATTGTCCGGACAAAATGCCCAGGGCGGGCAGTCCGCCGCATTGCGCTTGCCTTGGCGCGACGCTGGATTTTCGAGCGTCTGCTCAATCTCCCGCACCGTCATCTCATTGCCGATATTCGAAAGATCCGGCCCGTTCGATCCACCCTGTCCGCGCACCATGTGGCAGCCGGCGCAGCGCGCCGCAAACATCCGCACACCCGCCGCGGCATCGCCCGCCACTTCCGTTGCACTCGCCGGCGCATTCCACGCGTGCACGGTCTTGGCCAGCAGATCCACCTCTGGCGCGGCCAGCGGAAACCCCGGCATGCCGCCGCGCGTGCCTTCGCGAATCAGCGTGCGTATCTGCGCTTCGCTCCGCCGCCGCAACGAGCGCGAGTCAATCAGGTTCGGTCCGCGATCCGTGCCCGTGGCGCTGTCGCCATGGCAGGAGGCGCAATACTTGCGGTACGGCTCCGGCATCGGCTGCGCGATCGACTCCCTGGCAGCAAGGGCAAGGAAAAGGAAGAGAATGAACATGCGGCAGTTCGATTCTATCGAACCCGGTAGCGCTCCAGTGCCGCCGCATCCAGCTCGACGCCCAACCCCGCCGCGTCAGCCCGTGCCCACGTCGCGCCGCCTTCAAACGGCAGGGGCTGTTCCAGCAAAGTGTGCTCATAGGCGAGCGGCCCGAGAATATCGCACGGGAACTCTTCGGCGCCAATCCCCGGACACGCCATGGCCAAATGCGCCATCGCCGCGCTGGCAATACCGAGTTCGAGATTGCTGCCCACCGTACAGGTGAGCCCCGCCGCCTCCGCCACCGCGGCCATCTTCCGCGCCGGCCCAATGCCGCCGCCCTTGCCCACGTAGATCGAAAGAATATCGGCCGCGCCCGCGCGCGCCAGCGCCATGGCATCTTGCAGTGTGTAGCAGCTTTCATCCGCCATCACGGGCACGTCTACGCTGCGCCGCACATCCACCAGCCACTGCATGTCGAGCGGCGCCACGGGCTGCTCAGCAAAATAGATGCGGCACTCCTCGGTCAGCCGCCGGATGGTCTGAATCGCCACGCGCGGAGACCAGCCGCCGTTGGCATCCACACCCATGCGAAACTGCGGACCCACTTCGGCGCGCACGGCTTTCACGCGCTCCACATCGCCCGCCGGCTCAATGCCCACCTTCACCTTCAGCGCCGTCAGCCCCTTGCCAATGGCAAAGCGCGCCAGCGCCGCCGCGCCCTCCGGATGCCTACCCGAGACCGACATCTTCACCGGCACGCGCTCGCGAACCGCGCCGCCCAGCAACCTGTACACCGGCAGCCCCACGGACTTGCCGAGAATGTCCCAAAGCGCAATCTCAATGCCGGACTTAGTGAACGGATGCCCGGCCACCTTGCGGCGCATCTTCGCCGTCAGCCGCTCGATGTCGCGTGGGTCTTCGCCCGTCAGCGCCGGTTCGAGAAACGAGTGGATTATATGCGAAGCCGTGACGCTGTCTTCGCCGCTCCACACCGGCGTGCAGGAAACTTCGCCTAGTCCCACCAGACCCTCATCGGTGTGGACGCGGAGAATGACAAACGGCGATTCGGCATGCAGCCCCAGTGACCCCTTGATCACGAACTCGGGCACGATCGGCACCTTCGCCGGGATGGTTTCAATCGACGTGATCTTCATCGCCTACTTCCCCACCGCGACGAACGCCGCCGCTACTTCGCGCGCAATGATGGCGAAGTGCTCGCGCCCCCGCGCCGCATGTGCTTGATCCGGGCTGTCCGTGTAGCCATCGATCGCCCGCCAGGAGCCCTGCTGCTCGGCGCGCCACCGGTTCCGCGGACGCGGGTCGCCATCCGGCGGCGCATCGCGATGCGGCAGCGGACCGGGCGTCAGCTCCGGCTTCAACCCCAACATCATCGACGTTTCGAAATCGCCGGCGTGCCCGGGCAGGTTGCGGCCGTGATGTGCGCCCGCGGCCACCAGTGCATCCCAGGCAATGGTCCAGTAGGAAGCGGCGCTCGCTTGCAGCGGAAACTCACCCGCTGCGTCGCGCACGGCCAGTTCGGCCAGCTCTTGGTTGCCGCCGTGGCCGTTCAGCAGAAACACACGCTGGAATCCGTCGAGCGCGAGTGACCGCAGCATGTCTTTGAGCACCTGCAGGTATGTCTCGGTCCGAAGCGACACCGTACCGCCGAAGATGAGGTGGTGGTCAGACGATCCAAACGGTAGCGCGGGCGTCACTACTACGTCCAACCCGTCGATGGCCGCCAGCCGGGCTGCCTCGTGGGCCAGCGCATCCACGGTGAACCAGTCGGTGCCGGTCGCCAGATGCGGGCCGTGCTGCTCGGTGGCGCCGAGCGGCACCACCGCCAGGGCGCCCGCCGTGGCCAAGCGTTTCAGCTCTTCACGATGCAGATGGGCAAAGGGATGATGTTGCGGCATAAGCTAGGAAGTCCTACTATACATGCCTCAAGCAAAAAAGCGGCCCCCGAAGGGGCCGCTTTTTTCACAACTTGAGTCAGCCAGCAGTCTACGCCTTACGGCGGCGAGCCGCCAGAGAGAGGAAGCCAGCGCCGACGATCCGGCGATCGAAGATGTCTTTCAAAATGTCGAATGGCTGAAGGTCGCCGACGTGTTGCGCGACCCGACGATCGAAATGATCGCCGTCGAGTGCGCCGACGCCACGCGCAATCTCAATTACGCGCAGCAGGCGATCGATGCAGGAAAGTTCGTCCATCTCGACAAGCCGCCGGGAGCGACGCTGGTGGGTCTCCGCAAACTGCTTGATGATGCCAAACGGCGCAGTCGTATTGTGCAGATGGGCTACCAGTGGCGTTACCACGCCGGTATGCAAGCGGCGATGGAAGCCGCGCGCAATGGCTGGCTCGGTCGCGTATATCGTTTCCGCGCCTCCATCGACAAACCCATCAAAGCCGAGGAGCGCCGGCACCTTGCCAAATATCGCGGCGGCATGATGTTCTCCGAAGGTTGCCATCTCATCGACCGGGCCACCGCACTGCTGGGGAAACCAACGCGCGTGACCGGATTCATCCGCCATCATTCGCCGCTCGACGACGGACTGGCCGATAACAACCTCGTCATACTCGAGTATCCGAATGCCCTTGCCGAAGTGTCGCTGGCCGGTTTCGATCCAATGGGGAATCAGCATCGCCTTGTGGAGATACTGGGAACCAACGGCGCTGCCATCGCGCAGCCGTACGCGCCCGTGCGGTTGAAGGTGGAATTGAAAACTGCCGCCGGGCCATACCGCGCGGGCGAGCAGACGCTCGAACCGCCGAGTCCGCCGGGACTCGCCTACACACCCGACTTCACCGAACTGGCGTCGGTTATTCGCAAGGGAACCGCGCCTGTCTATTCGGCGGCGCACGATCTGATGACACACGAAGTCCTGCTCGAAGCCTGTGGAATGCTCTCATGAATCCAGTCGATCGAAGAACACTCGTTCAAGCCGCGGCAGCTAGAAAATTGCGAGAATTGCCGCAGGGGGCGCGCATGTTCAGCACCTCTCCGTCAAAGTCAGGTGCGGCCGATTGGTGTTGCGCGCCAAGCCGATGAAGTTCGCCATTGCCCTTGGTGTGTAGGATGAGGTCCTCCTGATCAAATCAAGGCCTTGCGATACGGGAGCGGCTCCGCTTCGATTTTAATCGGCTGCGGTGTTTGGCTGCGAAGCTCGCGGTTGACCTGATGGCTTCGGCGCTGTCGGACCGCATGATGATCTTCTGATGGAGTTCAGGCCGCCAGTTGCTCCCTGACGATGTGTTGCAACGGCGGAGCGGACCGGTTGGTCGACTGGAGAGATCGTGAGAAAGACACCTCGAATGGCGATCTTCAGAGGGCGGCAGACCGAGCCCGAGTTCATTCTGTGCGCGGTTCGTTGGTAGAGCGGCGGCGGTCCCCGCCTCTGGCCTGCGCAAATCTCGCGGGCCGCTACGACTACGGCGGGCTGTCCCGTTCGAGGTACGCAAACAGATCCTGCACCTCGGTGGCATTCAGATTGTCCAGCAGGCCTTCCGGCATGATTGACACCGCCGATTCGATTGAACTCGCCAAGTCGCTCTTGGCGATGCGCGTTTTGCGGTACGCGCTGTCGACAATCGTGATGGCTCCGGCGTCTTCCTCGGCGACGAGTCCGGTAACCACCCGTCCATCGCGTGTGCGCAATTCCACGGACATGTACTCTTTTCGGATGAAGACGCTGGGGTCAACTATGTGGGTCAGCATGTAGTAGCGGTCTTTCCGGTTGGCCGCTGTCAGATCCATGCCCAGCGCGCCACCCGCTCCGCGCAGCTTGTGACAGGATCCGCAGTGGCGAAAGAACAGTTTCTGGCCCCGGTCCGCCTCGCCCAGCTTTAGGCGCAGGTCGTTGTTCAAGCGGCGGACCGTCGCGAGCTTCTCTTCCGGCGTGCCGGCGCGCATGTTGCCCCAGTAGCGGCGCACTTCAGCGTCCAGACCCGCATCTTTCAACAGCGCGATGCGGCGCACCTGCTCCTGGTTGAGCAACTGCCGGTGGGCGTAACTGGCCAGCAGTTGACGCGCTGAATCGGGCCGGCTAACGAGATGATCGAGCGCTCGGCTCGAGCGCGGCGCAAGTTTGAGGAGGGTCGCCGTGACTCCGGGCGCCGGGAACCGCGCGCCGGCGTTGAGCGCGGCTTGAGCGATTGCATCGTCGGGCGAAAGCATGAGAGCCGATAGTCTCGCCGCGTCGGCAGACGTTCCGGCTTCGGCGAGCGCGTTGAGAAGCGGAGCGCTTGGCTTCGTGAGGATCGCTTCGGCGGTTCCTGGAATGCCGGCGCGCAACGCCAGCCGCGCATGTAACGGATCGAACGAATTGCCTCGCCACAGTTTTTCGATCGCGGCGCGCAATGGCCCGGTGACGGGTGCGAACTGCCGCCGCCGAGCATCGCCCCACGTGTTTTTCTCGGCGAAGCGGCCGAATACGCCGGCATCGGGCGGAGGTTCATATCCGGAGCGCTCGGCGAGGCCTTGTTCGAGCGCGCCGAGCGTTGCGGGAGTGAGCAGCCGCTCGGCGGAACTGTATCCCTGCGGCGTGCCCTCGGCCGCGTAGCGCCGGACGAGGAAGCTTTGGGTGTGGCCGCGCAGCCTCGACTCGATGGGTTTGGCGAATGACGTCAGCACCGCATCGCGCGAAGGGACCGCGTGTGTTTCCAGGGCCCACCAGATGAGCATGGGTATGTGCGGGTCGTCGAGATCGCGGTCTTGGCGCCAGAGACCTTCGAGAATGGGCAACGCGTCTTTTGCCCGGAGCCGCCGTGCGGTTGCGGCGAGCTGCGCCCGTACGGCGACACTCGGATCGGAGGCCGCCAGTTGCGCAAGGCGCGCTGCCACGGCCGGCGCAACGCGTTTGCGGTCTCCGAGGAGCCTGGCGGTCCACGCGCGCGCATGCTCGTTGGGGTGTGACAGCGTTTGGAGGGCGGTGGTATCGTCCAAGCCTCCCGATACGTGGAGTCCCCAAAGGCCCTGCAACCCGCCGGCGGCCGAAAGGGCCATGCTTCTCAGCGGGGGCAGCACGGAAGGATCGCGGCGCGCAGCGAGAATGACCCGCGCCTGGTCGGCGAACCAGCGATTGCGGCTGGTGAGACTGTTTACCAACTCGAGGCTTGATCGGGCCGCGAGGTCGTCCCGGAACGGCGCTGCCGGTTTTGTGCCGCCACCGTAGGTCAACCGGTAGACCCTGCCACTCGACCGGTCCCACGGGGCGTCTGGATCGGGATGCGCCGTTCGCTCGTCGTGGAAGTCGCAGACGTAAACCGAGCCGTCGGGAGCCTGCGCGAGATCGGTGGGGCAAAACCACGTGTCCTGGGCGTCAAACAGCAGACCGCCGAACTTGGCCTCCACCGTCGATCCGCGAGGCGCGATGCTCCACCACGCGGCTGAACGTCCGAGAAAATTGCCGCCGAGGAACGTCTCGCGGAAGCTCTCGGGAAACGACGTACCCGAGTAGATGAGGCCACCCAAAACGACGTGACCGCCGGGTACGCCGTTGTGCTTCACGTGCGGAAAATAGCCGTAGGCGTACGGGTTGTGCAGCGGGCCGTGTTTTCCGAAAGACTTCTGATAGTACGCGCCCTGGACCGCGTGCCAGAAAAGCGATGAGCCGTTGGAGCTGTAGAACAGGTTCCCGACAGCGTCAAACGCGAGGCCGTAAATGTTGCCGCCGCCTTCGGCGAACAACTCGAACTCGCGGGTGATCGGGTGATAGCGCCAGACGCCCTGCTGAAATTCGATGCCCTTGATGCGACACGTGGCGGTGGAGCCGTTCAACCCATACAGCCAGCCGTCGGGACCCCAGGTGAGATGATTCGCCAACGATTGCGCGTCCTCCATTCCGAAGCCTGAGAGCAAGACTTCGGGGCCGGAGTCCGGAACGTCATCGCGATTCCGGTCCGGATAGAAGAGGAGATAGGGCACCTGCAGTACGAACACGCCGCCGTGTCCGATCGCGAGCCCGGTGGCCAGGTTGAGTCCGGAGACGAAGTCTTTGAACTTGTCGCCGCGCCCATCGCCGTCGGTGTCCTCAATAATCGTGATGCGGTCCGCGCCACGGGGGCCGCGCGGCGGCGGGTCGGGAACGCGGTCGTAGGTAGTGCGTGAGTAGCGGTCCACCGAGACGCGCCTGAGCCCGGCTGGATTGGGGTATTGCAGATATTGGATCACCCAGAGCCGGCCGCGGTCGTCGAACTTGACGAGAATCGGCTGGCGGATCTCCGGTTCGCTGGCGGCCAGTTGCACTTTGAACCCGTCGAGCGGCTTCATTCGGGCTTCGGCCTGCGCGGGCGTCAGACCTTGGGCCCGCAACACCTGAGCAAACAGCAAGGCGGCAAACCAGCGCGGCATCGAGATCAGAACGGGCTCACTTTCGCCGAGAACACGAGCTTGCCAAAACGATGCGGCGTGTGAAACGAGGGCTCCGGCGTGTCGCCCGCAGACCACTGGGCGTACTGGCGATTGACTTCTCCGCCATGCCGATTGAAGTTGCCGAGCCAGTGCGAACCGGCCTTGGGAGTGATGGCGGCGGCATGTCCGGCAAAGTTCCTGAACGGAATCGCCACCTCCATCAACCACCAGGCATCCCGGTCGCCGTGTTGGTTCGGAGTGCCCGAGTGGCTGCCTTTCCGTTCGACACCCTCGGCATCCCAGCGCGGAGCACGAGGCGCTTTGGGGCCGTTCGGGCGGAAGTTGTCGGCTAGCCCGCCGAGGAGATTCCACTCGATATTGAAGTAACGCTCGGGACGCGCGGGGTCCGGCATCAACATCACTTCAAAGCAGTCGTCATCCGGGATCTTGCCGTCCCGTTCGGTGTACCGGGCCGAAATGTGCGAGTCTTCGTTGATGTGCGCGACATAGAGGTTGCTGTCGTCCCAGAGCAGCTTGACTACGGTGCTTTCCTTCGCGCCACTTTTCCACCACGGGAACTCTTCCAGCCGGAACGACGGTGCGGCGGCCCATGCAGCCTCATCCAGTTTCCCGTCAATCCGGATCGGCGTGCCTGCGCGCGGGATCTCAAAGGACGGCGGCACCCACGGTGCGCCCGCCGCCGCGGCAGCCCAGGCGAACATCCACGGAATCATGTGACACACTATCTCGAAATGATCACTCTAGCGCAACTGAGGCCATTGGCAACGTGGTGCTGTTCCGCCTCCCTGGCGGCCGCCGCTGGTTGGGCGCAACAGGCGATGCTCCTGCCCGGCACCGAGCGGTGGGAGTTTCCCGCCGACATCGCGGCCGAGCAGTATGCCGAACTGCGCGCCTTCTATGAGAAGCAACACCGCTACGCTGATCGTCCGCTATCGGGCGACGCGGCGGTGGCCAAGCTGCGGGAGTTGACCGGTGTGGTGGATTCCTTCTCGATTGGAAAGGTGGAGCAACGGCAGCAGGGCGTCACCGCGGACGGGGTGAAGGTAAGCCTCGTGGAGTGGCCCATGGCGCGCATCGGCACCATTGGGCCCACAGCGGGGTCATCGGCGTCGGTGGTCCGGCAGTACGGTGTTCTGCTTGAGCCGGGCAACACTGCCGCCGCGCCGCAAGAGGCGATGATCGCGGTTGCCGACGCGGAGGAGAGTGCGGCCAAAGCCCTGTTCGCCTACCGGATGGCGAAAGCCGGGAAGCTGGTCTACCTGCCGCTGTTCACCCAACGGCGCGCGTTCTCGCAGCCGTGGCTTGAGGATCGCCAGTGGCTCATGCGGCTCGCGTATCAGACCGGCCGTCACCTGATCGGCGTTGAGGCGCAGCAGGTGATGCTCGCGCGCCAGTGGCTGGCCGGTCGAGGCGGCGTGAAACGTATCGGCGTTTGGGGCAAGGGGCAGGGGGGATTGACCGCGCTGATTGCGGGCGCTCTCGACGTGCAACTCGATCCGGTCATCAGCGAAGGTTTCCTCGATGATTCGCGGCCGGATTGGGATCAGCCCGAGGATCGCATTCTTTGGAGCTTCAGGCGCTACTTCCGGAACGAGGACCTGCGGGCGTTCTCGGGGTCGAGATTTCAGAACGCGCCGGCGGTTGGTGGGGCGGCGAATCCGTCCGTGTATCCGGTGGATCCGATTGAGTTGAGCCGAATGGCGAACCACCAGTTCGCCCAGTGGCAAGCGTACTTCCGCAACCGCGCGATTGAAGACGATCGAGTCCGGGCGAGCGTGTGGAAGCGCGACTACTCATCGCCCGCCGCCTATGAGCGATCCATCGAGCCGCAGCGGGAGGCTTACTTCGACATGATCGGGCGGTATCCAGCGCCCGTTGAGCCGCTCGCGGCGCGTAGCGTTCTTGTCTACGATGAGCCGGAGTTTCGCGGGTGGCGGCTCTCGCTGCGCGTTTATGAGGGCGTGCATGCGTACGGAATTCTGTTGGTGCCCAAGTCGATTCAAGCCGGGCAGAAGCGTCCCGTGGTAATGGTTCAACACGGACTGGCGGGCAAGCCGGAGGACTCGTTGGGAGTGGCGCCGAATGAGAAGGCGGATGCGGTGTACCGCCGGTTCGGCTGGCAGCTTGCCAAACGCGGCTACATCGTGTTCGCGCCAATGATCGCGACCCAGGACAATGTGGAACGCACCAAGCTCATTCGCCGTTGCCATCCGGTGGGAATGATTCCGGCAGGCATGGATGCGCGCAAATTCGGGCGCGTGCTGGATTACCTCACCACGCTCGACTATGTCGATTCCGCCCGATTTGCGTTCTACGGTTTATCGTATGGAGGATACACAGCGCTGTGGACTGCTCCGGCCGAGCCGCGCTTCAAGGTAGTGATCTCAAGCGGGCACTACAACGACTGGGCGGTGAAGACCACGGATCTTACCCTCGGCACCGCATATCCGCTCTATTTCAACGTG
>VFZP01000191.1 GCA_016871115.1 Acidobacteriota bacterium
ACTTGGCGGTGGCGGCGGTGGATCTGCGCAAAGGCTTCAACGGACTCTACGGCCTGGTGCGCGACCAGTTGCAGCAGGACCCGCTCAGCGGCCATCCTGTTCTTGTTTTGCCAACCGCGAGCAGGATCGTGTGACATAGTGCGCCCTCCTTTCAGAAACCAGGCAGCCTAAGGTTCTTACTCCTTGCAACACATTAGGCATCGACAACGGCGTGGCGCTCGTCAGTGCCCTGTGCGGAGTGGTGGGCACCGGAATTCGCAACGCCGCCGAGATACGGCGTCTGTTTGCCACCGCGCCGCCGCTGAAGACCGTATTCCCGGAAACAGGCCTCGGCAATCAACTGAAGCAAGTAGCGCAGTTACTCACCCTGCTGGCTGGTCTGAGGCGTCAGGCGTTCTTCGTTTCGCACGGCGGCTATGACAACCACTCCAACCTGCTGAACCTGCTGCCACTGCTCGATGAGCGCCTCAACGAGTTGAGCCCCGCCCTGGCGGCGTTCTACCAAGCCACCGAATTCCGTGACCACTTTTACCGAGTCGGAGTTCGGGCGTACCTTCGATCCTTCGACAACCGCGGCAGCTACCACGCCTGGGGCAGCCATCCGCGGGCCTGAGGACGTGGGCGACCGCGGCTTGTGGATCCCGTCCACCTCCACGGATCAGTACGCCGCCACGCTGGCTGCCTGGTTCGGAGTGAACGCCTCGGATCTGGCTGAGGTACTCCCCAACCTCACGCAACTTCCCTGCCCGGCGCTCGGCTTTATGGCGTCCTAGCGGGCAGTTACGCCGGCAGGCGGAAGCGCAACACCGAGCCGCGTAGTTCTTCGACGAGATTGGCAAGTTGCTCGATGGAGCCCGTGGCGGCTTCCGCCGTGGTGCGGGCGTATTTGGCTTCGCGCGACATCTCACCCATCGACTTGGCGATCGACTCCGAACTCGCGCTTTGCTGATGGCACGCCGTGAGAATGGCGCCGACCACGCTGTTGAGCCAGGTCGACACTGCTTCAATATCCGCCAGGCGAGCGCGGGCTTCGACGGCGAGCTCTTCACCCGCCGATACTTGACGCGTCGCGCCGTCGAGCGCTTCGACTACGCTACCGGTGGCCGCCTGAATCGACTTGGTCAGCGTGGCCACCCGGCGGACGGCGTCCGACGAGCGCGAGGCGAGTTATTCCACCTGCTCGGCGACGACACCGAAGCCCTTGCCGGACTGGCCGGCCACGGCCGCCTGAATCGAAGCGCTGAGCGCCAGCACCGAGGTGCGCTTGGAGGTATCGGCGATCATCTGCGTGATGTCGCCCACCTGCACCAGGCTCGCGCCGAGGTCCTCCACGAGTTGTTGCATCGATGTCACCTGGCGCTTCACTTCGCCCATGCCCTCGATGGTTTGCTCAGCCGACGCGGCGCCGAGACGCGCGTTCCGCAGCGCATCCTGGGCAATCTGCGCGGCGGTTGCGGCCTGGTGCGTCACGTGTTGAATCGACTGCAAAACTTGATCGACAGCCGCGGTGGCTTTAGCCAATTGGCGTGACTGGCTCTCGGTGCCTTCCACCAGCCGTCCGCCGGCTTGACCGGCCGACTCGGCGGCGGCATTCACGGCTGACGTGGATTGCTGCACGCGATTGATCAGCCCGCGCAGTTCCACCAGCATGACGTTGAACGATCGGGCAATGGCCGCCGTGGGACCGCCGCCGGCTTCTGCTTCCTGCGTCAGGTCGCCTTGCACCACGCCTTCCATTTTTTCCAGCAAGCGCTGGATATCGGCCTGCATCGCATTGCGTTCGGCGCGCGATTGGCCGAGCGCCACGGCGTTGTCGAGCACCAGATTCAGCGATGCCGCGAACTCGCCGAGTTCGTCGCAGCTGATGACGGCGGCGCGCGCACCTGCATCGCCATTCTTGATGCGGACAAACACCGAAGCCACCGAGCGTACCTGGCGGTGCACGCCGTCGGCCATCATGTAGCCAAGCCCGAGCGCGAGCCCGAGCAGCAGTACCACGGCCGCCAATTCGGCATTGCGATCCAGCCGCAGGCTGCCGAGCGCGCCTCCAAGTTCCGAGTTGAGCGCCTCCGCGAGGCGGCTCTGAAGCGCGGTTGCGTCGGAGGCGGCGCGGTCGGACTGCGCGCGGAACGTGCCCGCATCGACGCGAAACTGATCGCGGCTACCTATGCCGTCCTGCGCTGCCTCGAGAAAAGCGTCCGCCGATTCCATCGCCTGCGTGGCGGCGGCCCGGATGGTGCGCTCAGCCGGGGAGGCCGATGATCTGCCCATCCCTACCACGGCGGCTCGCAACACATCGTTCGAGCGACGGGCCTCTTGCAAGAGCACCGCCAGTTGGTCCCACTGCTCAACCGACGGCGCGGCGTTTGCCCGGCCCAGTAACACGCCGAAGGCGCCAAGCTGGCCCAGGCTCTCTACGCTGGCGGGCAGCGTGAAGGCCAGGCTCCGGTCAAGTCGGCCGGCCGCGGCTGGAGCGCTCGCCGCGCCGCTCCGCGAGATCATGTTGATAGCGTCACTGACCTGCGCCAGCAAAAGAGTGTGCACGTCGAGTGAAAGCGCCGCGTTGGCGCCGGTGTTCCAATTCACCTTCAGATTGCCGCCCCAGCCTTCGCGGATCTCCGTCAGCGACGCCGCCGTGCCGAACTGATCGCCCGATGCATCCTGTGCTTCCACCGCGGCGGTGAGCTCGGCCTCGACGGCGGCCTGCGCGCTGCGCACCTGATCGGTTCCGCCGTCGCCGCGCAAGGCCAGTAGCGCCGCCATGCGATGTACCGAGATCTGGCGCTCCAGCTCCAGTAGCGGGCGCACGAACCCCAACGCCTGTTGCCGCCGTGCGGTGGACTCGATCAATACGTTCTTCATCTTCATCCTCGGGTGGATAGCGCAACGCACTTCCACTTCACCCTCGGTCCAGAACGTAACGCCGGTGGAACCGCCAGGGCGCTGCACGTTGATGTTGAACTCATTGCCCTTGGTGGGCGAGTAGACGTTGTGGGTGAAGTCGTCGTGGTTCTGGAAGACGACTTTGTCACCGGGGCGGATGGTGACCTTGTCAATCTCAAAGGTCTTGTCCTGCTGGACAATGATGTAGCTGCGGCCCCACAGCAAGGCGGCGGTTGAAACGCTGAGTGCCGCAACGGCCAGGATGGTCCGGAGTTTTAACATGGCGCTTCTTTCTCCGCAAGTATCAATTGGGCAGTACGGGCAACGAGATCGGTTCGTCCACGCCCGTCAGGGTTTTCATGAATTCCACAAGGTCGCGCTTTTCCGCCGGCGTGAGGTTCAGCTTGTGCATCTCCTAGGCGAGGCTGGGGCGATTTTGCCACGGGCCTTTGTCATAGTGGTCCACCACTTCCTCGAGCGTGCGCACCGCGCCGTCGTGGAAGTACGGCGCGCGTTGAGCGATGTTACGCAGCGTGGGCGTCTTGAAGCCAAACTGCGCGGCTTCAATCTGCGGCAGCAGTTTCCCGCGGCCGCGGTCTTGGGTGACAAAGCCCAGGTCGTGAACACTGTTGTCGGTGAAGTTCCAGCCCGAGTGGCATTTGGCGCACAGGGCCTTGGTCTTGAAAAGGTCAAAGCCGCGCTTGGCCGAGTCCGACTGCGCGCTTTCGTCGCCGAGGATCCATTCGTCAAACGGCGACATGCCGGACGCCACCGTGCGTTCAAACGTCGCGATGGCTTTGCCCACCGTCTCGCCGGCGATCTTCTCGCCCGGATAGGCTTTGGCGAACAGCGGCTGGTAGCCGGGAATGGCCGCGATGACGGCGATGGCCTTTTCAAGCGGCATGTTCATCTCCACATCCGCCTGGATGGGCCCGAGCGCCTGCTCTTCGAGCCAGGCGGCGCGCCCGTCCCAGAACAGCGCGGCGGCCCAAGCCATGTTGAGGATGGTTGGTGAGCGGCGCTTGAGCGGCATGCCGGGCACGCCGGAGGAGGTGGGCGCGCTGTCGCTCCAGGCAAACTGCGGGCGATGGCAGGAGGCGCATGAGATGGCGCCGGAAGATGACAGGCGCGGGTCGAAAAACAGTGCCTTGCCTAGGCCGGCGCGGGCGCGCGAGTAAGTATTGTTGGATGGAAACGGCACGGTGTCGGGCCGTTGATAGTCGGCCTTGGCGGCTTGGCGGTTGTAGGCAGCGTTTTCGCGTGCCGGCGGAGGGGCAGCCGAGGACCCGGGCCCCACACCGCGGACAAGCCCGCGCAGGGGCCGCTGTCCCTCATTCGTATGCGTCCGGCGAACCCCTGTTGAGGACCGAGCGCCCGGGCTGCTGAGATAGCAGCACCATGACTAGACTAGCCACACCAAACCAGCGCGAGCAACCTTCGAGGAGCGCCGCGCGCTTTTAGCCGAATGGGAGCGCAGCGGCCTGACGCAACGCGAATTCAGCGAACAGTGCGGCATTCCCGTCCACACCTTCGAGTACTACCGGCGTCAGCAACTACGGCGATCGCCGCCGCTAGCCGGGGAAACCACCCCGGTGCACATCGCGCCCGCCACCACCAACTCTGGCCGCGGCGGCTTCGTGTTGCCGCTGCGCCCCTCGCCGCGCAATTGGTTGGTGTATTCGACCAAGACGATGCCGTGCGATCGGCGGAACGAATTTCTGGGCATGCTGTTTGGCGTCTACACTTTTTGATGTCTGCACCTGAAGCCGCCGCAGATATGCGATACGATAGCTAGCCATGACGTCCAAGTTTCCGCGCCTCGCCGCTGGCGCTGCCTTCTGTGCCGCGCTGGCTATATCGAATTCAGCGAACCAGCCCGCGGCCCTGATGGTGGCAACCGCGTCACACTTCGTCGATTCGCTCACCCCGGCGCAGAAGGCCGGCACCGTCTTCCCGCTGGACAGCAAGGAGCGCGTGCAGTGGCACTACTTCCCGGAGCGAGGATTCAAGTCGGAGTACGGGCGAGACCGCCAGGGCATCATGTTCAAGGAGATGGATCCGAAGCAGCGCCACCTCGCTTATGCCCTGATGTCATCCGGACTCAGCCAAGCGGGCTTCATCAAGACCACGACGATCATGAGCATCGAGGAGATCGTGCGCGTGATCGAGGCTGACACGACCGGTCATCGTGATGCCGAGCGCTATCACTTTTCCATCTTCGGGTCACCCGGATCCACCGGAACCTGGGCTTGGCGCGTGGAAGGCCATCATGTGGTCCTCAACTTCACGCTGCGCGACGGCAAGGTGGTTTCAGCAAGCCCAACGTTCTTCGGGGCCAACCCGCACGAGGTTCCGCTGCCGCCGCACAAGGGCCTGCGGCCGCTTGACCGCGAGGAGGATCTCGCGCGTCAGCTCGTTCAATCTCTCGATGCCAGGCAGCGAAAGCGCGGGATCTACGACGAAGTGGCTCCGTTCGACATTATGACGATGGGCACCGTGCGCGCGAGGCTTGAGGCTTCGCCGGTGGGCATTCCGGCGTCGGCTTTGAACGCGAAGCAGCGCGCGCTCCTGAACGAAGTCATCGCCGAATACGCCAACAACATCGCCGAGCCCCTGGCCGCACAGCGCCGCGACCAAGCGCGGCGCGCGCCGCTCGACAAACTTTTCTTCGCCTGGGCGGGAACCACCGAGCGGCCGCCCATCCGCACGCCCGAGATGGGACGTCCCACCACGGGCTACCGGCACCGCGAGGGAGTCTACTACCGGGTGCAGAGCCCCAAATTCCTGATCGAGTTCAACAACACGCAGAACTACGCCAATCACAGCCATTCGGTGTGGCGCGATTGGAAGGGTGACTTCGGACTGGACATGCTTTCACTGCACCATCGGATGTTCCATCGCGGCACTTCCGGAGCCGCCACCGCCGCCGGCTTTTAGGTACTACTACGCGACCGGGTTGCGAAGAATCCCGATCCCTACGATCTCCACTTCGACAACGTCGCCGCGCTTCATGGCCGTGGTGGTGCCGCCGGTGCCGGTGAGGATCAAATCGCCGGGCAACAGCGTCGTCGACTGGCTGATGAAGCTCACCACTTTCTCACAGTTGTGAACCAGATGCTACGTGTTCTGATCCTGCATCACCTTTCCGTTCAAGCGGGTCATGATGTGCAGGTTGCCGTAGTCGATTCCACGCGCGATCACCGGCCCCTCCGGGCCAAACGTATCGGCGCCCTTGGCCCGCCACCACTGGACATACTTTATCTTCGGGTCGTTCTGCCAAATCCGCTCGGAAACGTCGTTGCCGCAGGTCACTCCGAAAATGTAATCCTTAGCCTGAGCCTCAGTGATTTGTCTGGCCGTCTTGCCGATGACGATCACGAGTTCGCATTGGTAGTGGACGTTCGTGGCGCCCGGCGGAAAAACGATCGGGTCCCCGGGATTCTGTAAACAACTCGGGGGCTTGTAGAATGGCTCTGGATTTGGCCTGGGCGCGGCCTTGCCGAGAGGACTCCTGTAGTTCCCCGCGAGCGCAAGGATCTTGGTCGGCTTTTCGACCGGATACAGCAGCTTCACTTCGGACAGTTTATGCTTGGCGCCCGTCTCCTTGGGATTGGCAAACAGGTCCCCGCTCAACTGCCGCACAGTGTCGCCATCGACGATCCCGTGCGCGACGGTGTTGCCGTTCTTGAAGCGGCAATACTTGATGACTTTCGATTGGGCCGGGGCTTGCGGGACCAAGGCGGTGGCAGCGGCGCCGATTCCAGTGAGCAGTTCTCTTCTGTTCATAGCGACCGTTATTCCTATCATGAAAGCGCGGCGTGACGCCGCTATCTCGGCCGCAGCGCGCGGCCCAGGAATTCCTTCACCATCGGAACGATCTTCGGGTCCTTCTCGAAGCCCTGTCCGTGTCCGGCGCCAGCCACCACGTAGAGCGAAACGGGCACGCCCGCCTTTCCAAGCGCCGACTCAAGCACCTTGCTCTGATCCAACGGCACGAGCGGATCCTGATCTCCATGCACGATCAAAAACGGCGGGTCGTCCTTCGAGGCATAGGTTGCCGGATTGGCGCGCGCGGCCACTAGATCGTTTTCAAGCAGCGGACCGCCCACCAGGAGCGACTCCGGCGAATCGATCGCATTGTGCTTGAACGGCGCGGACGGCAGCGCATGCGCATCCATCCGGAGGAAGTCCGTTGGGCCGAAGTAGTCGACCACCGCCTGGACGCGGCTCGACTTGCCGGTGTGCTCGCCGAGGTCGAACTTGTCGCCGGCCGTTCCGAGTAGCGCCGCGAGGTGTCCGCCCGCCGAGGCGCCCCAGGCGGCAAAGCGGGCCGGGTCGAGAGAGTACTTGGCAGCGTTGGCTCGCAGCCAGCGCACCGCGGCCTTGCAGTCTTCAATCTGCGCCGGGAACTTCGCCTGGTGGCTGAGCCGGTAATTCAGCGAGGCAATCGCATAGCGCTCGCCGGCGAGCAGTCGCAGCGCGCGCGGGTCGGCCTTGCTCCCCGTCTTCCACGCGCCCCCGTGGATCCAAATCACCAACGGAAATGGCCCCGCGCCCGAAGGCACATAGAGGTCGAGCGTCTGGCGCTCCGCTCCGTAGGACACATAGGCCAAGTCGCGGCTCACCTTCCATCCATCCGGATCCGCCGCCAGCAGGAGAGCTGGAGTGGCGAACGCGAGTAACGCTACAGCGGTGTACATGTTAGGCGCCTTTCGGTGTCGACCAGTGCGTGCGGTACTCGCGGCGCACCAATTTGTTCGCCTCGGTGTCGTTCACCACTTTTTCCGTCTTCGGATCAAAGCGAATCGTCCGTCCGGTCCGCGCGACGATGTTGCCCAGGTGCGCCAGTGACGACGCCCAGTGGCCTTCTTCGATCTCGACTTTGGGCCGCTTGCGGCTGCGCATGCAGTCGAGGAAATTGCGGGCGTGCGGCGTGTCGAGGGAGGACTTGTCGTGCTCCTCCCAGTGGATTTCCTTGCCGGCGTCGTCCAGCACACGATAGCCCCAGTTGCGGCCGCGGAATCTGCCGAACTGCGCCACGCCTTTGTCGCCGTACACAGCCACCCCGTTGTCGCAGCCCTCCATGCCGTACGGATTCCACAGGCGCTGCTCATAGAACATCACCGGGCCGCCGGCGAACTCGTAGTTGATGCTCATCGTGTCCGGCGTTTGTTGATCGTCGTCAAAGTACATCTTGCGGCCCATGCCGCTGACGACGGTAGGCAGTTCCACCCCAAGAGCGCGGCGGGCGATATCCAGTTCATGGACGCCATCGTTGCCGATGTCGCCAGCGCCATAGTGCCAGTGCCAGTTCACGGTGGAGTGATAGCGGTTCAAATTGAACGGCATTTTTGGCAGCGGGCCTGTCCAGGTTTCATAGTCGACGCCCGACGGGACCCTCTGGTCCTGTTTGTGCCCGATGTTGCGGCGCATCTGCACATTCCACACCTTGGCCATCAGCACGCGTCCGAGCTTGCCGGATTGCACGTAGTCATGAAAGGCCTGCGTGCAGGGAAGGCTGGGCAATTGAGAGCCTACCTGCACGATACGCTTGTTGCGGCGCGCGGCCTCCACCATCAGGCGGCCTTCGCGGAGGTTGTGCGAGCAGGGCTTCTCGACGTAGACGTCTTTTCCGGCGCCGCAAGCGAGGATGGTGCCCGGTGCGTGCCAGTGGAGCGGTGTGCCCATGACGATGGCGTCCACGCTCTTGTCGTCCAGGCACCGCCGCAGGTCCGCCACCAGCGGCGGGCGCTTGCGGCCGGAGCCTTCGATGAGTTTGTAAGCCGCCTCCACCACATTCTCATCCACGTCACACACGTAGGCGACGTTGACGTCCGTCTGCGCGCAGAACGCGGCGGTGAGACCGCGTCCGCGTCCGCGCACGCCCATCAACGCGATGGTGATCTTGTCGGAGGCGGCGGTGGCGCGCCGTGGGGCGGTTGCGGCGGCGGCGGCGAGCGCGGCGGGCAAGAAGGTTCTACGTTCCATGGTTGCGATTCTTCTCCTCACTAGAAGCTCAGACGAAGCCCGAGGCGGAACACGCGTTCGTCCACGCCTTCCCGCGCGTTGGCGCGGACGTTGGTGATTTCGGTGAAGCCGCCCAGGTTGCGGATGGTGCCATCGGGATTCAACTGCAGGTTGGATACGTTGGCACCGGGGTTTCCAAAGTGCGGCGTGTTGGTGGCGTTGAATGCTTCGGCGCGGAACTGAATACGCCACTGTTCGTTGATGGCGAAATCGCGGGCGAGGCCGAAGTCGACGTTGACTAGGCCGGGGCCGCGCAACGAGTTGAAGCCGGCGGTGCCGTAGCGCGCCTGCGTCACGGGAGCGTAGGCAAAAGGATCGAAGAACGACGAGCCGCGGCCGACGCCGCCGACTCTGGAGACCACCGATTTCACCTGGTCGGCCCGTTGCGTGTTGAACGGCGCATTGAGGCTGGTGTTGGCCGAGAGCACGCTGAACGGCAATCCGGAGAAGGTGCTGAAGATGCCGTTGAGCCGCCATCCGCCGGCGATCCAGGAAGCTGCGCCGCCGGACGAGGCCCAGCGCTTGCCCTTGCCGAAGGGCAGTTCGGCCATGCCGGTGACGACGAAATTGTGCGGGCGGTCAAACCCATTCACGGACCGGTTGAGGCGGTAGAACTCGGGATCGTTGATGGCCGGCTGCAGATCGCTGCGATCGTTGCAGCAGATGCCGCGCGATTTGGAGAACGTGTAGCTGGCTTCCACCTGATATCCGGCGGCGAAACGGCGTTCGAGGTTCGCCTGCAGCGCGTTGTAGTTGGAACCGCCGGTGGGCGCCGTGATCTGCGTGGACGCCGGACGTCCGAACTGCTGGAAGAACGGCTGGCCGGCCTGACCGCGGCCCGGCTTTCCGTAGTTCATCTCAACGTAGCCGAGTTGGCGCACCTGGCGCGTTGCGACGTATCCGGCTTGCCCGGTCCAGCCCCACTTCAGTTGCTTCTGCATGGTGAAGTTCCACGACTGGACGTAGCCGCGCGGGAACTTGTCGGGCAGCGTGAAGGCGACGACGAAGTTCGGGATGTCGATGACGCCGCTCGAAATATTGGGCGCCGGGATAGCCGGGATGCCGTCGCGGACGCGGCCTGAAGCGGTGAATGCGTTGGGCGGCGTGATGTTGAGTCCGGTGACGACGGGGTAGTTGGTCCGCATGGGCCGGGCGAGCGAATAAGGATCGATGCTGATGCCGTAGCCTGAGCGGATCACGAAACTATCGGAGGCGCGGAAGGCGAAGCCGATGCGGGGTGCGAAGAGGCGATTGCTGGTCTCCACTCCGCAATCACGCGGGGTGTTGCCGGCGCCGCAGATGAGCATCTTGTTGGTCCGCCAGTTGTAGCGTTCGATGCCGCGGTCTTCTCGCGTGGGCATGGGGATGTGTTCCCAGCGCGTGCCGTAAGAGAGCGTGAGGCGGCGGCTGACCTGCCACTGGTCGCGAATGTAGAGGCTCTGCAGCCAGGCGCGCGTGCTTACCCGGTCCGGCAGCATGAAGATCTTGTTGACGCCGGTGGCGATGCCCATGAGGAACTGCGCGTAGCTGTTGAACTGGTTCGGCGCCGGGCCGCCGTTGAGCGCGGTGACGCCGCCGGAGAACGAGAAGCCGCCCATGGGCGCGCCGGATGCGCCCACCAGTTCATGAGTGACGTGGTTCATGTGCTGGCGTGATGCGTCAAAGCCGAAGCGCACGTTGTGGGCGCCGCGAAGCCAGTTGGCGTTGGCGGTGTACTGCCAGGCCGGGTCGTGCCAGATGATGGGAGTGACGCCGCCGCTGGAGCCGACCACGGTGTAGTTGGTGATGTTGAACTCGGGCCAGCCGCCCTGCACGCGCCGCGGGCCGTTCGTACCGGGGATACCGAGGAATTCAAGGCCGAGCTTCTCATCGATGCGGTTCTGCAGTGCCGAGGTGTCGAGCAGGTTCCAGCCGAAGTTGGCGTCCACGATGAAGGTCGGCGACAACGTATACGTGCCGGCGAAGGTGGTGGAGTAGGTGTGGCCGTTGGCAAACTTGCGGCTTCCGCCGAGGTCGCCCAGGAGCAGATCGGTCTTGTTCTCGTAGCGCAGTGTGCTGAGACGGCCGTAGACGTTCAGCCGCGAGTTGACGTTCCAGTTGACTTTGGAATCGATGGTGTGGCGATCGAACGTTTCAGGCCAGTTGCGGTAGAAGTTGTTGGCAATGCCAGGCAGGGTGGGCTGAGGCGTCAGTTGCACGAGCTTCTGGATGGTGGGATCGAAGAGCGAAGCCGGGACGCGCTTGTCGGGGTAAGGCATGCGGCCTGTGCCTGTGGCCGTGCCACTGGTGGGATCGTAGATCTGGTTTTGCGAGGCGGACATGTTGCCGGCGCGGATCTCGGCGGTAGGGACGGTGCCGAAGGCGTCGGCCACCTTGCGGTCCAGCGACGCTTCGTAGCTGACGAAGTAGAACAGCTTGTCGCGCTTGATGGGTCCGCCGATGGTGCCGCCGAACTGGTTGAAGATGGCCTTGGGTCTTTGACCGAGGGGATTGAAGTAGCGGTTGGCCTGCAGGTGCTGGTTGTTGTGGAACTCGAAGACGGAGCCGTGGAGTTGATTGGTGCCACTCTTGATCTGCACGTTCACCGCGGAGCCACCGGCGAGACCCTGCTCGGCGTCAAAGCTGTTGGTGACCACGTTCACG
>VFZP01000192.1 GCA_016871115.1 Acidobacteriota bacterium
AAGTACATGTTTGCTCCTTGGTTCAGGGCCGTGGATGGCCACGTTGCATGGCGGACCGGCGGGACTGCTGCCGGCCCGAAAGGTTCAGAAAGCCTTGGCGCTTGGCGGCCTAGAAGGCGCTCACGAGGATGCCGCCGCGGAAGACCAGCGTGCCGTAGAAGGCGCCGTTGATCGTGAACGAACCGGAGACATTCCACGTCTGGCCGACGTAGCCGCCGAAGACGTTGTAGCCGCCCGCGGAGACCCCGAAATAACTGACATCGACGCCGTAGCCAACAAACTGGCGCGAGGTGTTGATGCAGGTGACGCCGGACACGTTGATGCCGCCGGCCGAAGAGACGACTCCGTTACCGTTGACCTGGAAGTTGAAGTTCGTGGTTTGGAAGGCGATGTTGCCGCCGCTGGCCTGGCTCTGGAAGACACCCGCGGCGGTCGCGCTGGCCAGGTTCGTGGCGTTGCGGCTTGAGTCGATGACGAAGGTGCCGCCGATGCGGAACCCCTGGGACAGGTTGGCGGAGCCGGATCCGCTGATGTTGCCGTTGCCGTCGACCTGAAAGGCGAAGTTGGTGGTCTGGAAGGCGATGTTGCCGCCGGTGGCTTGGCTCTGAAAGACGCCGGAGGCTGTGGCGCTGGCCAGGTTGACCGCGTTGCGACTGCTGTCCAGTACGGATATTCCCGCGATGCGGAACCCCTGGGCCAGGTTCGCCGAGCCCGATCCGCTAATGTTCCCGTTGCCATCGACCTGGAAGTTCGAGTTTGAGGTTTGAAACGCGATGGCGCCGCCAGTGGCCGTTGAGTTGAAAGGAGCGGCAGTCACGCCTCCAGCCACCTGCAGCTTGGCGCCGGAACCGTTATCGCTCTGGGTGGCCACCAGGACGCGATCTTCCACCATGGTCAGGGGATAGTAGCGGTTGCCGGCGACCGACTCCGAGGTAAAGAGGATACCGGTTCCTTCGTCAAAGCGCATCATCTGGCCCGACAAAGACAGGTTGACGCGCGGCAGGTTGGGGGCGTTGGTGATGTTTCGGGCGATAGCGGCGCCAGTCCAACTGATCCACGGCTCGCTGATCCAGAGATAGAGGCCAGCATCGCCGCTGGCCGCCCCGTTGTTGGCAGCCGGTAGGATGAACAACGCGTTCTGACCATGGAGGAGCGTTGTCCGGGTGGAACCGACGATCTCAAGTCGGGCCGTATTAGTGGAGCTAGCCGTTGGACTAGCGGTTCCAATGCCGACGTTGCCGCCCGCCGTGATCACGAAATCATTACCGGTAATGCTATCGGCTCCGCGCGCCAAGCGGAACGAGTTATCGGTGTTGACTCCATAGGTCCACCAGAACCAATTGCCGGAGGCGCGGGCGGCCTGGATGGCATAGCCAGGATTGTTATCACTGGCCGGGTAAATCTGCAGAGCCCGGTTGGCAAACGAGGCGCCGCCGTGCACAATCGAGATTCCCCCCACCGCGTGATGTTCGCCCGCGTTGGCCGGGTTGACGCTGAGACTGCCGCCGACAATGTGAAGTCGGTTGTTGGCTGCCGAGGACGTGCCGATGCCCACATTGCCGCCGTAGGGCATGAGGTTGAAGTTGCCGGCGGCGCTGGCGGCCTGATCGACGACTTGCATGCTGGGCGAGTTGCCGGACATGAAAGTGGTGAGCAGCCACCCCGAGGTGTTCAACGTTTGGATCGAGGTGACGGCCAGCGAGCGCGAGGTAGCCAGGCTGGTTGCCTGCGTCGCCCCGCCCAGAACCCCGAGGACGGCCGGATTGGACGAGCCTCCGATGCTGACGCTGCCTTTGATGGCGACATTGCCCGAGCCGCCGCGGACTTCAAACAGATTGTCCCAGCCGGTGGAGAAGACGCCGAAGGAGTTATTGGCGCCGAGGTGCGGCCCCCAGATGGCATTCACCGCTCCCAGCTTCGAGCGGTTCGAGCCGCCCTTGATGATGCCCTCGTCCCAGTTCGCGCTGCCATCGCGGGCGAATACGTAGGTGGGCCACTCATCGAAGTTGCCCAGTGACCAGGCGCTCTGCCGCCAGTAGTTCCCACTGGCGAGGTCCACGTAGGCGCCGCCGTTTTCGGAGACGCGGAATTTGTTCGTGCTTGAATCGTAGAAGATCCGGCCCTGCCCGGCAGAGGACAGTCCCGCGTTGGCGGCCGTGTCAGCGGTCAGAGTCAGCGAGCGGGTCCCGATGAGGAAGCGGGCTGTGACGCCGCCCGCGGTGGCCTGGATGGCGTCCGTAGCGGAGGAGGGCGTAGCAAAACCGGTGACGGCCCGAGCAAAGCCATTGATTTGCAGCCGCGCGCCGGAGCCATCATCGGCGGCGGTTGCCACCAGAACGTTTCCGCCGGTGTCCCCCATGACGGTCGTTCCGCGGATGTAGTTTCGGAGATCGCCCGTCCACGGGAGGTGGGTTTGAGCGCCGCCACCCGCGCTGCCACCCCGGATGTAAGCCCATCCGCTGATGGTCAACCCGTCAAAGGTCGGCTGAGCACCGGTATGAAGATTCTGCGGCAGGCTCAGCGTGACGGCTCCGGTGGCGGCTGACACGTTGATCTGATTCGCTGTCCCGGTGAGGCTGGTCACGCCAACGCCGGTAAGATCCTGGAAGGCCCCGCCGTTCTCGGAGACGCGGAACCTGTTTGCGCTCGCATCGAAGTAGATGCGGCCTTGCCCCACGGCGGACAAGCCCGCGTTGGCGGCACTGTCGGCGGTCAGCGTCAGGGAGCGCGTGCCGATGAGGAAGCGCGCGGTGATGCCACCGGTGGGTGCCTGGATTGCGTCCGTGTTGGCCGAGGGCGTAGCAAAGCCGCTGGCCGCGCGGACGAAGCTATTCACCTGCAGCTTGGCTCCGGAGCCGTCGTCGCTCGTGGTGGCAACGAGGACATTGCCGCTACTAAGAAGCGTCAGGCAGGTTAGGCCATTGTAGTTGCGGATTCCGCTATGGGGATTGAAATCCGCTCCCGAGTGATAGCCGATATCCAGGAACGTGCTGTCCTGCCCACTGGTGCCGATACTCCAGTGTTTGTTGTTGTTGTCCCCGCTGTTCTTGCTACCCAGCATGATCGTGGGGCCGTGGTTAGAATTACCCACCTGGCTCATCAGCACGAGTTGCGGATAATGACCGGTCAGTCCCAGGCTGGGCCGGTCCGCACCGTCCTGATAGATGGTGTTGATAGAGAGCGGTGTGCCGGCAATGTGCAGTTTTCCGGCAGGATCTGGTGTGCCGATCCCGATGTTACCGGCTGCGGTGGCGGTGAGAGCCACGAGCCCTCCGGGCCAGAGCGAAACCGGACTGCCGTAGATTCGCATGTCACCAAGCGCTCGGGTTGAACCGTTGGCAATCATCGAGATGGTTCCGATCGCGGAAGTGACTTTCTGGATCTCGACCGCCGAGCCCGAGGTTGCATATTGCACGCCGCGGACATGGAGGCCCCCCGTGGCGACATCAAGAGCCGCCTGCGCCGCCAGCGTTCCGATGCCGACAGTGCCGCCCAGCGGGTTGAGCAACAGCGCGGTTGGCGCTACGCCATTCAGCACGCTCTGGATCCACGCTGCGGAATAGTTGCTGCTGTAGCCCATGGCCAGACGGTGGGCGGTTGTCGCTCCGGTCAGCAGAAGGGAGCCGGCCTCGGCTTGCGGCTCGGTTGCTCCTTTGGAGATTTGCAGCCCACTGAGAAAGTTCACCTGCGCGGTGGTTCCGATCAGGACATTGCCACCATATGGCATCACATTGAGGTTTCCGGCCGAAGTCCCCGCCTGATCGACCACCTGCATGCTCGGGGCGTTGCCGGACATGAAGGTGGTCAGGAGCCATCCCGAGGTATTCAGCGTTTGGATTGAGGTGGCGGCCAGCGAACGAGATGTTGCCAGGCTGGTAGCCTGCGTCGCGCCGCCGAGAACCCCGAGCACCGCTGGGTTACCCGAGCCACCGACGCTGACGGTGCCCTTGATCCGAGCATTGCCTGAGCCGGCTCGCACCTCAAAGAGGTTGTCCCAGCCGGAGGAAAAGATACCAAACGAGTTACCCAAGCCGAGATGGGGTCCCCAGATTGCGTTAACCGCTCCAAGCTGGGAGCGACCGGATGCGCCTTTAATGAAGCCGTCTTCCCAGGTAGGGCCGGACTGAGCGATAAACAAGTAGACGGGCCACTCGTCGGCGTTGGTCTGGCTCCACGCGTTCTGTCGCCAGTAGTTCCCGCTGGCTAGGTCCACGTACGCACCGCCGTTTTCAGAAACCCGGAACTTGTTGGCCGGCGCATCATAATAGATGCGCCCCTGGCCAGCGGCTGACAGCCCTGCGTTGGCGGCCGTGTCAGCGGTCAGGGTCAGAGAGCGGGTCCCGATCAGGAAGCGCGCGGTCACGCCCCCAGAGGGCGCTTGGATCGCGTCGGTGTTGGCGGAGGGCGTGGCAAAGCCGTTGATCGCCCGGACAAAGCTATTGACCTGTAGCCGGGCCCCGGAGCCATCGTCGACGTTGGTGGCCACGAGGACGTTTCCGCCTCCATCGGCCAGAACCGTACCGCCCCGGAGGTAGTTGCGTCCATCCCCTCCGGCTAGGGGGAGGTGCGTTTGCGAACCATTCCCTCCAGCGCCGCCCCTCGTGTAAAGATACGTGGAGATCGAAAGACCATCAAAGGTCGGTTGCGCCCCGGTGTGAATGTTCTGCGGCAGGCTCAAGGTCACCGCGCCAGTAGGGGCGGAAACATTCACCTGGTTGCCCGTTCCCGTCAGGCTCGTTACCCCCGCTCCTGTGAGGTCTTGAAACGCCCCGCCGTTCTCTGAGATCCGGAACCGGTTGGCGGTCGAGTCGAAGTAGATGCGCCCCTGGCCAAGGCTGGAAACTCCTGCGTTGACGGACGTGTCTCCCACCAGCGTCAGAGACCGGGTTCCGATCAGGAACCGCGCGGTGACGCCGCCAACGGTCGCTTGGATGGCATCGGTGTTGGTCGCCGGGGTGGTGAACCCGACCGTGGCCCGCGCGAAACCGGCAATCTGCAGCCGGGCGCCCGAGGCATCATCGGTGTTCGCGCCGATCAGCCAGTTGCCGGAGTCGGTGATCCGGCCGCGGGCGGCATTGCTCGTGAGGAACACGAGCGGATGGCTAGTCGTCGAGCCGATAGTGGGGCCGCCGTAGGAGGAGACGAAATAGACGCCGGTCTGCGTGTTGTTGGTGACAGTTAAGCCATCGTCGGTGTTCGCGCGCAGCGTCAGCAGCGATCCTGGCAGGGAAGAGCCGATGGTGACGCGCCCCGAGGAGCGGTAGATATCGGCGCCCAGGACGCTCCAGCGGGACGGCTCGAACGGGGTCCAGACCCGCGCGCCGGCGGAAGCCGACGTGCTCTGCTCGAACGCCTTGGTCGTGGCGTTGTAGCGAATCAGCCCGACGGTGTCGGCGAGCAGGTTGACTTCCGCCGCGGCAAACGTGGTGGCAGCCAAAGCAAGAAATCCGTCGGCGTAGAGCTTTGAAGACAGTACGGCGTCATCGAACGCGGAGGACGTACGTGCCCCCGTGGTGATGACCCCGCCGACCGCATCGAGGCTGATGTTGAGCAGCGGGCCGCCCGAACCACCGCCCGACAGAGCGGCCTGGTCGAGCAACGAAAGTACCGACTTCGTGACCGATCCGTTGGTCCAATACGCCCGCAGGTAGCCGTCCTCGCGCTGCAGCGTTGTCTTGCTCTCGGCGGCCAGGCCGGACTTGTTCGAGGCAAACTCCCGCGCCGTGCGGGAACCGCTGCTGGCCGACCGCAGAAACTCGAACGTGTTCGTGCCGTGGAGACGGTTTCCGTAGACTCGGTTGACGTCGGAGCCGGAGAACGCATATCCGTTCGGGTCCTCCTGGACGGATGCGGTGATGGCCGCCGGGCTGTAGTGAATGTCGTTGTCGGTGACCGTGTTCGCGTAGGCGCGCTGGTTGGCGCCGCTGCCAATGTTGCCCAGAACGATCGGCGCGACGGTGGCTCCCGCCGGGTGTTCGATGGTATTTCCGGCCACCGCCCCGCGGCGGGACGCATACATGCGCACCGCGCCCAAGCCGCAGTTGCGGAAGCGGTTCCCGGTGACGCGGACGCCGACTGCCGCGTCGGTGAGGTTATTCGTGTTCGAGGTCTGCGCGCCGTAGCAGTAGTTTCCGGCCCAAAAGGCAATGGCGTCTTCGGTGTATTCAGGTTCGCCCACGGCCGGCACGATCACCGTGTTGTCGCTGACGATTCCCTCGGCGAAACCGTCGAGATCCATGGCCGCCCCGTAGCAGGAGACGAAGGAGTTTCCGCGATAGTTCACTCCGCGCGTGAGGCCCGCCGTATCGAGCCCAACCGCCCACTGGCCGTTGATCCACCGCGGGACCCCGGCGTTGACATCGTCCGCGCAGATATAGCCGATCCGGCGGAAGAAGTTCCCCGCAACATCACCGCCCACGACCCCACCGAGCATGACGCCGTCACGGCCGATGTCCTCAAACGTGCAGCCCTGGATCTTGAAGTCCGTGTGCAGCGTACCGAAGCCGTAGAGATGGCTCCATACCTGGTTGCCGGTACCCCGGCGGAAGCGGCCGTCGCGAACCGTCAGGCCCCGGACGCCATAGTTGTTCGTAAGACCGTCGCCCTGAGCGAGGATGCCGCCGGTCCAGCTGCCGTAGATCTCGTTGCCCGCCGTTGCGCCGAACAGGAACGAGCGATTGTCGTGGAGGTGCGGCTCGATGATCTCAATGCGGTAGACATTCGCCGTCCGGGCATCGATGTGCACGGCGTAGCCGCCGGTGTGGAAGATCCGGCAGCGGAACAGGGCGATGTCGCTGGCACCGGGATGGATCCGAATCGACGAGTTGGCGACCAGTGTGATCGATGAGGGGTCGCTCAGGCTGCTGTAGAGCGCGGTCGCGGGCGTTGTGACTTGGCCGTCAATCGCCAGTTCCCCGCAGCCAGATTTTGCACCCGCAAAGTTAAGGACACCGCGTCCAGTCGGAAGGTTCCCGATTCTTTTGAGAATCGTACGCGCCGCGCCATCCCCTTGCAGGAACACGTTCCCGGGAACCGTCAGGTCCATCACTGGATAAATGCCCCAGGGCAGATACAGCACGCCGCCGCCGGCGCTCCCAACAGCGTTCAGGCCATTTTGGATCGCGCTCGTCAGGTTGGTGTTTGCGGTCCCGGCGCGCACCGCTGCGTGTTGAGCCTCGGAGATGAAGTCCAGCGCGGAGGGACGCTCACCCAGTTTGTCGCTCAGGCTCCGCGCGATTCGATTGGCAAACTCAGGCATAGGAGATTCCCACCTCGGCGACCGCTACGGTGCCCGGATCCCCGGGCAGGTAGACCTCGCGCCACTGGTTGTTTTCGCTCGCCGACGCGACGCCGAACTTGTCGATCGTCTGCACCTCAATGAGCAGCGTCTGGCCGAGCAGGTTGTCCACGGGAAGCGTCAGCGTCATTAGGTTGTCGGGCGCGTCGTTGTCGATGGGCGCGGACTCGGCAGCGTAGGAGTAGCCGGGCTCCTGAACGATGTACACACTGGTCGCGTCCGGCGTCACGTCCCACGGTTGATCGACGGTGTGGACGGTAGCGGTGTTGGAGACGATGCGGCGCACCTGTCCCTTCCCGGTGCCTCCGATGATGCGCACGAGCAACCCGCGTTCCTCGTTCGGCGTCATCCCGGATGGGTAGCTGGCGTTCTGCCACTTGGCGTCGCCGATCGTCGATGAGGAGAAGGTGGTCGCCTTGGTGCGCAGGATCAGCACATCGCCGGGTTCGATGCCGTCCGCCTGGGGCGTGCCTGCGACCGTGAAGGTGTCCGTCGTGTTCGAGGAGATCGCATAGTCGCGGATCTGGGCGGAACCGTCGCTCGCGTCGCTGATGATGGAGACAATGCGCCCCGCCCACTCGTTGGTCGTCCACGCGGCACCGGTGATCGTGATTGTCGCCGCGCTAACCGCGCTGATGGCAAGGCCGTCGACACCCGAGTGCTTCAGCCGGTACACCAGCATCCTCACCGCACTGACAGCACCGGACGGGAGTGTGTAGTTCCGCACTGCGGCCAGACTCGCGAGGGTGAACGAAGTCGGTGCGCCCGAGGCGGCAATCTGGCGGCACAGCGCGCCGTAGTTGGTCGAAGCGAAGACCCAGTAGCCGGTCACACCCGCCGGCCAGGTGATTCCGCCGACGGTGATCTGGTTGGTACTCCCGGCCCCCACGCGGACCGTCACCGGCGAAGACGGTGGGGTCATCTTGGCCGCCGCGTTGATCCCATAGAAGACGATGGTCACGTAGCAGTTAGCCGGAATCGTGCCGCCCGTACTGGCTGTCGAATACGAAGTCGCCACCGGCGAGGCGTCGGTGTAGAAACTCGTTACCGGGGCCGCGCCACTGACCTCGAGTTTGGCCAGCGTGCCCACGTCGGCCAGATCCTCGTACACCAGGCGCAGGCCGAAGAACTTCTCGCCCACGCTGTACAGCGGGTTACTGGCGAGTGGTGCCTCCACGTTGCTGCCCCAGGGCGGTACCGGGAGCTTCGAGAAGCCGATCTCTGCCGGCACGGGCGCCGCGGCGACATCGGCGGGTTTCGGGCCGACCGTCAGGTCGTACATCTCGTCCGTCGTCGTGCGGCCCGAGACGTCGATCGAGTAATCTCCGTTCAGCCGCCAGCCTGAAACGCGCAACTTGCCCACGCCGTCCGGCATGTCGGGGTGCGTCATCGAGCAGACCATGCCGGGTTCGACGTTCAAGGCCAGCACCGTCGTGCGGAACGAGATCCCCCGCGCTTGGCGCTGCTGGGTCAGGTTGTAGCCGCCGAGTTCTTCGCGGAGCCGCGTCGTGACAACCCGTGCCGCCTGCGACTTCGACGGGCAGCCAACCAGGTTCATCTCGCTTTTGAGAAAGACGGGCGCCGTGGCCCCGCCGATCAGCTGCGCCTGGTCGATGTCATACAGCGTGACCGTGTTCCGGATAAACTCGAACTCCTCGTCCGCAAAGTTCGCGGTCAGGTGGTTGAAGGTCGGCCGGATAGGTTTCAGCTTCAGGCTATTGAACAGGATGTTGCCATTCGTGAACGCTTCGGCGACGCTTGCGTTGCTGCGGATGCCGACCTTGAGCCGCCCGAAAGCGAAGGTGTAGTAGCCGAGCGCCGTCATGAGAATCTCCTGGATCCAGTCGCGGAGCGGCTTTTCGTCCTGCAGGATCCCGTTGAAGCGGAACTGCGTCTCGGTTCCTGTACCGACGACCTTGGCGACGCTCGCATCGCACAGGTTCGCCGCGGATATGGCGGACGAAACGTCGAAGTACTGCTCGCACTCGGCTGCCGTCGAGAAGCGCAGGCCGCGCGCGCGGAGCAGGCAGTTGATGGCGATCCAGACCGGATTGGTGAGCACCTGCTGGGAACGAACCCCGGAAGCGCTCCAGACCCAGCCGGACAGCCCCTGGAACACGGACACCTGCATCTGGTGCTGCGTAAGCGCTGTCGGTTGGATCCCTTTCTGGTCGGTGCGGCGGATCTCGGCGAAGGCCGTGCCGGCGGCAAAGATCGAGGGCGGCGGCGCGCCGGTCTCGGTGAGGACGAACTGGTCGCCTGCGCCGGCTGGATCCGTCCCGAGGGCCGTGCGCAGTCCCAGCGGAGCGGGTCCGTGCGGAGGCTGATTGTCGAGCAGCTGCTTCAACGGGTCTAAGTCGAACGCGCCCAAGGGTCCCTCACCGACGATGCCGAGCGCGTCGTAAAACTCGCCCTCATCGCGACCGGCAATGATCTTGGCGGCCACCGGGATGGGAGCGTTGGTGTAGATTTCGGGCACCGTCTGGCTGTAGGCCGAATCGCCAATGATGCTCGTCGCCGTAATCGCGCGCCGGCCGTTGGCGTTATCCCGGATCCGGACGCCCTGCGGCGAAGCAACGATGCCGCCGAAGTAACGCTGCATCCCGTGGGAGGCGCAGCCATTCGAGGTGTCGAGGCCCTTATCGCAAGAGGCCGGATTGCCGCCGGAACCTGCGGACGAATACGGGCACGCCGGGCCGTTGAAGACCTTCCAGCAGCCGCGGTCGACTCGGCGGGTGGGGTAAGGCAGCGTTAACTCGTAGATCCCGTCCGTGGCCCGCACCGGGAACGCCGGACCCGAGTCGAGGTCCCAGTCGACGATCTCGCCCCGCCAGAGGTCGAGCTTGATGCCCTGGGCCACATGGAAGAGGGCAAACTCGATGGTGGCGCGCCAGAGATCCACGGTGTTCACAAGATCCCGCATTACCCGGTCGGCATTGCCGAACACAAAGTTCGCATCGTCGGCGTCGTTGCCCAGCGACTGCGAGATGCTCGACCAGTGCAGCAACCTGGCCTGATACAACTGACCGCCGACCGTACACCGGCGGTCGGAGACGAAGATGGCGGGATACCCGGCGGCGCGGGCCTGGATTTTGACGAGGGGGATCAGTTCCTGGACTTGAGAGAGCAGGGCGGCTGGCAGACCGGCAGCAGGAAACCGTGTCTGCGTCGAGTTCAGGGTGTAGCTCGGGGCGGTCGATGGAATCTCGACCAGGACAACGCCGGCCGAGGCGACCGCATTCGATAGATGATCAAACGTCAGCGGCGCATTCTCAAACCGGCAGGTAGTCGCCGTCGTCGAGCCGTCGGGATTCGGCAGCAGGAACGTGAAGGTGCCGTAGGGTCCGCTGATCGCCTCCCAGAAGTCCCGCAGCGCTTCGCGCTCGGGCCGGCTCATCGTGCGCCGAACGACGAAACGGCGTGCGCCGGTTCCCAGATAAAAACGCTGCTCGATCTTGGCGTTCGCGGAACCAAACTGGTGCGTGACGACCGCCGGATCCAGCGTCTGAACAAACGGGTACTCAGCGAGGATCGGGAACGGAGTCCCGCTAACGCTGATTTCTGGGACGCTGACGGTGCCTAGCGTGTCGGGCATCAGTTCACCTCCACGAGCTGGATCTGGACGTCGGTTCGCGCTATGCCCATGGACTGCTGCCAGGGCCCGTCGAAGCGGACCGTGACTCTTCCTGTCGCACTCGCACCGGTGGGATCGTAGTTCGATCCGATGGGGACCACGGCGAATGGGTCGTAGTAGTAGAACGGCTCCGTTTCGCCGCGGCGGGCGAGGTAGAAGGACCGCAAGGTGGCCAGGGCCGAAGCAGATAGCCGTACGGCCAGGGTCCACTTCCGGCGGCTGCTCGCGACCTGCAGCCCGCGCTGCGACTCGCCGTTACGGTAATCGTTCGCCTGCATGGCGATCTCGCGGGTCTGCTGGAAGGCCGTGCAGAGCACCTGCGGGAGCACCGATGCGGGTGCCGCGTTCGTGACATTTCCGGGCATGGGCTTTTGAATAGGTCGAGAGCTGTGTATATACGGTTGTGGTATATACTTGAGTCGTGGATTTGCAAATATCCGGGTTCGATTGGGACGAACATAACGTCGCCCACATCGCACAGCACGGCGTCAGCCCGGACGAGGTCGAGTACGTTGCGACACACCAACATTTACGGTTCCCCGCT
>VFZP01000193.1 GCA_016871115.1 Acidobacteriota bacterium
CCGGGCGGCACGCTGTAGTAGGCGGCCTCCACTTCCACACAGCCATCCAGGTGCACTCTGCGCTTGCCGTATTCGTAGAAGCGGAACGGCTCCAGGGGTAAGGGCTGGAGCGTGGATGTCGCAAGCGACCAGCGGCGGCGAAGGGTGCGCTCTGCACAACGAGGTCGCAGACCAGTTGAAGGAACTGCGCAAGCTGATCGGGAAAGATTAGGCGCGGAGTTCTCTGAAAAGCGAGCTCTCCCGGCCGCGCAACAGTAACGCGCAGTTAGCAGCAAAATACTATACACTCCTAGGATGTCATCCAGCTTTCGTCTCGCTTGTGGCTTGTTGGCCGCGTTTGCTGCGCTCGCTCAGGTTCTTCCCGTGGGTACCGTCGACGGAACCGTCACCGACTCCTCCGGTGCCGCGCTGCCCGAAATCAAAGTCACGCTGCGGAACCTCGACACCGGTGTTGCGCGCGACACGACGACCAACGACTCCGGTTACTACTTCATTCCGCTGGTGAATCCAGGGCGCTACGAGTCTTCGGTGGAGAAGGCGGGTTTCAAGCGTAGTGTGCAGGAGTTGACGGTGCGCACCGGCATCCGCTCGACGGCGGACTTCCGGCTGGAGGTCGGGCAGGTGACCGATTCGATTGAGGTCACCGGCGAGGCGCCGCTACTTGAAACCACCACGTCGGCCGTCAGCCGCAACGTCTCGCAGAGGACGATCAACGACATGCCGCTGCTGGCGCGCAATGTCCTGATGCTCATCAACCTCGCGCCGGGCATCACCAACAACGCGCCGACGAGCAATACGACGGGGCTGATTGACATCGACAGCGTTTCTTATACGTCGGCCTCGGGCGCGAACAACCGCACCAACGAGTTCCTGATGGACGGGATTCCGAACAACGTATCCGACCGAGTGGCCTACATTCCGAGTGTGGACGACGTGGCCGAGTTCACCGTATCCACCAACGCGTTGGACGCCGAGTACGGACACGGCGGCGGCATGTACGTGAATGTCGTCACCAAGGGCGGCACCAACGAACTGCACGGCAACGTCTACGACTTTTTCCGCAACGACAAGCTGAATGCGAACAGTTTCTTCAACAACCGCGCGGGCGCGAGGCGTCCAGTGTTCCGCTTCAATCAGTTCGGCCTCACGGCGGGCGGACCGGTGGTGAAGAATCGCGTGTTCTGGTTCTTCAATTTCGAAGGGCTGCGCCAGCGCACGCCGCGCGCGTATCGCTTCACTGTACCCACGGAACTGCAAGCCGAAGGCGATTTTTCGCAAACGCTGAACGTGGCCGGCGTGCCGTTCCAGATCGCCGACCCGTTGACCACCACGCCGGCCGGGGCGCGCACTCTCCTCCCGAACGGCCGCATCCCCGCCAGCCGCATCAACCCCATCGCGCGCAGCGTGCTGACGCGTTACCCCAAAGCGAATCTGCCGGGCGATCTGAATACCAACGCCAACAATTTCTATAACGAAGTACCCGCGCCCTATGACGGCGAGAACTACTCGCTGCGCATCGATCCGAACATCGGCCGCCACCGCCTGTTTGCGCGCTGGAGCCAGAACCAGGGCTTTCCGGGTACACCCACGCCGTGGGATATCGGCGAAGGCGGCGTGGGGGCGCTCGAAGGCAACAACCGCGCGCAGACTTCGATCGGGGTGAGCGATGTTTTCACGTTGAGTCCGTCCACGGTAGTGACGGCGCAAGCCGGCTTTACGCGCTGGACCCAGCAGGGCGCGCACCCGGAGTTCGACCAGACGACCATCGGCTTTCCACGCGCCCTGACGGGCCTCATGCAGCAGAACATTTTTCCGCGCATGAACATCGCCGACATTTACTACATCGGCTCGTCCGAAGGCCGGTGGTATGAGCACACCAACACGTTTTCGTTCAACGTGGGCGTGACGAAGAACTGGGGCAGCCACAATATGAAGTTCGGCTTCCAGAGCCAGGTGAAGCAGAACAACTCGCAGGGTGCGGCGCGGCCGGGTGGTGAGTACAACTTCACGCGCGCCTTCACGCAGCCGAACGCGTTCACGCCCGGCAACAATCTCGGCAACGGCATCGCGAGCTTTCTGCTGGGGTACGCCGCGTCGGGCCAAGTGAATCTGCGCGCGGCCACGGCGCCGCAGAGTCCGTTCTACGGCTGGTACTTCCAGGACGACTTCAAGGTCACGCAGAAGCTGACGCTCAATCTTGGCTTGCGGTACGACCTGATGCTGGGCATCACTGAACGCTTCGACCAGAACAACTTCGGCTTCAACCGGAACGTCTCCAACCCGATTGAAGCCGCCGCGCAGGCTGCCTACGGGCGCAACCCGATTCCGGAACTGACGGCCGCCAATTTCCGCGTTCGCGGCGGCTTGTTTTTTGCGACGAAGGACAACCGCCGCAACGTCGTCGCCGATAAGACCAACTGGCAACCCCGAATCGGCCTCGCCTACCGGCTCTTCCCGCGCACGGTGTTGCGCACCGGCTTCGGCATCTTTTATTCGGGCTGGTGGCAGCCGTTTGTCAACGCCACCGGCTTTTCGGCGCAGACCGACATGGTGACGACGCTCGACGGCGGGTTGACGCCGAACGATACGCTTAGCAACCCGTTTCCGAACGGCCTGGTGCAACCCACGGGCTCTTCGCGCGGGCTCCAGACATTGCTGGGTCAGACGCTGGGACCGTACGACTATGACCGCAAAAACATCCGCAATGACCGGTGGAGCTTCGGCTTCCAGCACGAGTTGATGCGCGAGTTGCAGGTGGAGATCAACTATGTCGGCCAGCGCGCGCCGAACCTGATTACCTCCACCGGCGCGGGCGATGCGGGGGTGGTGATCAACGGCGGCTGGAACGGCACGGGCGGCACGTTCGATCAGAAAAACTACGGCCTGGGCGCTCGACTCAACGCTCGCGTACCGAATCCGTTTCTCGGCCTGATTCCGGCACCCAGCGCGCTGGCCGGCACGACGGTCACCGTGGCCCAGATGCTTGAGCCCTATCCGTCGTTCGGCAACGTCAACCTCAACCGGACGCCGGGAGGTAAGAGCCACTACCACTCGCTGCAGTTGAGCGGCGTGAAGCGCTTCGGCGCGGGCGCGAGCGTGCAGTTTGCCTACACGTTCTCCAAGCAGATCGAGACGCTGCGTTTCATCGAGCCGAGCGATCCGGCGCCGTCAAAGATGATCGGGCAGTTCGACAACCCTCACCGCTTCTCGTCGGGCATCATCTATGAACTGCCCGGCTTCAAGAGCCGCGGCGCAGTGGCGAGCAAGATACTCGGCGGCTGGCAGTGGAGCGCGATGTACATCTACCAGACGGGCGCGGCGGTGTCGTTGCCCGCCGCGATTGCCACGGGCGTGAGTCCCAAGCTGGAGAACCCAACGATCACCAACTGGTTCAACGGCGCGTCGATGTCGGTGATGACGCCGTTTACCGCGCGCCGCCTGCCGTACTTCTGGACGCACCTGCGTAACCCGGCCATCAACAACTGGGACATGGGCTTCATCAAGAACACGGCGATCAAGGAACGCTTCAAACTTCAGTTCCGCGTGGAGATGATCAACGCGCTCAACCGGGTGTGGTTCGGCGGCCTGAATACAGGCATTACCAGCCCTACCTACACGCAGCTCACCGGCCAATCGAACGCGCCGCGAAATGTACAATTAGGACTGAAAGTGAACTTCTAATCGTGTTGAAACGGGTTCTCGCGCTGGCGCTGACGCCGCTTGTGTTGCAGGCGGGTCAGCCTTTGTGGTCATTGAAGCCCGTGGTGCGTCCTGACGCGGCGGGCATCGATGAGTTGGCGGCGCGGATGCACAAGGCCAAAGGTTTGGCGGTGGCCGGTGCGGCTTCGAAAACCACGTTGTTGCGGCGGGTGTACCTCGACCTCATCGGCCTGCCTCCCGCCCCGGCTGACGTAGACGCGTTCTTGGCGGACACTTCACCGGGCGCGTACGAGAAGGTGGTGGACCGATTGCTCGCCAGCCAGCAGCACGGCGTGCGCTATGCTCGCCACTGGTTGGACGTGCTGGGGTACGCCGACGTCGACAACGGAATGGTCGACGAAGCCGGCATCCATCACTGGCGCGACTGGGTGATCACTGCGCTCAATCGCGACCGGCCGTACGACCAGTTCGTACGAGCCCACATCGCCGGGGATCTTTCGCCGCAGACTGAGGACTTCTTCGCCACCGCGTTTCTGTCGCGCTCGGCAAGCGGGGCGGAAGACAAAGCCGAGGGCATCGGGTTCGGGGCGGTTGAAAATGTCTCGTCGGCCTTCCTGGCGATAACAACGGCATGCGCGAAATGCCATGACCATATGTACGATCCGATCTCTCAGCGCGACTACTACGCGATGAAGGCGCTGTTCGACCCGCTGGCGCCCGACAAGCGGCTTCTGGCGAGCGCCGACCAGATCATGGCGTTCCCGGACGTGATGGCCAAGTGGAATGCGGATCAGCAAGCCATCCAGGCGCGGATGGACGTCATCTCGCAGCCCTATTACAAGGCTCTGACCGAAGACCGGCTGCGATATCTGCCACCCGATGTCGCGGCGCTGTTCCGCAAGCCGGAGGCTGAACGCACCGAGGCGGAGAAGAAGACGGTGAAAGACTACGACACGGTGGTCTCGCTCGACGCTCGCAAGTATCGCGACGTGATGACGCCGCTAGAGATTGAAAAGTACGAAGGCATCCGCAAGGGACTCACCGAACTCCGCCGCGATCCGCCCGCGTTGCCGGCTTTCTGGAGCGTGCGCGTGAGTGCAGACCGCGTCGGCCGCAAGAGCTATCTCTATCAAGGTGGCGAGCGCAGCCGGAAAGGCGACGAGGTGACGCCAGGCTTTCCGTTTGCGCCCGCGGATCTGAAGTTCGACGGCGCAAGCGACCGCCGGCAAGTGTTCCTCGGCTGGCTCACCGCGCCGGAGAATCCGTTGTTTGCGCGCGTGGCCGTGAATCGTATCTGGCAGTGGCATTTTGGCGAAGGCCTCGCCGCGTCGCCTAGTGACTTCGGCAACTCGGGCCAACCGCCGTCGAACGCCGAGTTGCTGGATTGGCTTGCGAGCGAGTTCGCCGCGCGTAAGTACAGCATGAAGGCGCTCCACAAGTTGATCCTAATGTCGGAGCTGTATCAGCGTGGCTCCGTTGCCACCCCGGCTTTGCGCGCGGCCAATGCACAGATCGATCCCGACAACCGTTATCTCTGGAAGTTCCCCGTACGGCGGCTGGAGGCGGAAGCGATCCGCGACTCGGTCCTCGCGGCGGCCGGCACACTCGACGATGCCGTGGGCGGCCGCTCGTTCCGCGCCGAGGACATCCTCGAACGCCGCGTGATGAGCGCCGCGCGCACCGGCCACTATGACACGCGCGTGAACCGGCGGGCCATCTACATGGGCCGCGGCGCCGACGGGTCAATGAACATGATGCCTGCGTATCTGGCCACCTTCGATGCCGAAGAGGGACACACGCCGTGCGCGCGCCGGCAACGCACGGTCACCGCGCCGCAGGTGTTGTTCATGATGAACAACCCGCTGACGCATGAGGCATCGCGCAAGTTGGGCGAGCGGCTGCAAGCCGCGCCTACACCAGCGGCGCAGGTGGCGCTTGGTTATCAACTCACGCTCGGGCGGAATCCGTCACCGGCCGAGCGCGATCATGCGCTATCGTTCCTCGCCTCCGGCGGCGCGCTGGACCGCTTTGCCTGGATGCTGCTGAACCTCAGTGAGTTTGTTTTTCTGCCATGACGTATCCCGCTTTAGGCCGCCGGAATTTTCTTCGCCGCTTGAGTGGAGGTGCGGCTGCGCCTGCGCTGGGTTACTTGTGGGCCGCCGAGAACGGCGCCGCCTCGTTCCTCAAACCGGGCGGCGGCACGCACTTTCCGGCGCGCGTGAAGTCCGTGATTTTCCTGTTCATGTGCGGCGGCGTCAGCGCGATGGATACGTTTGACCCGAAGGACAACAAACACGCGGGCCGCATGCTGGAGACGGTGAACTCCAACAACGGCCGGCCGCAGTTGCGCCCCGTGCTGCACTGCGCGCGCGTGTGGACGCGCTACGGACAGTCCGGCATTCCGGTGTGCGAGTGGTACCCGCACGTCGGCGGCGTCATTGATGAGATCGCGGTGTTGCGGTCCATGTACTGCCATGAGGTGGGCCACTTTCCCGCGGTGGGCGAGATGACCACGGCGCACCGCAATCGTACGTTCGAGTACCCGGCGATCGGATCCTGGATCAGCTACGCGCTGGGCTCGGCCAATCGAGACCTGCCGACGTTCGTCAATATGGGCCGCCCCTCCGCGCCACCTCAGATCAGCGGCGGCTACCTGGGCGCGCAGGAATCGGCCACGCCGTTCATGGCGGGCGAAGCGCCGCTTGAAAACCTGAAGCTGCCTCCCGGCGTGACTCGCGCCGAGCGCGACCGCCATGTAGAGACGCTCCATCAGTTGAATCGGCAGTTCCACGAAGATCATGCCTTTGACCGCGAAGTGGCCGCGCGGATCCGCAGCTACGAACTCGCCGGGCGTCTCCAGCTGGCTGCGCCGGAACTCGTCGATTTCTCGCGCGAGCCGGAGCATGTGCGCAAGCTCTACGGCATCGGCGGCGCGGAGACCGACGATTTCGGACGCCAGTTGCTGCTGGCGCGGCGCCTTGCTGAACGCGGCGTGCGGTTCATTCAGCTTTGCCATGGCGGCATCGGCAACGGCAAGTGGGACTCGCATGACGACGTCGCTGACCACGCGCCTTTATGCCGTCAGACGGACCAGCCCATCGCCGGACTCATTCGCGATCTGAAGCAGCGCGGCATGCTGGATTCGACAATGGTGGTCTGGGCCACCGAGTTCGGCCGCACGCCGTACTCGCAGAACACAGTGGGCCGCGATCACAACCCGCACGGCTTCACGTGCTGGATTGCCGGCGGCGGCGTAAAAGGCGGCATGGTCTACGGCGCGACGGACGACATCGGCTACAAGGCGGTTGAGAACCGGCGCTATGTGACGGATCTGCAGGCGACGATCCTCGAGCAGATGGGGCTCGACTACAAGAAGATGAACGTGCAGGTGAACGGCCGCCCGCTGCACATGATCGAGGAGTCGCAGGGGCCGATTGACGCGATCCTGGCATAGAGGCCCTTGGGTGGCCTTAGGCAGTCACCAGATGGCTTCTTGTTCTTTCGGCCTGCGGCGAATCGGATCTTCTCCCGGCTTTTGCGGAACGCGCGCGCCTGTATTACAGTGTTCCTTTGCCCTAACCTTTTCGAAGCAGGCTGCATTCCCGGGCGTTTCGAGGCGCGCGAAACGCAACGGACAGGTTCACGATTCTATCAATCCAATACGAGCAGAAACTCCCCAAAAACTATTTAATGTCAGTGATGAATTCGTGAAACGCGAGTGCCTCAGCGAGCACTACTGGACTGACGAGGCTTGATGTCATCTGCGGAATGCCTGATGTGCGGCGGTTTCCGGCGGTCCCGAAGCCATCGCGTCTTCCGGCATGAGAGCGGCAGCCCCGTAGGACTAACGAAATGAAAAGGAGAGAACGCTCTATACCTGAAAAGAAAAGTCCCTGGAGATGCGTGTGGCTGAGATTGAAGACAGGCTCGCGCAAATGCACATCAGGCCAGCCGTAACGAAACGGCCAAAAATATATGCTTAGGCCCTGGCGGCCTCCCAAATCGATCACCCCGCCTGAGCCGGGGCGACCGGCCGGGGCTGACCCCGGAAGGGCCGAAGCGCCCGTAGGGTGTCAAAGTCGCTGGTGAACCGGCGGAACCGGTAGATCCCGGTCAGCGTGATGTGCTCCCAGCCTAGCGGCGAGATGTGCGGCAGGACCGTTTCAGGCACAGCCACCCCGGCTTTGGTCATCGCCGCCACCGCCTTCTGTAGGTAGACCATGTTCCACAGACTCACGGCACCGATCACCAGGCTCAGCCCGCTGGCCTTTCGCTGCTGCTCTTCGCGGTCCCGGTCAGCCACACCGCCGCGCCGGTAGAACCGCAGCGCTCTCGCCAGCGAATTCCGCAATTCACCCTTGTTCAATCTAGCTTGGACCCGGCGGCGCAACTCCGGCTGTTGCAACCAGTCCAGCGTGTACACGGTCCGCTCGATGCGCCCCAACTCCCGCAACGCCCGGGCCACTTCGTTGTGGCGTGGATACGCGGCCAGTTTGCTGACGGCCAGCGAGGCGCTCACCTTGCCCAAGCGAATCGACTCCACCAGCCGCATCAACTCGTCCCAGTTGCGCTCACTCAACTCGGCGTCGGCCACGCCGCCGGCCAGTTCCTTGAGAATCCCGTACTGCTTCAGCGGCCGGAACGTGAACAGCCGCCGATCCAGCAGATCCCGAATCCGTGGAGCGAAGCGGAAGCCGAGCAGATAGCACAGGGCGAACACCTGCTCGGTGACGCCGCCGGTGTCGGTGTAGTGTTCGTCGATCTTGATGCTGGTACCGTGATTGAGCAACCCATCGAGCACGTGGGGGGGCATCGCGCGTGTTGGAGCAATCGCTTTGGTGTAGAACGGCGCATAGCGGTCCGAGATGTGGCTGTAGATCATGACCACCGGATCGCGCCTATACTTGGCGTTGATGTGCGCCAGGACCGGCTGCGCGCGCCGATGGGGAACGCCTGACCGTCGGAGGACGATGTGGTGCCTGTGCCCCACTGCGCGGCCAACGGAATCTGGTATTGCTTCTCAATGAGGTCGGCCAGCGCCTTGGCGTAGTTCTCTTCGCGCACGTACCAATCGGCCACCCAACTCAACTGCCGGTCTGAACGATCGGGCATGGCCTCGGCGATCTTGGTCAACCCGAGGTTGGTGGCGTCGGCGAGAATCACGGCCAGCACCATGGCGCGGTCTTCGGCTGGTTCCTGCTTGTACAGATGACGGAAGTGTTGGCTGAAGCCGGTCCACGAATCGACTTCCGAAAGCAAGTCGGTGATCTGCATGCGCGGCAGTACATCGTAGAGGCGGTTAGACCACGCCTCGGCATCGGCCGGCAGGTCGGCTTCGAGCGGGGAAATCGACAGCTTGCCCACTTTGAGAACGACGTCCGGCAGTTGACCTTCCGCTAGTAATGGAAGCATCCGCTCTAACCCGTAATGCACCTGCTGGCGGCGTTGTTCGAGGTATGACGCGCAACTGAGTTGACCTGCGCCGCCGGACAACTTCTTCCACTCCGATACCGGCAACAGGTAGTCGTCGAGCGGCAGGAATCTCCGGCTGCCTGCAATCCACACGTCGCCGGAACGGGGCGCCAGGTTCAACTCGTTCAGCACGCACAGTTCGTAGTAGGCGCGGTCGATCTTGCCATCGGCGGCGAAGACGTAGGGCCGCCAGCGCGGCGGCACGAAGCCGCGTGGAGCGTCGGCGGGAATCGCGGATTGGTGGGCCTTGTTCAGAGAGCGCAACACCTCGACTGTTTTGAGCAGGGGCTGCAATGCGGCAATTGCCTGAAAGTTGAGCGCCGCCAGCAAACGTGGCGCGTATTGCCGGGCCCGCGAGTGCTGCGCTGGCAATTCCTCGAGCGTGCTGAAGTCCAGCGGCGCCGCAACGAGCTTGGTCTCACCCAGACTGCTGCTGAGCGAGTCCCATCCCAGCGCCGACTCAACGGCGGCTTCCAAGTCAGCCCTTTTCTTCCGTGCGTCCACCAAGGCGCCGCCGAGCTGCAGGAAGTGGTGCAGCTTCTCATTGATGGTGCGGCCATGCTCTTGAAAGCTCCGCCAGTGCCGCTTCTCCGCCCGGTTGAACCAGTACCCGACCAGATGCGTGAACAAGTCGACGATCTGATCGAGCAAGGTGGGCTGGAAGTCGAGCAAGAAGGAAGCGGCGAGGCCCAGTCGCTTATCGGTTTCGTAGTCCCGCAGATGCTGCAACGTGTGACGAGCGCCCCGGCTGGCGAATTGCCGCACCAGGAGCGGGCTGATATCCGTTGCCAACTGGGGATGGATTTCGTAAGAGCGCACGAAGTCCAGGCGGTCGAGCAAATCGAGCATGCCAGCCACCCCGGGTGTGCCCAGTGGCCGCCGCAACCAGGTCAACGTGCGATCGTCGTCACCGGCGGCGGGTATCAGAAGCGTCTCGATCTCCGCACGCTGCGTGGGTGTCAGCCCGGTGGCCAGTTTGGCCAGCGCCTCTAGTTCGACCCGGCGATGCGTGCGCCAAGCGAGGTCTTCGACGGTCGACAGCGCCGGGATGACGATGTGCCGTAGACGCATCTGATCGAGAAGCGCCATCAACATGCCCACGGGCGTGTTCCAGCGGTGAACTTGCGATTTCATCCAGGCTTCCAACTCCACGCGCACCTCGACGGTGAACGAGCGGAACCCGTAGAGGTCGATGATCTCCTGCAGGTGATCGCTGCGGGTGGGCTGTCGCCGGAAGTAGTCCTCGATGTCGGCGCTCTCGATGCCTAACTGCTCGCCGACGTAGCGCAGCAGGGAAACAGGAACCGGGCTGTCCTTCTTGGCTGGCCAACCGGGGAAGCGCAACAGACAGAGCTGGACGGCAAAGCCGAAGCGGTTGGCGTCACGCCGGCGTCGTTGGATGCCGAGCAGTTCATTCGCCGACAGGGTCCAGTAGCGGGCGATGTCACGTTGGTCGAGGTCAAAATGCGCCGTTTCGATGGCGTGGCGCCGCCCGTCAGAGAGTAGGATGTGCCGAGGCATCCTGCCAGAGTGCCAGGAGTCCGGCGATCAGGCTGTTGTGGCTACCTCTATATCGGAGGTCGTATCACGACCAGGTGACCGGCGGGGCGGAGCGGTTTCAAGCTTGGCCTCCATTGCCTCGAAATCGACATCAGCAGCGTTGACCAGCAGGACCAGTTGCCGCAGTAGATCCTCGGCGCTGGTGCAACGAATGGTCACGACGCCCGGTGAAATCTCAATGGTGTCGGGCAGACCAGCGAGCTGGAGTTGCTGCTGCAGGGCGGGGTCGAGGGGGACTTGCGACTTGCGGATTCGCACCGGCCGCATGGATTCGATCCGGTCGTGAAGCGCGGCGCGCCGTTCGCCCTCCCACCGCCAGCTTGGATTCTCGTGCGCCTCACGCAGACGAGCCATGAGCAGAGCACGGCTGATGACGAGCGCGCCGCCACGCTGAGACGCTCCGAACCGGCGAAGCAAGTGGAAGGTGGCGGTCTTGCGCAGATCAAAGAGTTACTTGGCCATGCGGCGGTCGATCTGCTCGGCTCCGGACAGGGCGAGGGCTTCGACCATGGCGGGGATGCGGTGAATCCAGGAGGGATAGTGCTTCATGGAAAGGGCTCCGGCCTTCCACTATGCCAGTGAACGATCGTTCGCAGTTGACACAATTGCGGTTATCGGAACTCGCTGAATGTTGAAATCACGGGAGTTCCAGGTGCCCGCGCCGATGGCCACTTCCGACTCCCGGAGCCGCTCTGGAGAGCCGCCAAAGCCTTAGCGTATATTTTTGGCCGTTTCGTTACGGCTGGCCATAGAGTGGTCGCAGGATTACATTACTTCTA
>VFZP01000194.1 GCA_016871115.1 Acidobacteriota bacterium
TGGGGAGGTTTTTTTAGGATAAAACGACTTCGGCCTCCGCGCATAGTAACCTAACAGTTTGCTGCCGCGTCTTCGCATAATAAATGGCTGCTAACGCGATAGCCTTGACTCTTCCGGGCGTCCGGCCGGTGGCGACGACGAGCACAAGCCGGATGCTGGTGGACTTTTCACTCATCGAGAAAGCGCGCCAAGGCGACGGCGCAGCCTTTAATCAGGTGGTGTTGGCCTACCGGAAGCGCACCATGGGGACCATCATCCGTCTGATCGGCCGGCCCGAAGACGTGGAAGATGTAGCCCAGGAAGTGTTTGTTCGCCTCTTCCTCTGTTTAGAGCAGCTCCGCGCGCCAGAACTTTTTGAGCCCTGGTTGTACCGTCTCACAGTGAACGCTGCCTACGACTACCTGCGAAAGCGCAAGCGCCGCCAGGAGTCGCGCATGTCCGATCTGGGCGATCAGCAAGTGGTGATGGCCGACGCGGCGGCGGGCGAACGTGTCGAGGCCGACCGTCTGGAAGCCGCCGAGATTCGCGAGTTCGTCCAGTGTTTGCTAGCCGAGATGAGCGAAGAAGACCGTATTCTGTTGATGTTGAGGGAAGTAGAGGGCCTCTCGCTCAAAGAGCTCGAGCAGGTCTACAACGTGAATGAAAACGCGCTCAAAGTAAGGCTGCACCGGGCGCGCCAAAGAGTCTTGCGGGCCTACGAGCGCTCCAAGGCCGAGGGGGGCGTACCCAAGATTGCTTAGAGTTGTTTAGACTTGGGGTACGATGAGGAGAGTTTGGCAATGACACCAAGCGATCAAGAACTGGACCGGCTGATGGCCCGTTACGCTCAATGCGTGTCTGCACCCGAACCGGGCGCAAACTTCATGATCAGCGTCTGGCAACGCATCGAAGCGAGGCGCGGAGTGAGCTTCAAACTTGCCGCTTATGCCCGCGTGCTGGCGATAGGCGCGGCTTCAATGTGCCTTGCCGCCGCTCTGTTTGAGCTGTCGGCATCCCGGCCCGATTCATTTTCGTCCAGCCACTACGTCGACATGCTCGACGATGACGATGCGGCCGAGACCCTCGCCTTTGCCGACGTGGTGACCACTGGGCATCCTGCCGAAATCGACGCGAGAGCCTCTGAAGGAGCCAAGTGAAGCACACGTCCCTGAAGGCTGCGCTTTATCTGGTGCTCACCTTCGTTGCCGGTAGCGCGGTTGGCATCTTCGGTTATCGCCTCTACAGCGGCGCGGCCGTGATGGCGCGTCCCGAACCACGCCGGTCGGAAGAGTACCGCAAGATGTATTTGCAGGAGATGGAGAGCCGCCTCAAACTCGACGCCGGCCAGAAGACCCGTCTTGTGCAAGTTCTCGATCAGACCCAGGCCCTCTTTCGCCAACTGAACGAAAAGCATCGTCCCGAGTACGACGCCATCCATCACTCGAAAGTGGAGCAGATCCGCGCGCTGCTTTCGGCGGATCAGCAGGCTGAGTACACCAAGCTCCGCGCCGAGCGCGACAAGCGCCGCAAAGGGCGCGAGAAATCCCACTAGCGCTGTTGCCGCAGCGTTGATTCCCGCCTTCCGCTGTCGTGGCAGGTCTGGTACGCAAGGCTGCTGCGTTCGGCCAAGGCCGGTTGCTCCTGCCACTTGCGTGCGCGGTTCGCATACACCGAATCGGGCAGCGCGCCAATCAGTTCCCGCAACGCCGCTGTTGTACCCTCGGCATCTCCCAATCGCTGGGCCGCTTGCGCCAACCCGGCCAGCACCTCGCCGCGCATATGCAGCGGCAGCTTCTCGAAGAACGCCTTCTGCGTTTCGCGCAAAGCCTGGTAGTCGGTGCGCACTTCCGTCTATGCTTCCTTGCGATAGGCGGCCGGCAAGCGGTCGGCCATGACCGTGTACGAGCCCCCGCGGATGGTGAAGTAGGCGGCCCGCAGGTCAGGCTGTTTCACCAGTTCGCCTTCGGCGCGCGCAAAATCAGCCCGGGCCCCGGCAAGGTGGCGGTCAAACAAAGGTTTGTCGCCAGCCTCATGCGCCCGCACTGCCAGATAGAGTTCGGCGCCGCCCTGCCAAGTCAGCGCGTCCACCATGTTTGGTTGCGCGGCCAGCGCAGCCGTCAGCTTCGCCGTGCCTTTTTAGAACCGCGTGAGATCCCCGCCCATAAACGCGGCAAAGATGTCCTCTCGCACCCAAGTGCTGATCCGAACGCCGGCGGGCCGGTCTTCAGCCTGTGCGGCGGTGGCCAGGCCAATCGACAACAACAAGAAGAGCAATGGAATGCCTCTCGATCTGTAGCTTAGTTTACATCAGCCCTGGTACTTCGGGGGAGCCGCGCACGGGCTTCGGCGGCCGGCTCAGTACCGAAGCGAAGTGGTACGGGCTACCTGCAAATCCACTGCTTTGTCCCATTTACCCGCCATACGCCGCCGCCTACACTCATTTCGTGGCATCGCTCATTCTGCAGTATTCGTACCTACAGGTCTTGGACTTCCTGACCACCGTGGCGTTTCTCCTCGCGGGCGTCCAGGAAGGCAACCCGCTCGTGCGGATGGCCATCGCGATGGCGCCATCGCCGCTTATGGGGCTGGCCCTGGTAAAGCTGGCCGCGCTGAGTCTGGGCTACTACTGCTTTAAAGTTAATCGCGAAGGTCTGCTCACCAAGATCGACATTCTATTTGCCGCTATCGTCGCCTGGAATCTCGTGGCGCTCATCATCGCCGCCTGCCAGCGTCCACTGTAGTCAGCGAAACGGCGCGGTACAGTCGCGGCGTGGAACATGGTCGTCCGGTAATCCCGATGGCTGCCGCCATCGTCCTGCTCATCGGCGGATTTCTCTTCAAACTCAGTGCCGAAAACGTTTGGAACGGCTGGCAAAGCCGGTCCTGGCCGCGCACCGAAGCCGTTATGGTCCGCTCAGACGCCACCGCCTCCACCAGTCGCGATACATCTGGGCGCGCCACCGGACGGACCGTTTCTGCCAACATCGAATTCCGCTACCGGGTGAATGGGCGCGAGTACACCACCGGTACGCGGCACTTTGGCCAGACCGAAGGCCCCAGCGATTCGTCCGAAGCGGAATTGCTGCGCCGCCGCTATCCGGCCGGGTCGCGCCATCTGGTGGCGTACGATCCGGCGAGTCCAGGCATGGCCGCCGCTGAGCCCGGGTTGCATGCCGATCTGCTTTGGCTGCTCGGGATTGGGTTCGTTTTTTCCGCGCCGGCTCTTTTTGCCTGCGTGATCGTCTGGCGGCCTGGCGGCCACATGAGCTACGCCATCGCCGGGATGGGCTGGCTGTTTGCGCTGCTGGGCGGTGCCGGATTGCTGGCCGGCAGCCTCTCGTTATGGCGCGCGCAGCAAAGTCTCAGTTGGCCGGAAGCGTCCGGCGAGATCGTCTACGGCACGATGGACGTGCACCCTTCGCTCAGCCGTGATGAAGACTCAGATAGAATCAAGGTGACGAGGCAGACCGAATCGTACGGCGCAGCGCTCGTGTACCGCTACACGGTTGGCGCGCGCACATATCATTCGAGCGTCCGGCGGTTCGGCGAACTGGCCGGCGCGGGCGTCGAATGGGCGGCAGAGATCACCGCCCGCTATCCGCCAGGCGCGCGCCTGCCGGTGCGCTACAACCCGGCGCAACCGGACGAAGCGGTGTTGGAGCCGGGCTGGAATTCCGAGGGCTGGTGGCTGCCCGGCCTTTCGCTGGCCGTGCTGCTCTTTGGCTTGGCCGTGTTGGGGCCTGGCCGCCGCGCGCTTACTCCTCCGGCTCAATCGCCCAGACCGGGCGCTCAAACTCGGGCTCGATCATCCGCCAAACCAGGTCGTTTATCGAGCGGCCGTCTGCCAGACTGAACAGCAGCTTCGGCGAGGGCTTCTTCGCCTTGGTCAACTCGGCGAACGCCGCGCGCGGACCATCGAGGAGTCCAGCGGCGCGCGCCTCATCGAGTTGTGCCTGCGCGGCGGCCACCACGCCGGCATGCTGTGAGCGCAGGCGCACTGCATACCCGGCGATCCACGCACGCATCTGCGCCGGCAGGTTCGCTGCCTGAGCCTCCGGCGATTCACCTGCGCGCAACGCTGCCCAGATCGTACGCGTCGAGGTGGTGAAGATGAGCCGGTGCATGCGCACATATTCATCCAGCTTTACTTTGGCGCGCGTCCAGTCCGGCCAGCGGAGCACAAAGCCCTCGCCCTCTTGCGCGGGAATCGACGACGCCTCCTGCTCGCCGTAGAAACGCGCGCGGCGGAAGCGGCCTTGGGCATGCGCGATCGCTTCGTCGCGGTCGAGCGCGGTTTGCGAATCGAGCGCCGCCAGCAGCACCAACTCTTCGACTCCGCCGTAGTCCACCACGATGCGGTTGGCCGGGAACAACGCTTCAAAACAATACGTGATGCCCGCGTGCGGCATCCACTCAGGGTGCTCGCGCGCAAGCCACTGGTGCGCCCAGAGCGCTTGCGGCGAGTCGAACGAGCCGCGCGTTGCGCACACGCGTTCGCCGCCGAACTGAAAGAGCAGCAGCAGGCTGCCGTCCGACTTTTCCCAGAACTCGGGCTAAGAACTCGGGCTGGCCGGCCGGCAAAGTCTCAAGCTGGCTCAAGTTGAAAAACTTGCGGAAGCCGCGCGCAGCGATATGGCCGTCTTCGGTGAGAATCAGTCCGCGCGCATCGCGCAACGGCTCCGGCCAACTGGCGGCCGAGTATTCAAACTGCGCCTTCTGAGAGTAGTTGTAGATCCACAAGGGGAGCCGCGGATGGCGCTGGCGTTTGCACAAGCCGGCATCGGCAAACGCATGCAGCTCGGCGAGAAGCGGATACAGGTTCACGGCTGGTTCACCGGGGAAGGGAATGGTACGCCCGATAGGATTCGAACCTATGGCCTTTTGCTCCGGAGGCAAACGCTCTATCCGGGCTGAGCTACGGGCGCACTCGCCCCAGTGTACCTTACTTCAACGCGGCAAGGAGATGGCTATGGTCGTCCGTCCAAACCGGTGTGCGCCCGGCGGCGGCTCCGCGCGGCTGCCCAGGAGCCCCATTGGGGAACGCATCGGCTACCAGCACCCAGTCTGACTCTGCCCGTGCGAGCGCGTCGTCTTCGGTGGCGTGGATGTGGCGGGAATCTTTCGCTGCGGCCGCGGCCAGTGCTTCGGCAACCGGCGCAAGGTTCAAGAGTGTATTGGAAACGTGCAGCGCAAGTACGCCGCCTGGACGCAGATGCCGCGCGTAAACCACGAATGCCTCGCGCGAGAGCAGGTGCACTCGAATCGAGTCGCCCGAGAACGCGTCGACGGCCAGCACTTCGTACTCGCCCGGAGCTTCGCGTTCCAGCAGGAGCCGGCCGTCGCCGGTGGCCGTGGAAACGTTCGCACCGGCGGCGCCCGAGAGAAACCTGAAGTACTGCTGGGCCAGGCGCACCACCGCCGGATTGATTTCGTAGAAGCGATAGGTGTCACCGGGTTTCGCATACGCCGCCAGCGTGCCGATGACCAGCCCCACCACGCCCACGCGCTGTCCGGGCCGGCGCGTCATTTCAATGGCCTGCTGAATGCCGCTGCCGGGCGCATACTAGGCCGTCGCGCGCCGCTCGGGCACGCCGGCAGGGCGGAGTTGCACGCCATGCGAGATGGTGCCATGCACCATCAATCGCCGGTCCTGCGCTTCCACAATGCGCAGACCGCCGTAGAAGTTGCGCTCGGAGGCGAGCGAATCGGCCGCGTGCGAGTTGCGCACCGCCATCGCCGAGGCGAAGGCGCCGACGGCGAGCGCGGCCCAAGCGATGTCGGTGGCCCAATGGCGGCGGTACTCCAGCATCAGCGTAGCGAGCGCGCAGAGCGCCAGTGCTACGGGCAGCTCGTAGTTACCCCTGAGAAAGTAGGGTGCGCCTAACGCCGCGATGGCCGCTCCGAGCGCGCCGCCGAGCGACATCATCAAATAGAATCCGGTGAGATGTTTCGCCTCCGGCTTGCGCAGCGCCAGTTCGCCATGCAGGTGCACGCACCGGCAACCGAGCGCGGCTGAGAACGCGACGATAGGCAGAATCAAAGACGCTGCGTTGTCGAGCAGTTGCTACGCCGTGAAGCCGATGGCCACCGCATGAAGCGGCAGAAAGACCTTGCGCTGATACCAACTGCCGTCGCCTTCAAAGCACACAATCAGGCTGAGCAGATCCGTCGCCAGGGGCGCGATCCACAAAAACGGCACCGCGGCGACGTTCTGGCAAAGATGGTTGGTCACCGAGAGCGACAACAAACACGGAATGGCCTACAACGCGAGCCACTGCAACCGCACGCCCGCGCTCGGGCTCTCTGTTGGCTCCTCCTCCTCCTCCTCCTGCTGCTGCTCCCGCGCCGCGACTGCATTCGTCGACGGGCGGCTCTTGGCAAGCCAAATGGCCATTGCTACAAACGCCGCGTAGCCGGCGGACCACGCCATGGCCTGCTGGCGTGCCGGGAGGAACGGCTCCACCAGAAGCGGATAAGCCAGCAGGGCGGCGAGGGAGGCGGCATTGGACAATGCGTAGAATCGCCAGGGCAACGCGGTGTTGCGCTGCGTCAGCCAGACTTGCATCAGCGGCGTATTGGCTGACAGCAGAAAATAGGGCAATCCGACGGTAGCCGCCAGGAGGCCCAGAATACGGGGTAGAGGGTCCTCGTCGTCCGCCGGTTTCCATTCCGGCGACGCCAATACGGGCAGGAAGGCCAGGCTCAACAGCGCCAGCGCGGAATGCACGTTGCGCTGCGCCGCCGGCTGCAACCGCCGTAGCAGGTGCGTGTAGCCGTAGCCGAGAAAGAGCGCCGATTGGAAGAACAGCAAACTGGTGGCCCGCACCGCGGCCGATCCGCCAAACCACGGCAGAATCTGGCGCGCCACAATCGGCTGCACCTGAAACAGCAAAAACGAACTCAGAAAAATGGTGGCCCCAAAGGCCACTCGATCGCTCAGGGAGCGTGATGCGGCTGCCAGCGCGCTCTCTTCGGCAGGTGACAATCTCGCGCTGGCGGCGGGATTCATGCACAGACCCATCGACGGGAAGCTTGGCTGCCAAGCTCCGGGTTTCACCCTACAATGGGGAGTGAATGAGACTTGCACTATTCGCGTTGATTGCGGCGGCGATGCCGTCCTGGGCTGACTCGGCGGGCGGAATTCAATGGACGCCGCCTTCCGGCTGGCAGGCGCAGCCACAGCGCCCGATGCGCGCGGCTACCTACACGGTGCCGGCCACTGCGGGCGACTCCGAAGGCGCCGAGTGCGCTGTCTTCTACTTCGGCTCCGGACAGGGCGGCGGCGTGCAAGCCAATATTGACCGCTGGTTGGGCCAGTTCCAGGAAAAGCCCGCCACGGCCCCGGCCGGAAAAAAGCAAACCATCGGCGGCATCCCGGTAATCACCATTGAGCACGGCGGCACCTATATGGCAGGCGCGCCGATGCAACCCAAGACTCCGAAAGCCGGATACCTGATGGTGGGCAGCATTGCCGAAGCGCCCGAGGGCAATGTGTTTTTCAAGCTGACCGGCCCGGCCAAGACCGTCAAGGCCGCCCGCGCGCAGTTTGACAAAATGCTGGGCTCAATCAAGAAGTAGTTGAACGAGGCTCTGAAGATGAATCCGATTCGCCGGTCTTTGCTGCTGATGCCGTCCGTGTTGATGGCCGACGATTGGCCGCAATGGCGCGGCCTGCTGCGCGACGGCAAGTCGCGGGAAAAAGGCGTGGCCAAGCCGTGGCCAGCCACCGGTCCGGCGCTCGGCTGGAAGACCGAGGGTTTGGGTGAGGGTTATTCGGCCGTTTCGGTGTCGCAAGGCCGCGTCTACGCGCTGGGCCAGCGCGGCGGCTCGCAGTATTTGATGGCCTTCGATGAAGCCACCGGCAAGAAGCAATGGGAGACTGTTGCGGGCGGCGCTTATCGTGAGCGCCGGGGCGATGGGCCGCGCGGCGTGCCCACGGTGGAAGGCGACCGCCTGTGGGCCGTCACCGCGGACGGCAAGCTGGTGAGCCTCGAATCGAAGACGGGCAAGCTGTTGTGGACCGTCGATTTCGTCAAACAGCACGGCGGCGGAGTGCCGCACTGGGGCTATAGCGAGTCGCCGCTGATTGACGGCAAACTTGTGATTGCCACGCCCGGCGGAAGTGGCGCGTCGGTGGTGGCGTTCGACAAGCTCACCGGCCAGGTGGTTTGGCGGTCGCAAAGCGATGAAGCGGCCTACTCTTCGCCCGTTGCCGCCACAATCGGGCCGGTGCGCATGGTGATTGTATTCACCTCGAGCGGTGTCATGGGCCTGCGCATGGACAACGGCGAACTCCTGTGGCGCTACGGCAAAGTGGCGAACGGTACGGCCAACGTCGCCACTCCGATCGTGCATGAGAACCAGGTGTTTGTTTCCTCCGACTACGGTACCGGATGCGCGCTGCTGAAACTGGAGGCTTCCGGCCCGGGGAGCGTTAAAGCCTCCGAGGTCTACTTCAACCGCGAGATGAAGAATCACCACGCCAGTTCCGTCTTGGTGAACGGCTACTTGTACGGATTTTCCAGTTCCATCCTCACGGCCATGAAGTGGGAAAACGGAGAGGTGGCGTGGCGTGACCGTGCCACGGGCAAAGGCTCGGTGGTGTACGCCGACGGCCATCTGGTGGCGTTGGGTGAGAACGGGAACGTGGCGCTGGTACAAGTCGGTACCGGAGCGTATAAGGAAATCTCGCGTTTCGCCATTGAACTCACCGGGCGGCCCGCGTGGGCCCCGCCTGTGATCGCCCAAGGCAAGTTGTACATCCGCGACCAGGACCGGTTGTTCGCCTACCTCCTGCGTTCTTAGGGTCTTTCCACGAGTCCCTCGGGCTTCCTCCCACTTGCCTTGGCCTGCCGCCTGGGTTCAAAATGGGGCAGAGTGGAGCTTCTCGCGATGCGTGGCCGCCATAGCTACGGGTTCACCCTGATCCTGACCAGCCTGATGATGTCCTTCATCCTGGCTGTGCTGGGTGTGCTGGCGGATGCTGCGCTGCTGGCGGCCGCGCGAGACCGTCTGAGTGAGACGGCGGCAGGCGCGGCTGCGGCGGCCGGCCAAGCCATGACGGGCGTGCCCACCTTGGAGGCCGCCGAGGCCAAGGCGAAGGCGACGGCGTTGGCGTTCGTCAAGTCCCGTTTTCAGGAGGGGCTTTTGGGGCTCGAACCCGAGTGTATCGATTTGAGCGTCGCGTGCCGTTCGGTCCATCGGCCCAACGGGCGTCCCAGCGGGGTGGTGGATGTGCGTGTACGGACAGAACTCCCCGCGCCGGTCTACTTCATGCGGCTGTGGGGGGTGGTGGGCGTGCCCGTTTCCGACTAGGGCCACTGCAGCCGGCGCAATCGTATCACCATCCTGGCGCTCTCCGATTGGCCCGCCGCCGGCGATGAATTGCGTGCGCAGGTAGCGGAAATGGACGCCAAGATCAGCCCCTACGACACTGTTCGCGTGGTTCCGGCTTCGGGTGGACTGGCGGCGGCGCTCACGGAAGGATACCGGGAAGTCCGTGAAATTGACCAGCCGGCTGCGGTCAACGGCATCGTGTTGATTTCAACCTCCGGGGTGCCCGTGTCGATGGATACAGGGGCGCGACGGGCGGCCAATCGGATCCTGAGCGATGGCCAGTACCAGATTCGCGTGAGTACTATGCGGTGGACGGCAGGCATTTCGCTGGCCACACAACTGGCGAATTCCCTTGATTTGCCGCGTCCTCAATAAAGTGCAGACGAACACCCCCAGGAGATCTGGCATACTAGTCGGGTGTGTGCGGTCACGCGTAACCTTGGAGCGATTGCTGGTTGATTCATAGAATCGTTTCATCCACCATCTGGGCGCTCTTGATTTCCGAGGCCGCCCTCGTCTTCACCACCTATGTGGCGGCAACCTACCTCCTCATGGATGTCGATCCATGGCTCTGGCTGCTCTACGACGACGGATTCCTCCGCATCTCGGCAATCGTCGTCTGGATGGCGTTGGGCTTATACTTCCAGGATCTTTATTCGAATTTTCGAATTCGCAGCCGTTTTGTTTTGGTGCAACAGGTTTCGCTCGCGCTGGGCAGCACGTTTCTTTTTCAAGCCTTGGTCAGCTACGTTGCCCCCCGGATTTTGTTGCCTCGCTGGATCATGATGGTGGGGAGTTTGCTGGCGCTGGTGTTGCTGCCGTTGTGGCGCTACGTCTACGGCCACCTGGTGTTGCAGCCGCTGGCTGTTAGCGATCATGTAAAAACGTATTTTTTTGATCTTCGGGCCGACGGGAGATGACGGGGCAGCGGCGGAAAGGGGTCGACCCAGATACCGTGATGCCCGCACCGGGCGCAGCGGCACGCGCCGGGACTGCCAAGGACGGATGCCGCCGTAGTGATCAACGGCGGAGCTTGATCTGTCACCGGGGGCCCAGGCACCACGGCCTAGTCTGCTCGTTCCCGGTAGCGCCGCTGGCAACCTTGATGGGCTTTCCGGCCAGACTCGGTCTGCTGATAGCGCTGGTTCGCCGCGCGTCGCTGCTGCCTGCGGGAATCCACGCGGCAAGCCGGACCACAGTATCGCTGGCCGCGATCACAGCTACGGCAGACATGGAAAATGGCCCTGCACGCGGGATTGTTGCATTGCTTCTGACGGAGTGCTTGGTCAACGCGGGAAGAAGAGGGCCTCGCCAATCAGGGATTATGCCACCGGTACGCGGAAAACCCAAGCTGATGACCGGACCGATGACTGGCGCCTTCGGCGCCGATGATGTCGTCGCCTCCGGCGCAATGATCAGAAAACTCCGTTTTCAGATGATCGCCGACAGTTGCAACCGCTGGCCACCGAGCAGACGCTGTTCTTGGGCGCCAGCCCGATAGCACAGCAGATCGCACGGAGGATGGAGGAGCACACCGAACTCGGCTGCCGGGTCCTGGGATTTCTGGGGGAACCCGCCGAACTGGCTGAACTGCCTGAATCCTGGCGGCTTGGCGGTTCCGACCAGTTGCGTAAGTGGGTGGGAAAGCTAAAGCCGGATCGTGTCGTGGTGGGGCTGACGGAACGCCAGCAGCGGATGCCCGAGCAGGATCTGCTGGTATCTGCTGGCCGTGAGTTTTGGCGGAACCCGGGTGGAGGAAGCCGCCACCACTTATGAAGGCGTGTTGCAGCGCGTGAGTACGCTACAACTGCGGCCGTCGCAACTGATTTTTTCGCGCGAACTCGGTCCGCGCCCTGGTGATCTTTCGGAGGATGTCTTGGCCGTTGGCTTTCCATTTAGATGGCGTCGGGGCCTCGGCGCGAACGGCCAGAAATTCCTCGATGGCGTCAATCAGTTCGCGGACGCTCTGAAAGCTTCCGTCACGGATGCATCCGTTGGTGAGGTCGGCAAAGAACCGCTCCACCATATTCAGCCACGAGCTACTGGTCGGCGTGAAGTGCATTTGAAAGCGCTTATGCTTTGCCAGCCAAG
>VFZP01000195.1 GCA_016871115.1 Acidobacteriota bacterium
GTCCAGGCTCACCTTCTCCCCGCCATGCATCGTGATGATCAATCACCAGATTCCGCTACCTCGATTCCTTCAGGCTCATCTTGTGTGAGAATCACACTCTCCCTTCAGGCTCATCTTGTATGAGACAAGACTGCCCCTTTACTCTGACTGTCCGGGATGATATTGTCTTGCCCATGTCCATGATTTTGCGTCTCCTCGGCGCTATTGCCTCTGCTGCTGCTCTCGTTTTGATCCTTCCTATTCCCATCGCTCGGGCCCAGGGAAACCTCGGCGGACTCACCGGCACGGTGGGAGATTCCACCGAGGCGGCTGTTCCGGGTGTGTCCGTCAAGCTGGTCAACACGCTTACCAACGCCTCTTACTCAGCCGAAGCCGATGCGTCCGGAGTCTACTCAATCCGCGGCTTGGTGCCGGGCACCTACCGGCTCGAAGCGGAAAAGGCCGGGTTCCGCAAGTTCGTGCAGGAACCGGTGCAGATCCTGACAGCCACGGTGAGCACGCTCGACCTGCAACTCGCTCTCGGCGCCGTCACCGAGTCAGTGACCGTCACCACGGCCGGCGTCGCCCTGCAAACCACGACCCCGGAAGTGAGCACCGTGCTTGAGCGCCGTTCGATTCTCGACCTGCCTATTCAAGTGGGCGGCTCCGGCGCCACCACCGCTGCCAGCGGCCGCCGCCAGCCGGAGAACTTCATCTTCCTCACGCCCGGAGTGAGCGGCATTCCGTGGTCAAAGAACATCAACGGCTCGCCGGACTTCAGCCAGGAGATTCTCTACGACGGCATCTCGGCGCAGCTCGCCGTCACGCCCGGCTTTCTGGCGCAGACCTCGCCGCCCTACGAGTCGGTGGAAGAGTTCAAGGTGCAGAACTCGCTCTTCCCCGCTGAGTATGGGCGCGGCTTTGGCGTCATCAACTTCACCATGCGCTCGGGCACCAACCAGTATCACGGCGGGCTCTTTGAGTTCTTCCGCAACGACAAACTCGATGCCCGTCCCTTCTTCAACGCCGTCCGCCCGCGCGTGCGCTTCAATGAGTGGGGTGGATCGTTCGGCGGCCCCATCCGTATTCCCAAGATCTACAACGGCACCGACAAGACGTTCTTCAACTTCAACTACACCGGCCTACGCAATCAACCCGCGCCCAATGGATCGCTGATCAGCCTTCCCACCGACGCGTTCAAGCAGGGCGACTTTTCCGGCTTCCTGGACGGCCCCGGAGCTCTCGTCCCGGTGTTCGACCCGGCCACCACCACCGGCGATGGGGCGCGGACGCCATTCCCTGGCAACATCATTCCCACCGCCCGCTTCAGCACGGTGGCGAAGAACGTTTTGCCGCTCATTCCGAAGCCCGATTTCGGCGGCTATTTCAACAACTTCCTCAATCGCACCGCCAACCCGGTCAAGGACTATTCGTGGGCGCTGAAGGGAGACCACAACTTCAGCTCGAACCAGCGCGTGAGCGTCGCCTTCTGGCGCACCGCCACGCAAACTCCCAGCTACTCGCCGCTCGGTCCTTCCACGCCGATCGGCTTTTGGGGATTCCAGCCGGTGAATGGCGTGGGCCTGCGCGCCAATCATGACTACTCGATCCGCCCGAACCTGTTGCACCACTTCGGATTCGGCTACACGGCCAGCAATCCCATCCGCCGCCGCGACATCCGGAAGGGCAACGAGATTTACAAGCTGCCCGGCGTGGCCCCCGATTCGCCGGGTTTTCCGCTCTTCGATGTGGGCAACACCTACGGCAGTCTGGCGCTCGGCAATTCCAACCAGCAGCCGAACGATCCTTCGCAGAACCGCAACTACAGCGTCATCGATAACATCATCTGGGTGAAGGGCCGCCATCAGATCAAGGGCGGCGTGGATATCCGCTTCTTTCAGTACGACAACTTCGCCGGCACTGTGAATGGTGGTCTGAGCGGCCAGTTTGCGTTCAGCCCCCTTTCCACCGCCGACATCAGTTCGCCCGCCGCGGCCCGCCAAGGCAACGGTTGGGCCAGCCTGTTGCTTGGGCAGGTGTTCTCCGCCCAGCGCTACATCCCCGCCCCGCTGCGCCGGATGCGGAACAATTACTACGCCTGGTATGTCGAAGATGTTTTCAAAGTGAACCGTAAGTTCACGCTCACGCTGGGCGTGCGGCACGAGATTCCCACCGTGGTCCGCGAGGTTGACAGCCTGCAATCGTCTCTCAATCTCTCGCTGCCCAACCCGGGCGCTGGCGGCCGCCCTGGCGCGCTGGAGTTTCTCAACGCCGGCCAGTTACTCACTCCCACTTACGTCCGCGCCTTCTCGCCGCGCGTGGGCTTGGCCTATTCACTCAATCCAAAGACAGTCCTGCGCGCCGGGTTCGGTATCTTCTACTCGCCCACCAATGCCACCAGCGTCGGCCGTCAGGCGGGGTTGTTCTCCACGGGCTTCTCGTTCACGCAGGTCTTCCCGCAGCTCACCTCGGGCCGCGTACCGGCTCTGATCCTCGATAATGGCGTGCCGGCCTTTACCGGTACGCTACCGATCAAGAATTCTTCGCTGGCCAATGGCGGCGTCATCGAGTATATGAATCCAGGCGCGGGCAAGCCGGGTTACATGAGCAGTTGGACGTTCAACATCCAGCGTGAACTGCCGGGCCAGTTCCTGCTTGACCTCGGCTACGTCGGTCAAAAGGGTACGGCGCTGCCGGCCGGCCTCGAAAACCTCAATCAGGTTGACTTCGGGCGCCTTGCGCTCGGCAACACGCTGAATGCCGACATCAACTCCGCCGCCGCGCGCGCGGCCAGCATCTCGGCGCCTTACCCGGGCTTTACCGGCTCGGTTTCGCAGGCCCTGCGGCCCTATCCGCAGTTCGCCGACATCCGCAATCTCTACCAGCCGATCGGCTGGAGCACTTACAACGCGATGCAGATGCGCCTCCAGCGGCGCTACACATCGGGTTTTAGTTTCCTGGCCGCTTACACGCTCTCCAAGAGCCTCGTTAGCGGCGGGGGTTACACCGGTCTCGGCGATTCCGCCGAGGGCGCGCGCCCGATCGATACGGCCAACCGCAAGCTGGAAAAGCGCCTGGCCCCCTTTGACACGCCGCACAACTTGGTCCTGTCCTGGGGCTACGAACTGCCCTTCGGCAAAGGCAAGCGGTTCCTCACCAGCGCCGGCCGCGCGGCGAATCTGATCGCGGGTGGTTGGCAGGTGAACGCGATTCAGCGGTACGTTAGCGGTACGGCCATCGGCGTGGGCGGCGGCGGCGTGATTCCGCTGGCCAGTGGCGGCAACCGCCCCAACATCGTGGGTGGCGCGCCGATCCGCACGAACGTCACGCGCGGCAGTTTCGACCCCGCGCGCGACCGCTTCCTTAACGTTGACGCGTTCTCCCAACCGGAGGCCTTCACCATCGGCAACGCCGGCCCCGTACTTCCGAACGTCCGCAACTTCGGATTCGTCAATGAGGATCTCAGTATTCTCAAGGACTTCACGATCCACGAGGCTCAGCGCCTGCAGTTGCGCGTGGAATTCTTCAACGTCTTCAACCGCGTGGTCTTCGGTGGCCCCGCTGCCAATCTGAACGCGCCGGCGGCGTTCGGCCGCATTGGCGGCCAAGCCAATGCGCCGCGCAACATCCAGTTCGGGCTGAAGTACATTTTCTAGCGGCTTCAATATAATACCGGGTTGTCCGCTCCTAGTGTCATATAGTGGAATTAGCTTGCAATAACGGCAGCCAGGGATTACCGCGCCATGGCACCGTTCCGCCGTGATTTAATTGACTATTCGGGACGGTCTATGCAGACTCGCAAGAACATCTCGCGCTATCTGTCCGCCGCGGCTTTGCTCGCCGCGCCGGCACTGGCGCAGATCGGCACGTCAACGTTAACGGGCCGCGTTACCGACTCGACGGGAGCCGTCGTGCCGGGCGTTGAGATTTCCGTGGTCCAAACCGGTACCAATTTCAGGCAGAACTCCGTTTCAAACGATGAAGGCCTGTACCGGATTCTGTCACTGCAACCCGGCGCCTATCGCATTACTTTCGAGGCTCAGGGATTCAAACGAGCGGTGCGTGAGGGCGTGGAACTCCGCGTTGGCGACGTGCTCGCCGTGGATATGGTGATGCAAGTGGGCGCCGTCACTGAGTCGATTGAAGTATCCGGCGCCGCCGCGGCGCTTGAAACCGAAACTTCGGCAACAGGCGCGGTGGTGAGCGGCGAGGTGTTATATGACCTGCCGCTGTATCAGCGCTTCGTCAACTCCACCATGAACATCACGCCCGGTATGACCACCGGCGGCTATGCGTACGGCGGCGGCCTCGGCGCCTACCACCTCGCCGGCCAGCGCGCCGGCGCCATCGGCATCTTTGAAGACGGTGTCAACGGCAACGATCAGAACGCGGGTACCGAAACCACCAAGCCGATTCAGAATTCGATCGCCGAAGTGAAGGTGATCACCACGGTTCCCCCCGCCGAATACGGCCACTCGGCCGGCGGCGTCATCAGCGCGGTGAAGAAGACGGGCAACAACGAGTGGCATGGCCTGGCGTCCTTCTACGGCCGCACACGGCCCATGCAGCACCGTTTGTTCTTCGACCGTACCCGCACCACGCAGCCTTCGCTCGGCCGCCCCAACGGGTTACCGACGTTCTTCATGATGCCGGACGCCAACCTGTCTGGTCCGATCATCAAAAACAAGACCTTCTTCTTTTTCGGCTTCCAGCGCCTGCACGAAAAGAAGGTGGCGCAGGTGGACTCAGCCGTGCCCAGTCTGGAAATGCGCCGGGGCGACATGAACCTGGCGGCTTTTAACCGCATCTACGATCCGGCCACCACGCGCGGCGGGCCGGGCAACTGGGCGCGTGACATCTTCCCGAACAACATCATTCCGGCCTCGCGCATCGACCCCGTGGCGCAGAAGGTGCTGGCCGCCGATCCGTGGCGCGCTCCCAACCGCGCGGGCGGCTTTACGTCCACCGGCAGCACCGGCAACTACCTGGCCGATGAGTTCGCCAAGGTGTTCCTTGATGATTTCAACCTGCGCCTCGATCACCAGTTCAACCCGAACTTCAAGATCTACTACTCTTGGACGGACAACCGCTACAGCGGCTTCCAGCGCCCCTGGAATATCAAGGACGAAACGCCAGACTTCGATCACGTCTCGGGCAACTTCTCGCCGTCGCGAAACCAGTTGATGTCGTTCGGCAAGACTTGGGTTGTCTCGCCGTCGGTGGTAAACGACGCGCGCGTCGGTTACACGCGCCGCCGGGGGCAACTGGCAGTGGCCAACTTTGGCAAGAACTGGCCGCAGACGCTAGGCATTCCGAACATCCCAGGCGATCTTATGCCGGCTTTCGGTTCGGGCAACCGCAACGGTCCCGAATCCATGTACGGTTTGAGCGGCGCGACGCCCAACCGCAATGCGAATGAAACGGTTTCCTTCCGCGATGACCTTTCCTACATCCGCGGCCGGCATGCCTTCAAGATGGGCTACGACCTCCTGCGCTTCCGGCTGAACTCGGCCGTCTTCTCCAACCCTGTACGCTACGACTTCTCCGGCTCCACCGTGGGTCTGCAACCGAACGGCGTGGCGCTCGGCAATACGGGTAGCCCGTGGGCCGGCTTCCTCACCGGTTACGTGACGTCGGCCACCTTCGTCAACGAACTGACGAGCTGGCTGCCGCGGTCGTCTATCCACAGCTTCTACTTCCAAGACGACTGGAAAGTGACGCCCACGCTCACCGTAAACGCCGGCCTGCGCTACTCGAACGAAAGCCCGTTCACCACCAAGTACAAGCTGATGAGCCAGTTCGATCCCACCGCGACGGACGCGTTAACGGGCCGGCTGGGCGGCATCACGCATCCCACCTCGGGCCTGAATCGCCGCGACAACAACAACTTCAACCCCAGGCTCGGCCTCGCTTGGCACCCGCTCGAGAAGTGGGTGTTCCGCGGCGGTATCGGCGTCTACACGGTGGACGTGAAGTTCCCAGCTGGGCGCGAGATGTACGACGAGTACCAGGCCATCGTGCTACAACAACCCGCGCCAGGCGATGCGACGCCGATCTACCAGATCAGCCGGGCCATCGCTCCTCCGGCCGCGCGGCTGGTGAATGGCGTCGCCCCGTTCTCCGGCGCCAACTTCGGCGGACGCAATATCTCGTATTGGGATCCGAGTCTGCGCAATCCCTATGCGATGAACTGGAACATGAGTGTGCAGCACGAGTTCACGCGCGACTACCTGGTGGACGTCAGCTACCAGGGGTCCAACGGCGTGGGCCTGATCGAGCGCTGGGAGCTGAACGCGATTCCGTTCACCGACGCCAACACCGCGTTGCTGCGCACCAATCTCGCCGCGGCGCAGAACTTCCGGCCCTATCCGCACATGGGCAACATCACCATGCGCTCCAACTTCGGCCACTCCACGTTCCATTCGGGCACGGTGAAGCTGGAGAAGCGCATGTCGCGCGGCCTGTTCTTCTCGACGTTCTACACGCTGTCAAAGGCGATCAACAGCGCCGACACCGACAACGCGGGCGGCGGCGTGATGCCGATTCAGAACCGGAATCTTGAGAAGGGCCGCGCCGGTTATGACCGCAACCACCGCTTCATCGGCACCATCAACTGGGCGCTGCCGTTCGGCAGCGGCAAGAAGTTCACGTCGAGCAACCGCTCCATGAATTGGATCATGAGCGGCTGGGAAGTGAGCTGGATCCAGACCATCGAATCCGGCAACCCGCTCAACTTCACCTTCCAGAACCCGCTGGCGCCGATCAACGCCAACAACTACTACCCGGGCTTCAGCGGCCAGCGCCGCCCGAACCTGCTGGGTACGCCGGTGTATGACTTCAGCAAGTGGAACAACGGCGGCGGCGACCGCTTTGTGGAGGTGAACCGCCCGGCGGTCATCGACATCAACGCCTTTGCCGCACCGGCCGAATTTACGGTGGGTAACGCCGGCCGCAACATCATCACCGGTCCCCGGCTCGTCTGGTCGCAGTCGTCCGCCCAGAAGAACTTCAAGATCGGCGAGCGTTTCAATGCGCAGTTCCGCTTCGACTACCAGAACACGCTGAAGAACTACAACTTCACGGGTCCGGGCACGGTGGTGGACTTCCGCAATCCGCAAACGTTCGGCAAGCTCCGCGACGACCCGCGCACGGCGTCGCTGGGCGGCCAGCCGCTGATGAACATCACGCTCGCTGTGCAGTTCTAACGCGCGCGGCGACAGGTAGAGTGAGCGAAGGGCCTCCCTCACCGGGGAGGCCCTTCGTGTTTGCCCGCCCCACTCATCGCGATTCGTATGGTGGTAACTTTATGTCTTTCGCCGAACAAGCCCTCGCGATCCTGGGATCTGCCGGAGACAACGAACGCCACCTGGCTGACGTTGAGCGGTGGCGCTCGCGCCGGGGTCAGCCTCACCCTGAGGCTCCTGGCCGTCGCCTCCGCCATGCTACGCTGGCACTCTCCATGACGCCGCCCGCGCTGCTCGTTGCCGCCCTGCTACTTGCCCTCGCCGCCGCGCAGCAGCCGCCGCCCGCCGCCGCCCTTAAACCATTCCAGGCCACCGCTAAACTCGGACAGCCCGCCACGGTGGGCACGCGTGGTTTTGTCGGCACCACCAAGGAAGAACTCGAAATCGGGCTTCGCCGCGAAGTGACTCTCACCTCCGCCGAACTCGCGCTTGTCTTCCCCACGCAGGTGGAAAACATCGTGGCCAACGCCAACGAGAAGCTGCTCATCCTCCGCGGCGAGATGCGCAACCCGGAAAAGACCTCGAACTTAAACCTCGGGCCCAGTTCGGTAATCAGATTCCGGCTTTGGCAGCGCTACCAGGGCTCCGGCCAGTTTGCCTTCGTCAACCACTACGACCAGGATACGCTCCAGCATGTTCGGAAAAATCTGAAGGCCGGCGAGTCCGGCAAGTTTGTGGGCGTGTGGCGCGTGCCGGCTGACTTTACCGACTTCCGCATCGGCGTCACGTCCTAGCGCGCCACCATCATTCCCTAGTACGAACTGCGCGAGACCATCAATAAACAGAACGCGGTCTTCAACGCCATCGCCACCACCGGGCAGACCTTCGAGATGGACGGCCTGGAATTCACCTGCGAGGGTGTGAGTCAGCCGCGCCGCATCGCCGGGAGCCCTGTCACGCCGGACAAACCGGTGTGGGTGGTGACGTTGCGCGTGGCCAACCGCAAGCTGTTGCTGCCGGCGCGGTGGGGCTGGCGATATCTGACGGCTGAACTGGTGGACGCCGGCGGCGGCGTGGCGATTAGAGCCTATCCTGCGATCCACGACGCGGCCACCGATGCGGGCTGGTCCGGCGATCTCGCACCGGGCGCCTCGGTGCGGGCGCAGTTCCTCTTTTATCCCTCCTCCGGCAAGCTGACGCCCGGCGAGTTCCGCCTGACGATGAATGATACCGGGCGCGGCGTTGCGATTCGCTTGCGGTAAGGACCGGAGGCCATAAACTGGAGCGTGATGCTTCGCCCCATCCTCCTCCTCGCCCTCGCGCCTTTCGCCATCCTGGCGCAGGCCGCCGGTGTTGACCCGACCGTCGGCTCACTCAACAAGCTCGACCGCTTGGAGCACTTTCGCGATCTCGGCTTCGGCCTGTTCATCCACTGGTCCGTCGACTCGCAGACCGGCGTCGTCATCTCTCACTCGCTGCCCGGCGCGGACGAGGCCTACGTGAAGCGCTTCTTCGGCGGCCTGCCCAAGACGTTCAACCCTCGCAAATTTCACCCGCAGGACTGGGCCGCACTCGCCAAACTCGCCGGCGCGCGCTACGCCGTCTTCACCGCCAAGCACCACTCGGGCTTTGCCATGTGGGACACCAAGACCACGGACTTCGGCGTCAACCAAACCCCGTTCCGCGGGCGTGACATTGTGCGCGAAACGCTGGATGCGTTCAGCTCGCAGGGCATCCGCCCGGGCATCTATTTTTCGCCTGACGATTTCTGGTGGCTGTGGAACAACAAGGTCGAGATCCAGCGCCACATCCCTGCCGTGGAGCCGCACAACAACCCGGGCCTGATGAAGCTCGCGCTCGCGCAGATTAACGAGCTGATGACCAGGTACGGCGACATCGACTACGTGTTCATCGATGGCGACCCGCACCAACTCCGCGACCTCGCCTGGAAGCTCCAGCCGAACACCGTGGTTACGCGCGGCGCCATCGAAACGCCCGAACTCTACGTACCCGGCCTGGCGCGCGACACGGCGTGGGAAGCCTGCTTCACCATGGGCACCGCGTGGCAATATCAGCCGCAAAACGAGCAGTACAAAAGCGGCGGGCGCGTGATCGATATTCTCGTGGAGACGCGCGCCAAGGGCGGCAACCTGCTGCTGAACATCGGTCCCAAACCCGACGGTGAAATTCCCATTGAGCAGGAAGAGCGGCTCCGCGAAGTGGCGCTGTGGATGATGGTGAATCAGGAATCCATCTACGGCGTGCGCCCGTGGGTGATCACCAACGAACAGAACGTCTGGTTCACCAAAGCGAAGAACGAAGACACGGTCTACGCCATCGTGAAGCATGAAGCGGACCGCTGGCCGCGCGCGCAGTGGCGCGACTTTGTGCTCAAGAGCGTGCAGGCCACGCCGCAAACGCAAGTCACCGTGCTGGGCCAGCACGGGCGCGTACTCGAATACCGGCCCGAGGTGAAGCCCCTGCCGGGCTTCGAACAAAAACCAGACGGGCTGCACATCCGCGCCATGTTCACGCATCGCCTGCAGGACAACTCAAAGTGGCCGAACCCGATCGTGCTCAAGCTCACCCACGTGAAGCCTGCGCTGATCCCCCCGCGCGTCGACACATCGAGCGCCACGTTCACCGCCGGTACGGCGCGCCTCAACGGCACCATCGCCGACCTGGGCAAGTCCACGAGCCTCGAAGCGGGCTTCCAATACCGCAGCATCGTGGGCCTCGACGCAAGCGACCGTTCCATCCCCTGGCAGAACGGCCCGTCCACCACTGTCACCGCTGCGGGGCCATTCACTCTCACCGGGCTCGACCCCAACGGCATCTACGAATACCGCGCCTGGGCCAAGCACCCGCTGCTCACCGTCTACGGCCCGGAGAAGCGCTTGAAGTAGATTCGTCCTTATTGCACCGCATCTCCAAGTAGCTGCCGAATGCGGCGTAACGGCGCCCGGTAGACTGGTATCTGATCATGTCCTCCGCCGCCCTCACCCAACTCTCCGAGGAAGACGCGCTCTTCCAGGCCTCCGTCCGCCAGTTCGCCCGCGAGCAGATCGCCCCGCATGTGCGCGAGATGGATGAGCAGGCACACTTCCGCCCCGCGATCCTGGAACAGATGTTCGCGCTCGGGCTGATGGGCATCGAGATCCCGGAAGAGTACGGCGGGCAGGGCGGTACGTTCTTTCAAAGCGTGCTGGCGATTGAAGAACTCGCCGCCGTGGATCCATCCGCCGCCGTCATCGTCGACGTGCAGAACACGCTGGTGATCAACGCCGTGCTGCGCTGGGCGAGCGAAGAGCAGAAGCGCCGCTGGTTGCCTCGCCTTGCCAAAGACACCGCAGCTTCCTACGCGCTGTCCGAAGCCGGCTCCGGCTCCGATGCCTTCGCGCTGCAAACGCGCGCGCGGCTCGATCCGGGCGGCGATTGGCTCCTGGAGGGCCGCAAGCTCTGGATCACCAACGCGCAGGAAGCCGGGCTCTATCTCGTCTTCGCCAACGCCAACCCGGAGGCGGGTTACAAGGGCATTACCTGCTACGTCGTTGAGCGCGCGTTTCCCGGCTTTCAAGTAGGCCGCAAGGAAGACAAGCTTGGCATTCGTGCGTCGTCCACTTGCGAATTGATCTTCGACGGTTGCCGCGTACCGGCGGCGAATGTGCTGGGTGAGGTGGGCAAAGGCTACAAGATAGCCATCGAAACACTCAATGAAGGGCGCATCGCGATCGGGGGTCAGATGACGGGCCTCGCGCACGGCGCGCTGCAGCATGCGCTGGCTTATGCCAAGCAGCGCAAACAGTTCGGCAAGGCCATTGCCGAGTTTCAGGCGATTCAACTGCAACTGGCGGAAATGGCCACCCAGGTGGAAGCGTCACGCCTGCTGGTGTACAACGCCGCGCGGCTGCGCGAAGCAGGCAAGCCGTTTCTCACCGAGGCGGCAATGGCGAAGTATTTCAGTTCGATCGTGGCTGAAAATGTAGCCAGCCTTGCAGTGGAAGTGCTGGGCGGCGTGGGCTTCACCAAGCATTACCCGGTGGAGAAGCTCTACCGCGACGCCAAGATAGGCCGCATTTATGAAGGCACTAGTAATATGCAGCGCATTACAATCGCTAAGCAGCTTCTGGGTTAGAGACAATTGCAGCTACCCTCTCGACGGGGCTAGGCTTCCCGGTCTTGGAGTGCTATTGCTTAGTTGCATTAAACCATTAGTATAATAGAATGTTCGGG
>VFZP01000196.1 GCA_016871115.1 Acidobacteriota bacterium
GGCTGGCGCTTTGGCACTCGATCCTGCGACGGATCTTCCACGATTTCGGGCGCTTCCCGTTCGACCAGACCGCCTCTCGAACTCGTCTGGCCGATTCCATCTGCCGGATTTAGGGTCATACGTACCTGGCCGGGCTGAAAACTGTCTGCTGGCACTCCGAGCTGAACATCGCCGTGAAGCAGTGTGAGGCAGCCGTGACAATCCCCGTTGACGACGGTTGGATTGGTCCACAGGTCGAGCATGAGCTGCGGATCGCGTCGAAATTGCTGCTTATGGTGTTCAAGAGACCGGGAAGCCTGATCAGATAGGCTACTCGCGGGCGGCGGCTCGCGTGAGGCGGTCGCGCACGGCGGCAAACTCCGGCGTGTCCGGTGGCATGGTGACGAGGATCGCATCGTGTCCCTCTGCGTCGAGCGTGTGGAGCAGTTCATACAACGCAGCCTCGGCCACATCGGCGGCGTGGAGATGAGCCACACGCGCATCGGCTGGCGGTGTGTCTCGCCCGGCGATCAGCAACGGCGTCCGCGGACTGTAGTGTTTGGGATGTTGGCCCGGCGCGGCGTGCGGCTGCCCTGGTTCGGCGGCGCTGCCCAACTCCAGTTGCCCGATCAGCGCTTCGAGCGCAGGAACCGTAATGCTGCCATGCCGCAGCAGCACCGGGCGCGCGCCGGCCACCGAAACGACGGTGGACTCGATGCCCACCTGACACGCACCGCCATCGAGAATCATCGGCACGCGATCGCCGAGGCTTCGTTCCACATGTTCGGCGCGCGTGGGGCTGAGCTCAGTGAAGCGGTTGGCGCTCGGGGCGGCGAGCGGCACGCCACAGCAGCGAATCAACTGCAGCGCCACCGGGTGCGACGGAATGCGCAGACCCACGGTGGGAAGACCCGCGGTGACGATATCGGGCACGTGAAGCTGCTTGCGCACCACCAGGGTGAGCGGACCGGGCCAGAAGCGGGAGGCGAGCGACTCGGCGGCGTCAGGCCATTCCGCCGCGAGCGAACGCGCCATCCCGATCGAGTCCACGTGCACGATCAGCGGACTCGTGGACGGGCGTCCCTTGGCATCGTAGATGCGCCGCACCGCGGCCGCGTCGAGCGCGTTCGCGCCCAAGCCGTAGACCGTCTCTGTGGGGAAGGCGACGAGTTGGCCGTCGCGCAACAAAGCCGCGGCCTCTGCAATGGTCTCCGTGCTACTCGGGCAGATCATCCTTGCCATCCGCGGCGGCGGCCGTCTTGCCGGTCTTGCGCCACACGAGCCAGGCATGCTGCAGTTCGCTGAGATCGCCGTCCAGCACGCGGTCCACGTCGCCGATGGCGAGCTTGGTGCGGTGGTCTTTGATCAGGCGGTACGGCGCCAGCACGTAGCTGCGAATCTGGCTGCCGAAGTTGATGTCGGCCTTCAAGTCTTCCAGCTTTTTCTCTTCGGCGCGGCGGTTCTCCATCTCGCGTTCGTAGAGCTTGGCGCGCATCTGTTTGAGCGCGCTCGCGCGGTTCTTGATCTGTGAGCGCTCATTCTGGCACTGCACCACAAGGCCGGTGGGAAGGTGCGTCATGCGCACGGCAGACTCGGTGCGGTTGACGTGCTGGCCGCCGGCGCCCGAGGCGCGGAACACGTCCACCTTCAGGTCTTCGGTCTTGAGTTCGATTTTGAAATCGTCTTCAATCTGCGGGTACACGAACACGCTGGCGAAGGACGTGTGCCGCCGCGCGTTGGCGTCGAACGGCGAGATACGCACCAGACGATGCACACCGATTTCGCTCGACAACAGTCCGAACGCATTTTCGCCGTTCACTTCGAAGGTGACGAATTTGATGCCCGCGGCTTCGCCGTCCAGCCGGTCTGTAATCACCGTGTTGAAGCCCTCGCGTTCGGCCCAGCGCAGAAAGAGCCGCTCCAGCATCTGGGCCCAGTCCTGGCTCTCGGTGCCCCCCGCGCCCGGGTGAATGGTGATGATCGCCGCGCGGTGATCGTTCTCGCTGGAGAGCAGCATGCTGTTTTCCAGCGCAGAAAGTTTTTCGCGAAACTGCTTCATCTCCGCGCTGAGGTCGGACAATACGTGTTCGCCTTCGCGCGCGAGCGAGAACAAGGTCTCGATGTCGCTTGCCGTGGCCGCCACGGCTTTTTCCTGATTCAGCGATTGTTCGAGCCGTTTCCGTTCCTGGAGGATTTTCTGGTTTTTCCCCTGGTGGTTCCAGAAGTCCGGGTCGGCCATTTCCTGTTCGAGTTTGTCGAACAGCTTCTGCTTGGCGGGCGCGTCAAAGATAGCTCCGCACAGCGTCAGACTGCTGGCGGAGCTCAACGTACTCTCTTTCTAGCTCGTCGAGGGTCATGATGTTTGCAAGGAACCTACAGTGTAGCAAGGTCGAGCAAATAGCCCGGTTTGCCGACGTTGACGCCCGTGGTACCGGTGCCGAGTTGCGCCGTCACGCCTTCGGCTTCGTGGATGTGGCCGCAGAAGAAGAAGCGCGGCTGAGCAGCGGCGATGAAGTCGGCGATGGCGGTGGAGCCGAAGTGGCGGCCCTCGCCCGCGCGGTCCAGCGGCGTGGACTTCGGCGGGCAATGGCACACCAGCACCAGCGGTTGCGCAAGCGCGGCGAACGGTGCGAGGTGGCGCGTGAACTCGGCTTCGCTGGATTCGCCCGGTGTGTTGAACGGCGTGGGCGCGGAGCACCCGAGCGCGGCGATGCGCACGCCGGCAATTTCGGTGGACTTGCCGTGCAGATCCGTGAAGCCCCACTTCGCGCAGAACGCCGCGATCTCGGCGGGCGACTCGTGATTGCCGGGAATCACAAACGTGCGGTCCGCTTTGGGCTGCATGATTTCGCCCACACGGTCCAGCCCGCGAGACCAGCTCACGAGGTCGCCCGCGGCGAAGTAGTAGTCGGCTTCGGTGGCCATCAGGCGTTCGAGCGCGCGATGGTCGCTATGGACGTCGGAAAAGACTAGGATGCGCATCGGGGTATCCTCATAGTTTATTGCCCATGAGCCTCGCCCAAGACCGCGCCCAACTGCGCCTGATCCTCAATGACCTTTCCATCCGCCGCGGCGACTTTGTCCTCGCCAGCGGAAAGCGTAGCAATGTTTACATCGATGCGCGTGTGACCACGTGTCACGCCCGCGCCATGCCGCTGATCGGGGGGCTGATGCTGGCGAAGATGGCCGAGCGCGGGTGGCGTCCGGTGGCTGTGGGCGGCATGACGATGGGCGCAGACCCGATTGTGACGGCAGTGGCGCGCGAGAGCATCGAGCCAGGCCAGCCGATCGCCATCGATGCTTTTCTGGTGCGCAAGGAAGCCAAAGGCCACGGCATGCGCAAGCAGATCGAGGGACTCCCGGAGGGTACGGGTGCGATTGACGTGGTGATTGTGGACGACGTGTGCACCACGGGGGATTCGACGATCAAAGCGATCCAGGCCGCGCGCGAGGCGGGGCTGAACGTGCTGGGGGCGATCTGTCTGGTGAATCGCGAGCAGGGCGCTCGCGAGGCGATTGAGACCGGGCTTTCGTGCCCGTTCGATCAGATTTTCTTGATGAGCGAGTTGTGAGCGCCGGGCTCATCGGGTGATTCCCAACAGCCATTCGCGCGTGAACCGCGCGTAGCGAGTATCGCGCCCTCCGTCCTCGCGTTGAGCTTGCCACACGGCGACAATGATCCCGTCGGCGGTTTGCGTCAGGCCAGGGTAGGAAACCTGCGGCCCGTTCGACTCGGCCAGAATGCGCGGCGTCGTCCACTTGCGGCCGCCGTCAGCCGACAGCGCCACCGAAAGCGGGAAGCGATTGATGGGCGAGTTGTTCCACACGGCGACGATTTCTTTCGCGGCCTGATCGAGGCGTCTCACGGCCACGGGCGTGTTGTGACCCACCAGTGCGCTCTGCTCCGGCACGCCCCACGTAACGCCGCCGTCGCGGCTGGGCGCTTCGTAGTGACGCGAAGAGCCGGAGCGCAGAAACATGAGGATCTCGCCGTCGTAGAGCTGCACGGGCGACGGCTCGGCGAGGCCGTTGGTGGAGTTGGGCGTCACTTTTTCGACGAAGGTGTGGAGGTCGCCGTGGAGCGTCCAGGTCCAGCCGTCTTTCGACAGCAACAGCCCGCTCGACAGATTCATCTCGCCTTCGGTGCGCGCGTTCAGGCCGCGCTCGGGCCAGTGGTCCCAGGAGATGCCCATTGCGTAGGAGCCGTCAGCGAGTTTGATGGCGTTGTGCTGTTTGCCGGGGGTGTATTGGCGCGGGATGAAGACCTCGCGCGGCTCGCTCCAGTTGGCGCCGTTGTCGGTGCTGCGGCTGCCGAAGGTCCAACTCTTCTTGATGGTGTTCGGGTTGAACACGCGCGTCCAGTAGACGAAGACGGTGTTGCCGTCGGTGAGGATGTTGGCGTCGCCCACCGTGCGTGCGGCTTCGGTTTCAGCGTGCAGCACCTTGGGTGGGGACGTCCACGTTTTGCCTCCATCGGAGGAGAACACAGCGGCGATCCGGGAATGAGTACCGGGAGCCTTGGCCGTTGATCCCATCACCGCCATCAGCCGGCCGTCGCCCAGCCGTGCTACCTGCGGAATGGTATTGCGATGAAAAGCCGCGCCATCGGAGGAGGCGACGATGCCAGTCTCCGGCAAGCGTTGCGCGAGGAGAGAAACGGAAGCCAGAGAGAGAAGGAGAACCAGCCGAATTCGCGTAGCGGGAGCGAGTCTAACACATGCTTTTGCTCGACGCGGAATCGCAGCATATAATAAGGGCGCAACGTTGTATGCACGCCAGAACTCTTGTTGCGTCGCTCGTCTGCTTTGCGATTTGCGCCGCTGCCGAAAAAGAACTACCGAAGAACCACCCGGCGACCGCCAAGAACGGCAGTGAGCGCGCCAAGGCGGCGAAGCTCACCGAACAAGTGGCCAGTGCCGCGCCCGCCGGCCCGGTGGCGCCCGTGCCGCGGCGCAACTTCATCGACGAATATATCTTCGGCAAGATGGAGCGCGATCGAATCCCGCACGCGCCCCTGGCGACGGATGCCGAATTTTTCCGCCGCGTGCATATCGACCTCACTGGGCGGATTGGCGACGATGAGGCGCTGCGCAAGTTCGTCGCCGATCCTGACACGGCGGGAAAGCGCGACAAGCTCATCGATACGCTCGCCGGTTCCAAGCCGTTCCTTGCCAAGTGGGCCTACTGGTTCGGCGACCTTTCAATGGCCGCCGCCAACCGCGTGGGCAACGAGGGCAAGAACCTCTATTACCGCTGGCTCTACGACAACCTGCAGGTGAACCGCCCGTACAACGCCATGGTGACCGACATGCTGACCGCCAATGCCGTCAGCAATTGGTTTGTGGGACCGGCGAGCTACGTGGCGCGCTGGGTGGTGATCGGCGTGACGTGCGAAGACACGGTGCACGAAGACACTTCGGATGAACTGGCGATTCACTCGGCGAAGCACTTTCTCGGGATCGACCTGCAGTGCATCTCCTGCCACGACGGGCGCAATCACCTGGAGAAGATCAACCTCTACCTCACCGAGCGCAAGCGTGAAGAGTTGTGGAAAATGGCGGCGTTCTTCGGCAAGACGCGCATTCTGCGGCGCGTGGAAGTGGCCACCACGCAAGACGAGTACTCGATTGACGATAACGGCCCTGGCTACGACGCGAGCGCGCGCACGGTGGTGCGGATTCCGCGCCGCGGCACGGGCGCCGTGGAGCCGGCGTTCATGCTCACCGGCGAAAAGCCCGAGCCCGGCAAGCCCCCGCGCTCCGAGTATGCACGGCTCCTGACATCGCATCCGCAGTTTGCGCGCGCGGCGGTGAATTTGTTTTGGGCCGAGTTCATGGGCGCGGGCCTGGTGGATCCGGCCTTTCAATTCGATCTGAACAAGCTGGACTCGCAGCCCACGCATCCGGCGCTGCTCGAAGCACTGGCCAAGGACTTCCGCGAAAACGGCTACGGTCTGCGGCGCTTGTTCAAGCTCATCGCCAAGTCGAGCGCCTATCAGCTTTCATCGCGTTTCCCCGGCGAGTGGAAAGGTACGTACACCGACTATTACGCGCGCAAGTTTGTGCGGCGGTTGAAGGCGGAAGAAGTGCACGACTCGATTGTGGCGGCCACGGGGCTCGCCACGCCGGTGCCGATTCGCGGTACCGATGTGCAGGCGCGTTATGCCACCGAGACGCGGTCGCCCGAGGATTTCAAGGGCAAGGGGCCGGTGCTGAAGGACGTCAACTTTTTCCTCGAAGCGTTCGGGCAGACCAACCGCGAGTATGCCGAGCGCACCAACGACGGCGACATCACGCAGGCCGTGCTGTTGATGAACTCGCCGTTTGTGCTGCGGCAGATCAAGGCCGAACCGGGGAGTTATCTGGCGCGGCTGCTGGCGGAGAATCGCCCGGCCGGCGCCGCGGTAACGCAACTGTTCCAACGCTTCCTGCAGCGCGCGCCCGCGGCGGAGGAGTTGGCGCAGGCCAAGGATCTGGTGGCCACGCGCGGCCGCGCCGGCTATGAAGATCTACAGTGGCTGTTGATGAACAAAGTTGAGTTCGTGTTCAATTTCTAGAGGCACATGGCGATGAGCGAATTCCTTACCCGCCGCGAAATGTTCCGCCTGTCCGGCGGCTTGGCGATGACCGCGCAGTGGTTCCTGCCGCTCGCCAACCCCCAGCGCGTACGCGCTGCCGTGAAGCCGCGCGGCACGGCGCGCCACGTGATGTTTGTCATGCTCGATGGCGGGCAGAGTCACGTGGATAGCTGGGATCTGAAGGAAGGCGCGTGGACTCCGCTGGACTTTGACATCCGCGACGCGAAGATCCCCGGCGTGCGCTGGCCGATGGCGCTCTATCCGCGCCTTGCCGCGCAACTCGACAAAGTGACGCTGGTGCGATCCATGGAAGCGTGGGACAGCGTGCACGGGCGCGCGCAGTATTACGTGCAGGCGGGCCACGCGCTGAATCCGGCGTTGCAGAAAGAGATTCCGCCGGTGGGTTCGGTGGTGGCGATGGAACTGGCGGCGCAACGCCGCGAGACCGACACGCTGCCGCCGTATGTGGCGTTGAACGTGACGCAGAGCCAGGCGGGGCTGTTGAAGTCCGGCTTTCTGCCCGCCGCCTACTCGCCCTTTCATATCGATACCAACACCAGCTTGTCGGCCTACTCGCCGGACCCGTCCACCAAGGCGGATTTCGAGCGGCGATGGGAGATGCTGAAAAGCTTCGACGCGCGGCTCCGCGGCGACTCGTCGCTCCAGGCCAAGGCCTATCGCGACTATCACGACCACTACGAGGGCGCCGTGCGGCTGATGTCCGATCCGCGCACGGGCAAGCTGTTTGAAGCCACCGCCGAGGAGAAAGCGCGCTACGGCGGCACCATTACGGGCGATGCCTGTGTGATCGCGCGCAACTTGCTTGAAGCCGACGCGGGCACGCGGTTCGTCTTCCTGCAAAGCAACGGCTGGGACCATCACAAAGATATCTACGCGCCGAAAAACTTCTACCAGCTCTCACGCGAACTTGACAATGCGCTGGCGCCGCTGATTGAAGACCTTGCCGTGCGCAAGCGCCCGGGTTCCAGCAAAACTCTGCTCGAAGAAACAATGGTGATTGTGATGGGCGAGTTCGGCCGCACGCCGGGCGCGCTGACTTCGGGGCTGAACGGCCGCGACCACTACCAATACGCCATGACCGCCCTGATGGCAGGCGGCGGCATCAAGCCGGGGCAGGTAATTGGCAAGACCGACGCGGCGGGCGCGAGGGTGGTGGACTCCGGCTGGGATCTGAAGCGCTCCATCTACATGGAAGACATCGTCACCACGGTCTACTCAGCGCTGGGCATCGATTGGACCAAGAAGGTGAGCGGCACGCCATCGGGCCGCGACTTCTATTTCATCGAGCCTTTCGCCGCGGCGCGGATTCAGCCGAGCCGCGAGATTGGCGTGTTGTTCGGGTAGCCGGGCCGGCCAGCATAGCCTCGAATGCGGCGGCGGCGTATAGGGACACGACTTCCTCGATCTTGCCCCCGCGCAGCCGGCAAACGCCCACGCCTGGGATACTGATTTTGCGGCCCGACGCTTCCCGGCCGTTGAATGCGCCGCTGTGCGTGCCGGTAAACGTCCACAAGAGACAGACGCGCGAGCCCTCTGAAAACGCCTCGTCCACTTCCATGCGGCTGCGCGAGAAGGCCTTGTGAAACGTGTCGGCCAACTGCTGGTAGGCCGCCGGGCCGATCACCGGCTGCGGGATGCCCGGCATGTAGTGACGAAACTCAGGCGTGAGTAGCTCGAAAACGGTCGTCTGGCTCTTCTTGTTCCAGACTTCGTCCACAAACCGCTGCATGATCTGCTTGTTCTTGGCCGACATCACACAGAGCGTATCGCAATCGAAGCCTGCGATCACCTTGCCGCCGCGAGTTCCCTCGCGAACTGTTCGTACTGATCCGTTGCCACAAAGTCCACGCCCGCGGCGATCGCGGCGCGCCAGCGCTGCCGCGCCGCGTCGAGCGAGCCGAAGTTGTAACCCCGGCCCCAGCCACGTTCCAGACCCGTTTCCGGCGCGTGGCCGTTGAGCGTGTAGAAACGGATCATCAGTCCGCGCTCGTGCGCTTCATTCACCAGCCGCCGCAGGCGCGCGTCGTCCTCGGCGGTCCATTCACCAGCCTTGGACTGGCCGCCGGCTTCCACCACATTCCACGGATTGTTCGACCAGCGCCGGTAGTTCGTCGCTCGCGCCGTGCCGGCCGCGCCGCCTTCCACCGCGCCGAACAACCGGAGCTTGCCGCCGATGCGTACTGCGTCGTGAAACGTCCTCTGCTGCACGGGGCTGACACCCGTGAGCACCAGCACGGGCCCGCGATCCAGCAGCGCGGCCTCGCCGGGTGTCGCGGTGCGGCGCGCCGTGGTGAGCCAGCGTTCGTACTTGCCCAAAAGCTTCCACACGGCCCGGTGATGCGCGGGTTCGTCGGTTTTCAAATCGAGATTCAACACGATCACCGGCCATTTCGATTTGTCGCCGCTGGCCAGTTCCTTTTCTACGATCGGCCGGATCCGTTCGAAGAAGTGCTGCTGCATGCCGGGCTCTTTGCCGCTCGGCCGTTTTTCATGCGAGAGCACGGAGCGGCCGTTGTGCCAAGCGAGGTCTTGTTCGATCGCGATGGGCAAGCCCTGCGCGAGCGCGCGCTCAATCCGGTCATTCCAGCGTCCGTTTTCCGGGTAGCAGTTGTGGGCGTCCAGCAGAACAAGGGGCGCAAGAAGGAGCGGGAGCAGCATGAACAGCTAGCTTAGCGCGCGAAGGTGAATGGTAAAAAGGATCTGATCATGAAGACCATCACCGAACAAGACGTACTGCGGTTGTTGCCGATGGCCGAAGCGATTAGCCTCGTGCGGGAGTCTTTTGCCGGCCTCGCCGACGGTACGGCGCAGAATCAGCCGAGGCGGCGGCTGGTGCTGCCCACCGGCGCGGTGCTGCATCAGTTGTCCGGCTCCTTCGGTGGCTACTTCGGCGCGAAGATCTATTCCACGCACGTCAAGCACGGGGCGTGGTTCACGGTGCTGTTGTATGAAGCCGCGACCGGCAGGCCGCTGGCGGCGATCGAAGCCAATCATCTCGGCCAGATTCGCACGGGCGCGGCCACGGGAGTGGCGACGGATCTGCTGGCGCGGCGCGATGCCCGCGTCCTCGGCGTGATCGGCACCGGGTTTCAGGCTCGCACGCAGATCGACGCCGTGCGCGCGGTGCGCGACATTGCCGAGGTGCGGGTGTGGAGCCGGGATGCCGGCCGCCGCGCGGCCTTCGCGGCCGACGTCCATGCGCGCGCCACCGAGACGGCGGAAGAGGCCATTCGCGGCGCCGATATCGTCGTCACCGCCACGTTTGCCAAAGACCCTGTGCTTGACGCCGCGTGGATCGCGCCCGGCGCGCACGTCAACGCCATCGGCTCGAACAATGCGCAGCGCCGGGAGATTCCCTCGGAGTTAGTCGAGCGCGCCGCACTGATCGCGGTGGACTCCACGGAGCAGGCGCGCATCGAATCGGGCGATCTGCTGCTCGCCTGGCGCGATACGCCGGGGCGCTGGCAGTCTGACCCGCGGTTGATTGAGTTGAGCGAAGCCGCCGCCGGACGCCGCGGGCGCACCAGTGAGGTGGACGTGACGATCTTTAAGTCAAACGGCTTGGGCGTGCAGGATGTGGCCGTGGGCGGCTATGTGTTTGAACGTATCCGTCCGGCGAACCCCTGACGCTACGCCGTGGCGCGGCGCGCCGCCCACCGGGCGGGTGTGAGCCGTTCCGCCTCGCGCTTCGGCCGATCGGCCAACCCCGGCAGAACATCCAACAGATAGTCGACGACAGGCAAGGCCAGCCGCCGGCACGATTCAATGACCGAGGCTATGGCCGCGATCTTTGGCCCAGCCTTCACGCTCCCCACATGCAGCCAGTTCTTCCGTCCGATTGCCCAGGGCCGCATGGAGTTTTCGGCAAGGTTGTGGGACAACTCCACTTCCCCGTCTTCAAACGCACGCCGCAACGGCTCCCACTGATTCAGCGTGTAAGTCAACGCTTCGCCCAGCTTGCTCTTGGGGAGCGTTTTCATCGCCAGCTTCCGGGCCTCCTCGCGAATCTCCTCCCGAAACGGCCGTGCGTGCTCCTCCCGCAGTGCCTGGCGCTCAACCGCGCTCAGCCCAAACCGTGCGGCTTCGCGGTCCACCAGAAACAGCCCGTTCATCCGGTGCACCATCAACTCCGCTACGACGTCCTTAGGGTTCACCTTCAGCGCGTCCAAATAATAGCGCCGGCAGTGCGCCCAACACCCGTAATGCACCAGGCGCGGCTCGCCTGCATCGGCATAGCCGATGTAGGCATCCGTTTGTAACTTGCCCTCCCAACTCCCCAGAAAGTCGCGCGCCACCTTGCCCCCGCGCGCCCGGTGGCAAACTCAAAGACCACCTCGCCTCCCGGCCGCCCGAACTGCCACAGATAGCCTTCGAGATTCTTGCCGCTCCGCTCGCCGGTTTGCACCGCCACCGTGGTTTCATCGGCTTGTATGTAACTGCCGGCCAGCAAATCCTGCCGCATCCCTCCTCTCACCGCCAGCAGCGCCTCGCCCACCTGCATCACCCAACCATCCAGCGTCGCCCGGCTGATCTCCACGCCCGCTTCGCGCCGCAGGATCAGTTCTTGCCGTTACAACGGAAGGTGATCGCAGTATTTCCGCACGATGGTGTCCACCACCACCCGGTCACTGGCCAAGCCCTTGGCGATGATGCGCGGCGCCAGCGGCGCGGCCCCCACTGAGCGTTGCGCGCAGTGCCGGCAGGCGCGCTTCTCGCGCTTGGTCACCTGTACGAAGTAGTGCACCGGCTCCACATCCAGCACTTGGTTTTCGTCATAACCGATCACCCTAAATCCGGCAGATGGAATC
>VFZP01000197.1 GCA_016871115.1 Acidobacteriota bacterium
CCAGCCCATCAGCAACACGCGCTTGCCTTCGTCGGCAAGGCGAATTGAACCGCAGTCGTGCGTACGGCGAAGGTCGCCGAGAAAATCCAAAGGTACGGACGTTGTTTCCATCGTTGTCTTTCTCAGAATCTGGCCAGGAGTTGCTCGCGCGTCACCGTGGTTTGTTCGCCGGACGCCATGTCTTTCAAGGCATAGGCGCCAGCGTTCATTTCATTCTCGCCCACGATCAATACGTAACGGGCCGCGAGCTTGTTGGCGGTTTCCATGACGCGCTTCAGCCTGCCGTCGGCGCCTACCTCCACCACCGTGTTCTTCTTCCGTAGATCGTAGGCGAGTGCGGCGCAATGGCGCACGGCGGCCGGGCCGAGCGGCGCCAAAAAGAGATCCAGCACCGGGCGCGCGGTGTCCGGTTGCGTTTCCTCGATCGACATCACGAGGCGATCCTCGCCGATCGAAAAACCGATGCCGGGCGCCGGGACCTTCGAGCCGAGCTGTTCGGCGAGCCCGTCGTAGCGGCCTCCGCCGAGAATCGAGTTCTGCGCTCCGAGCGCTCCGTGGGTGAACTCAAACGTGGTGCGCGTATAGTAGTCGAGCCCGCGCACCAGCCGGGGCTTCACTTCATACGGGATGGCACGGTCGGACAGCAATGTCTTCACCAGTTCGAAATGCCCGGCGCAATCGGCGCACAGGTGCTCGTGAATCGACGGGAGCGCGTCGATGATGGGCTGATCCTCCGGGACCTTGCAATCGAGCACACGCAGCGGATTGGTGGTGGCGCGGCGCTGGCAATCGCCGCACATCTGCGGGGCGACGCTCTCAAGGCGCTGGCGCAAGGCTTCGATAAACTTCGGCCGGCACGCCGGGCACCCCACCGAGTTGACGTCGATCGAAAATCCGGTGAGTCCGCAACGCGTGAGCACTTCGGCCACCATTTCGATCACCTCGGCATCCACCATGGCCGAAGGCGAACCGATCGCTTCGGCGCCGATCTGCGAAAACTGCCGGTAGCGTCCCTTCTGTGGGCGCTCGCGGCGGAACATCGGGCCGATGTAGTAGAGCTTCTGCAAGCCGGGAAGCTGATCCAGGCGGTGCTCAATGTAGGCACGGATTACCGATGCGGTGTTTTCCGGGCGCAGCGTCAGCGATTCACCGCCGCGGTCCGGAAAGGTGTACATCTCCTTGGTGACGATGTCAGTCTCTTCGCCCACGCCGCGTAAGAATAACTGTGTCTCTTCGAAGATCGGCGTGCGGATTTCCTGGTAGTTGTAGCTGCGGAAGACGGCGCGCGCCACGGCCTCGACGTGGTTCCACACGCTCGAAGACGGCGGCAGAATATCGCGCGTCCCTTTGACGGCGCGAATCATCTACGCCTTCTCCTTCAGATACTCTTCGCACAACTCCACGTAGTGTTCGGCGTTCACCTTGAAGCGCTCGCGCTCCTCCGGCGTGATCTCGCGGCGGATCTTGCCGGGCATGCCCATCACCATGCTGTAGGGCGGCACTGCCATGCCTTCGGGAATCAGCGCGCCGGCAGCAATCACCGACCCACGGCCAATGCGCGCGCCATTGAGAACCACCGCGCCGATGCCGATCAGCGCGTCGTCTTCTACGGTGCAGCCGTGCAGCATGACCAGATGCCCCACGGTGACGCGGTCTCCGAGTGTCAACGGAAAATCAGGAAAGTCGGCATGCAGCACCGAACCGTCCTGGATATTGGTGTGGCTGCCGATGCGCAGCGAATGCACATCGCCGCGCAGCGTCGCGTTGGGCCATACGCTGGACTTTTCGCCGATGATGACGTCGCCGATGACCTGCGCGCTCGCGTCGACATAGGCCGAGGGCGCAACTTGCGGGGTCTTGCCCCGAAACGCTCGAATCATTGCTGGTGGTTCCGGTTGCGGGAAGCCCTCATTGTAACATCCAGCCCGCCCCAGCCTGCCGTCAGGCGCTGTTTTTGAGGCCCAGCAGCGTGGAGGTCTGGCGAGCATATTCGCAGGACTCCCAGAAGCAACGTTCCATCGTGGCCACCGGCGCCGGCCCTGGCACGGGGCGGCCCGCTTCGTACGAGGTAACGGCCTCAAGAAGATTGCCAAGGCTCCCAGACCGGTCCGACAGCGCGGCCCTGATCTCGCCGCTCAGTGGCAGGCGCGGCGCGAGATCCTTCAGCGGCACGCCCATGGCTGAGTCGAGTATCGACAGCAGCCCCGCCAGATACGCGCTCTGCTCGGCAAGGCCGGTTTGCCGCGCCAGCAACTCACACATGCGCCCGCGCTCCAAGGCCCGTTCTAGATACGACGGCGGGCAATCGGAGAGGCCGGCGAGCATTAACAACGTAGACCAGCGGGCCAGCGCATCGAGCCCGATCACGGCGACGGCTTGCGGGATGGAGGCAATAGGCGTGTGGACTTGAAATAACGTGCCGTTGGCCAGTTGCAGCGTCTTGTAGCTCAGGCCCGGGTCAGACGAAAGAATGCGGGCCACCTTGGTGAGGTCCGCGTCGTCTTTGTGGCACTCGCTGAGCAGCACCAGCGCCGACAGCTTGTTGGTCTGCGCCCCTTTGGCCGTCAGCGTGTCCGGCCGGCGCAGATAGTAGCCCTGAAACAGATCGAAGCCCATCCGCTTGCAGGCCTCGAACTCCTTTTCCGAGTCGATCTTCTCGGCCAGCAGCGTCACGCCGAACGGCAGCAGTTGCCGCACCTGACTCTCCAGACCCGCCAGGCCCAACGCCAGCACGTCTCCCTTGACGATATGCTCCCGTTTCGCCAGCGGCGCGAGGCGCGGCTCATAGACAAAGTCGTCGAGCGCAATTTGGTAGCCCTGATCTCGCAAGTGGTCGAGCGCCGCAAGCAGCGAGTCATCCATGGAGATGTCTTCGAGCACCTCCAGCACGCAACGATCCGGCGGCAACAGCGGCGGCTGGTTCAGAAACTCGCGGGTGCAGTTGAGATACACGGGTTCACCGGCGTCGGTGATGCGCTCCAGGCCGATTTCGACGATCGAACTCAACAGCGTCTGCGCCGTGGCCTGGGTACCGTCCTTCAACCCAACCCTTACGCCATCGGCCGTACGGAATAGTAGTTCCCACCCAACGACGCGGCGTTTGCGGTCGTAGATGGCTTGGCGGCCCAGGCAGACGTCGCGCATGTTCAAGGAGCTTATCGGCCGGGCCAGGAGTTTCTTGCCGCCGGCAATAGCAAAGAGCATAATGTAGATATGGCAACGCTCCCGGCACCGCCGCCACACGACTGGCCCGAAGGCCTGTGGCGTATGTCAGTGGAACGTTACCATACCCTGATCGATGCGGGGGCCTTCGACGACAATGATCGCGTAGAGTTGCTCGAGGGGCTGGTTGTTGAAAAGATGCCGAAGAATCCAGACCATCGCATCGCTACACGCCAAACGTGCGATGCTCTTCGGGATGTCACTCCCTCAGGCTGGTATGTAGACGAACAGTCGCCCATCACGACCGCGAATAGTGAACCAGAACCCGACGCCTCGATTATCCGCGGCCGCACTGCGGACTATCGTGACCGGAACCCAGGTCCCAAGGACGTTGCCCTTGTGGTCGAAGTGGCCGACTCCTCACTTTCACGCGACCGCGGCATGAAACTCCGCATCTACGCTCGCGCGGGTATTCGCATCTACTGGATCCTCAATCTCCACACTCGTGCCCTTGAGATCTACACCAATCCGCAAGACGACGAGTACGCCACCCGCCAGACGCTCGGCGAAACAGAAACCGCGCTACTCCACCTCGATGCCGGCACATCGGTCCGCGTCCCCGTCGCGCAGTTGCTCCCGCCCGCGCGCTAACCGCTACACTGAGGTCATGTGTCGACTTGCGGCCGTGGTCGGTCTTTTCGCGGTCCTTTCTCTTGCGCAATCCAAAAAGCCCTTCACGGCCGACGTGATGATGAAGCTCGCGCGCGTCAGCGACCACCAGCTTTCGTCCGACGGCAAGGCCGTCGTGTTCACCGTGCAGCGTATCGACGTCGAAGCCAACACCAAGCCGCGCCAGATCTGGACTGTGCCGCTCGCCGGTGGAGCGCCAGTGCAACTCACCACCGAGGGCAACAACTTTCGCGCACGATGGTCGCCTGATTCCAAGCGCCTCGCGTTTATCTCCACCCGCGGCGGTGCGCAACAGGTCTGGACCATGGACCCGGACGGCAAAAACCAAAAGCCACTCACCACCATCGCCACCGAAGCCGACGGCGTCACCTGGACCGGCGACGGCAAGCAACTGATCTTCATCAGCGAGGTCTACCCGGATTGCACCGGCGAGGCTTGCAACGCCAAGAGCCTCGAGGCCGACAAGAACAGTAAGGTGAAGGCGCGCATCTACACATCGCTCCTCTACCGGCACTGGGATCAGTGGCAGGGCCCGCGCCGTAAGCACCTGTTCGCCGTCAGCGCAGAAGGCGGCGCGCCGCGTGACCTGACTCCCGGCCCCAACGACGTGCCGCCCTTCTCGCTCGGCGGCAACGACGATTACGCGGCCTCCTACGACGGCAACGAAGTAGCGTTTGCGATGAATGCCGACTCGTCTCCGGCGACGAGTACCAACGCGGACCTCTACGTCGTCCCGGCCGGCGGCGGCGAAGTGCGCCGCATCACCGACAACCTGGGCGCGGACAACTCGCCGGTCTATTCGCCCGATGGCCGGTGGCTCGCCTATCGCTCCCAGGCGCGCGCGGGATTTGAAAGCGACCGCTGGCGCCTGATGCTGCTCGATCGTTCCACGGGCCGCGGCAACGCACTCACCGAGGGCCTCGATCGCAACGTCGGTTCCATCACCTTCTCGCCAGACTCCAAGCGCATCTTCTTCTCCGTGGAAGACCGCGGCCGCAGCGCCATTCACATGGTGCCCATCACTGGCGGTGCTTCAAAGCCCGTCGTCACCGGCTCCAGCCACATCGAAGAAGCGCAGTTCACGCCAGACGGCAAGACGATGATCTACGCCGAAGTGAGCGGCTCGCGCCCCATGGAGATCTACAAGGCTGTGTCCGGAGGCGGGTCGCCGCAGCCGCTCACGCGTTTTAACGACGACATCCTCGCGCTCTATCAACTCACGCCCCTCGAAGAATTCTGGGTCGAAGGCGCAGAACGCGCGCAGGTGCACAGCTTCGTCGTGAAGCCGCCGAATTTCAGGAAAGACGAGCGCTACCCGGTGCTGTTTCTCATTCACGGCGGTCCGCAAGGCGCGTGGGGAGAGAGCTGGAGCTACCGCTGGAATCCGCAGGTGTTTGCCGCCGCGGGCTTCGTGGTCGTGATGCCGAATCCGCGCGGCTCCACCGGCTACGGCCAGCGCTTCACCGACGAAGTGAGCGGCGATTGGGGCGGTAAGGTGTATGACGACATCATGGCCGTGGTGGATCACGTCACGAAGGAGTCGTGGGCAGACCCGAACCGTTTCGCCGCGGCGGGCGGCAGCTACGGCGGCTACATGATGAATTGGATGCAAGGCCACACGCAGCGTTTCCGCGCGATGGTGTGCCATGCCGGTGTCTACGATTTGAAGTCGATGGGCGGTGAGACCGAAGAGTTGTGGTTCGCCAAGTGGGAGTTCGGCGGCATGCCGTGGGAGACGCCTGAGGTGCATGAGCGCTGGTCGCCTTCGAACTTTGTGCGCGAGTTCAAAACACCCACGCTGGTGATTCACGGCGAACTCGACTTCCGCGTCCCCTATGGCCAGGGTCTGCAGTTGTTCACCGCGCTGCAGACGCAGAAAGTGCCGTCCAAGCTCCTGCTGTATCCCGACGAAGGCCATTGGATCGGCAAGCCGCAGAACTCGATGCTTTGGTACAAGAGCTTCATCGATTGGGTAACCGAGTGGACCGCCAGGAAACCGGCGTCGGCGCTGTAAGCCGACGCGCGATGCTGGGCTCGTTGTTTGCGGCCGCGCCGCGCCGGCTCAACTTCGTGTTTGTGCTGGTGGACGATCTGCGCTTTGACGAACTCGGTTGCACCGGCCATCCGTTTGCGCAGATCCTGAACGTGGATCGCCTCGCTCGCGAAGGAGTGCTCTATAGGAACGCCTTCGCCGTGACGCTGCTGTGCTCGCCGAGCCACGCCACGTTCCTCACCGGTCTGTATCCGAGCGAGAACGGCATTGTCGACAACACCGACCTATCCGCCGCCAGCCATCGCCTCGACACGTGGCCCCGCCGACTGCACGATCACGCCGGCTATGCCACGGCCTTCATTGGCAAGTGGCACATGGGCGTCGACGACTCGCCGCGCCCGGGCTTCGATCGTTGGGTGAGCTTCGCCGGCCGGGGGAATCGGCCGACCCGCCGATGAATATCGATGGAATGCCGACGCAGGAACGCGGATATATCACCGACGTACTGACGCGCCATGCCGTGGACTTCATCCGGGGACGGGGGCGGCAGAAGGGCAAACCCTTCTACCTGTACCTCGCGCACAAGGCGATTCACCCCAACGTGCAGCAGGCCGCGGATGGCAGCGTGCAGGGCTCCCGAGGAGCCGAAGCGTTCATCGTCGCCGAGCCGCATCGTTCGCTGTATGACGGCGCACGCTCCCGCGCCGCGGTAACTACGCCCGTTCGCCGCAAGACAAGCCGGCTCTCCAGCGCGCGCTACCCGGCGTCGAGCCACTCAGTCCTTCCACGGCCACCGACGACGCGACAATTCTCAACCGCATGCGCATGATGAAGGCGATCGACGAAGGCGTCGGCGAGTTGCGCGCCGCGCTCGAAGCCGAAGGCGAAGACGCCAACACGGTCTTCGTGTTTACCTCAGCCCACGGCTACTTCTACGGCGAGCACTGCCTGAATGCCGAGCGGCGCCTGGCCTACTAAGAGACCATTCGCATCCCGTTCATCGTCCGCCCACCCGCCACCGGGCCGCGTGGCCGCGTTGAAACCGCGCTGTTCCCCACTACCGACGTCGCGGCATTGATGCCCTCCTACGCCGGCCTCGCCGTACGCCCGCCGAGGCGCACGGTGATTCATTTCCAATACCACTCAGACCGCGTATTCCGGCGCATTCGCGACATGGGCTACCGCGCCGTGCGCACCGCGCGCTGGAAATACATCCACTATCTGCATGTGAAAGATGCCGATGAACTCTACGACCTTGCCGCCGACCCGTACGAACTCCGCAACCTCATCCACTCGCACCCGAAAGAAGCGGCGCAGGTCCGCTCACTCCTGCTAAAATCGGCCCTGCCATGACGCACAAACCCACGCTCACCGCGGAACTACTCGCTGAATTCGCCGGCACCATGGTGCTGCTGTTGATTGGCCTCGGCGTGGTGGCGTCGGTGGTATTGTTCGGCAAAGGTGTGCCAGGTGAAGTTGTGAACGGCGGCGTCACCAACATCAACATCGCCTGGGGACTCGCCGTAGTGATGGGCATCATGGTCGCCGGCAAAACGACTGGCGCGCATTTGAATCCCGCGGTCACGCTTGCGCTGGCCTTGCATCGCGGCTTTCCGTGGGGCAAAGTGCTGCCGTATTGCGTGGCGCAGACGGCCGGCGCATTCGCCGCCGCCGCGGTCGTGTTCCTGAACTACCGCCCGGCGTTTGCGAAATTCGATCCAGCGTTGGAGAAGTCAGCGGGCGTCTTTGCGACGTTCCCCGGCTTTCCCGAGTCGCTCATGCCCGGCTTCGTCGACCAAACCATCGGCACCGCGCTGCTGTTGCTGCTGATCTTCGCCATCACGGATGAACGCAACCAGCCCTCGGGCGCACTCACGCCGATTCTCGTGGGCCTCATCGTGGTCGCCATCGGTATGTCGTTCGGCCCCATGCATGGCTACGCGATCAACCCCGCGCGCGACTTCGGTCCGCGCCTGTTCACCGTGCTGGCTGGCTTCCGCAACAACGGGCTGACCGATGGGACGGGTGTGTTCATCGTGCCGATCATCGCGCCGCTCGTGGGCGGCGTGCTGGGCGGCTGGCTCTACGACGTGCTCATCCGGCGCTATCTACCTGTGACATCTTCGTAGCATGTTCATCGCGACGCTCGCGGTGTTGGCCTCGCAGGCTGCGGCTGCGACGACTGACACTGCCGCGCTTGAGCGAGAGGCGCGGGTACGTGCGGAACTGCAGGCGAATCCGGCCAGCGCGCGCCTGTCCTATGAATTCGCCAAGCTGCTGAGCGGAGGTCCGCGATCGAAAGCGCGCAACGAAGAAATGACGTACTATGTCGTTCGCGCCGCGTGGATCGAAGGCAACGATCCGATACCGGCGGCAGTGCGTGACCCACTGCGCACTGTATTGAAGATGGCATTCTCTGGCCCGGTCACGGACTTTGCTGACTGGGTTGCCTCGGCCACCTCACCGCAACTTGACCGGACGAAGTTCCGCATCCCGCGAATAATTGACGATTCCTCTACAGGCAGCTACCACAAATTGTGCAAACGGATCAGGTCCACCCTGATCCATCCCGCCGACGGGCCATCCTACTGGCAACAGGTCAAGGGCTCGGCCTTACCCCGATTCCGCGGCAAAGTCATTTCGGTGAGCCCGCGTGAACTCCTCGTGGCAATCTAGGGCAACGAAACGCCGGACATTCGCCTCCGCCTGAATGGTCCCACCCAGGCGACGGCCGGAAGCATCACCCAGTTCGAGGGTGCGATCAGCGAAGAACTCCGCCTCAATCCCTTCCTCCTCACCGCCGATCAACCCGCCCACCAGCCATCCATCGTCTCCACCGCCGCCGAAGCACGCTGATGCGCGGCAAACGCTATAATTCTGCTACGAGGTCCAAGACTTGAAACAACTTCCGGGTCTGGTGTGGTTGGCCGGTGCGCTGGCGCTTTCCGCCGGCGATCCCAAGCACGGTCCATCCAAGGGCGAGGGCGCCGACAAGTTCGCACGCGTGCAGGCCACGCTGTACCTCGACAAGAACGACATCTCGCAGGCCGTGGGCGGTGAATTGGAAGCGGGCATTGTGGTGCTCGACGTCACCATCACGCCGGCCGAAGGCAAGACGCTCTCCATCCGCCACGACGATTTCCTCCTCCGCTCCGATCGCTCGGGTGAACGCTCCTCGCCGTACTCGCCGTCGCAAATCGCCGGCTCCAGCGTCATGCGAGTTTCCTCGCGCGCGCTCGGGCCGGGCGGCACTTACACCCAAAACCGCGGCCCGGGGTGGGGCGGCATGGGTGGCAGGCCGCGTACGATGCCCGGTCTAGGTGCGCAGACGATGGGCAACGGCACCGCGCAGGCCACCGAAGCCGCCGCGTCGATTGACGAAGGCAGCGGCAAGCAGCCGGAAAATCCGCTGCTCGTCCAGCTCACGGCAAAGATCCTGCCTGAAAATTACATCACGGCCCCAGTCACCGGCCAGCTCTACTTCCTGATGGAAGGCAAGCAGAAGGTGAAAGATCTGGAACTGCTGTACAAAACCGAAGCTGGCCGCGTGTCGGTCCGCTTCAAAGTGCCCTAAGCTCCCGCATGCGTATTTCTGAACTCGAAACTCCTGCCCTTCTGGTTGACCTCGACATCATGGAGGCGAATCTCGCCCGCGTGGCCGCCTACGCGCTTGAGCATGGCCTGCGCCTTCGGCCGCACACTAAGACGCACAAGATCCCCGCACTTGGCCGCCGCCAACTTGAGCACGACGCCATCGGCCTCACGGTGGCCAAAGTGGGCGAAGCGGAAGTGATGGTGGACTCGGGCGTCGCCGATCTCCTGGTTGCGTATCCTGTCGTCGGCCGCACTAAACTCGAGCGGCTGATGGAGGTGGCGAAGAAGACCCGCATCACCGTGGCGCTCGATAGCCTCGCCGTGGCCCAGCCGCTGTCCGACGCCGCGCGTGCCGCGCAGGTGCAAGTGGATGTGTTTGTGGAAGTCGACGCGGGCATGGGCCGCGTTGGCGTCGCGCCGGCAGACCTGGTACCGCTGGCCAAGGCCGTGCACAATCTCCCGCACCTCAAACTCACGGGCTTCAATTTTTACCCCGGCCACATCAAAGCTCCAGACGAAATCGGCCTGGCCGCGCTGGCCAAGGTGAGCGATATCGTGTCAGCCCTCATCGCCGAGTTCCGCGCCGCGGACCTTCCGGTAGACGTGGTGAGCGGCGGTTCCACGCCCGCGCTCTATCACTCGCACAGAGTGAAAGGCCTCACCGAAATCCGTCCCGGCACTTATATCTTTAACGACCGCAATACGGCCGAAGCAGGTGGCTGCGGCTGGGAAGATTGCGCCGCGACGATTCTCACCACCGTCGTCTCGCGCCGCCCGGGCCACATCATCGTCGACGGCGGATCGAAGACATTCTCCTCCGATCGCACCTCCGGCCCTGGCGACCCCACGTTCGGCCTGGTGCGCGAAGCGCCCGGCTCGCTGTTCTACAAGATGAACGAAGAGCACGGCTACATCGATCTGCGCCAGGCCGCGCGCCAGGACTTTGCCGTGGGCGAACGCGTCCGCATTCTGCCGAATCACATTTGCGTGGCAGTAAACCTGCATGAACACATCTACGGCATCCGCGGCGATCAAGTGGTGGAGACGTGGAAAGTAGCGGCGCGCGGGAAGCTTCAGTAATAGTTAGAACTTCGTCAGCGCCCGCAGAATCGGCTCGGTATTGCTGCGCCCGCCGCCCGGCTGCTCGACGGCATGCACGGTGCGCCACTGCGAGTCTTTCGCGCCGATGTAGGTAGCGCCTTCACGGTCAGCCCCCACCAGGATGATGATGAGGTCGCGCTTGGGATACTCCAGTGCGCGATACTGGCGCTCCCCCGCATCGGCGCGCCAGCGGTCCGCGGCCGGGGGACCCAGCTTCCGAACCACATCGAAGTAGTCGCTCTGAAACGTCAGGCCCAGATCCAACTGCAGCACGCCCTTGTACTCCACCGTGCCGCCCGTCGTGCGTTGGCGCAGGAACGCCACGCCGCTAAAGGTGAGTAACAGCCCCACTGCCAGCGCGATGAGAATCAACTTTCCCATGCGCCCTTCGGTGCCGCCGTTGCCGCGCAGTGCGGCCTTCACCGACAAACCGGATTCCACCGGCGGCACCGGACCGGAGACCGACAGATCTCGCGAGGCCGTAGCCATCGGATTGGAGGGCATGGTCAACACCCGGCGCGTGTGCGGACCTAGCAGGCCGCCTTTATACTCGAGTTCGCACCTCAGGCCGACGATCATGACCGGCTCTTCCACCTTCGACACTTCACCCACGTAGGCTCGCGGGATCCAAAGCTCGCTGTCCGTCTTGGCGTTGCGCACCTGGATCTCAGACCAGTTGGCTTCGCAAAACACCCACTCGTTGTGCTCGATGCCGACGATGGGCGGG
>VFZP01000198.1 GCA_016871115.1 Acidobacteriota bacterium
GGACTGCTCGCTTTCCAGGGCATCTCTGCCCATTTTCGGCCGTCCAGCTATTCCCAGGAAGTGTCAACACTCCTCCCGGTCTGTTCTGTCAACACTCATCCCGGTCAGCGCACCGGCGAGCACCGACGAGTTGAATTCAAAATTGATCTCTTCCCAGTCGTCCTTGGACGCGTTGGCAACCAGGCCCTGCGCCGAGACGAGGGAGGAGAGGCACGCCAGCAAGGTGAGTACGGTCGCAAATTTGCGAGCCATGGGGGAGGATCCTCCTGCACACCTTACCAAACATTCTCGGCTTGTTCTGTTTTCAACCATCGCGATCAGAATACTATGTCTCCTAGCGCCGGACAACCGTAATTTACTGGAAAGAAACAGGTTAGCCCCGCAGATCAGGTAGGAATTTCCCACCGTGGCGAATTGTTACGCGGCCCACAAACCACGCACAAGCTGCTTTTTTCAATAAGATAAGAGAAAAACCTAGCAGAAAACATAATGCATCTCAGGCCTTCACCCGATGTCGATGCAATCTACGTTCCAGAACGAAAAGATTAGTTCGCGCGGCCGCATAGGCCCGGCGTGCGGCACATTCCGGCCGGGCAGCCGCCGCCGGAGGGCGCCGGGGCGGGGCCCGCCGCGGCATGCGCCGCGAAGGTAGAAAGCTGCTGTTCGAGGTGCGCTTCACCGCACGCGGGACAGCTTGGGGCTTCGGGATCTGAGCCCCGCACGAGCTTTTCAAAAAGCGTCCCACAGTCTCCGCAGCGGTATTCAAAAATGGGCATGGCGCGATTACTCCTGAATCACCGTCGTCACTATTTTATCAATGAACGCGCGCACCGCCGCAGGAGGCAAGTTGGAGTTATTTACCATGACGCAGAAGATAACCGGCGTGGCCGGAGCCGGACGCTCAATGTAACCGCCGAGCGCAGCCGTGTGCGACAACGTTCCTGTCTTTGCCAGGACTCTTACTCCGGAGGCCAGTCGCGGGAAGCGTCTGTCGAGCGAACCGTCCACGCCACCGATGGGGAGCAGACTGCGAAAGCCGTCACGCTGCGGCGACGCATCCATGAAGCGCAGCAGACGCACGGTGGCCGCCGGCGTGACCAGGTTGAGCCGCGACAACCCGGAGCCATCTTCAAGATTCGTGTCGTCCGGTTCGACGCCAGCCTCGGTGAGGAACGCGCGCAACTCTTCGATCGCTCCGGCGCGGCTCGCCTCCCGTCCACGCGCGTGTGCCACTTCCATCAGGACGGTTTCGGCATGCAGATTCTGGCTCTCCTTGCCGATGACGCGCAGCGTTTCAATCAGCGGAGGTGAAGCGCGGCGAGCGAGTTCCACTTCGACGCCTGGCACGGGACGCGACGCCGGAGCGCCGCCGCTCATCAGCGGATGGCGGTGACGCGCCGCCGCCTCACCCAACACCGCGATGCCGCGGCGCTCAAGCGCCTCTTTCAACGCAAATGCCGCGTAGTGCGCCGGATCGTCGAGGGCGAGCGACAACTCGCGCGCCGCTCCCACACGTACGGCGCCCCACAATTCGATTTGCCGCGACCCTGGTTCACGCTCCAGCCGCACACGTTGGGCGGGCGCATTGGCAGCCACGGTGCGAAGGCGAGCGGCGACGGTCCAGTAGGCAGGCGTGGGCGAAATGGAGACGCGCGGCGGCTGGCCCGCTTCGGCTGCGCCTTCCATGCGCACGGTGACGGTGTTGTCGTGCAGCATGAGCGCACTCACGGGCGCGCCGTAGCCCAGCTTGGTATCGTCTTGCGCCCAGCCTTCGGGAAACGGTTCCCATACGTAGCGCGTGTCGTCGCCGACGATGTTGCCTTCCACGCGGCGCAGCCCGTTTTGCCAGGCCTGCTCAGCCAAATCGTTAAGGGCGCGGAGCGGCGGCTGGTTGGCCTCTGCCTGCGGGTCGTAGGGGAATTCGCGGGCGGACATGGTGGCATCGCCTGAGCCGATCAGCCGCAGGTCGTCGCGCAGCACGCCGGCCGAAGTGAGTCCGCGCGCGGCAACAAGACGCGTGACCTGGCGATACTCAGGACCGAGGCGCGCGAGCGCGAGCGCAGTCGAGTAGAGTTTCGTGTTCGAGGCCGGCACGAAGAGGGAATTCTCGTTTCGTGAATAAAGCACCTCGCCGGTACCGGCATCCATGAATAGCGCGCCCCAATGCCCGCGGGTGGCGACAGGGGAAGCGGCCGCGAGGAGTTCGATCTTTTCCTTGAGCGCCGGCGCGGAAGCAACCGATTCCTGCGCCACCAGGGCGGCGCCGCCGGCGGCCGCTGCTATCCAGTACCAAACCACTCTGCGCATCATTGAGCCTGTATTGTCTCAAAGCCGCGCCAACCGGGGCGATGAGATCAGCAAGACAGGAAATCAAAGATGAACAGGCAGCAAGCCCAAGACCCGAGCGAAGTGTTTCTACACAACGCACAAAACATCTTCGCTACTGCCGAGAACGTCTTCCTCTCTACCGGCTCTTTGGACTCGACCAGCATTCTCATCTCGCCGGGCGGCGGCTTTCACGTCGTCTGCGGCACCGAGGGCTGGTCACTCGATTCCCTGCAGGCGCATCATGGGGCCCAAGCGGCCTACAGGGTTAGCCAGCGTTACGGACGCGTCCAACTCGAAGGCCGGGCAGGTTCTCGCACTTGTCTGTTCGAAACCACCAAGCCCGATGGGGCCGCCTGGCTTTTGCTGGCTAATACGTGTCACTACGACGTGGCGGCTGCCCCACGCATCGCTGGGGCCCTCGCGCCACGGCGCACGCCGTACTTGCTGCTAAGCGGCGCGACGGCGCAGGTACAGGCAGCTGAGCCCACGCCGATCAGCGCCCACGTTCGCGGTTAGGGCACGGCCCTGGCTGCGTTGGCCCCCGTGAATTAAACCCAGCCGCTCGACTCGTTCCCGAATGAATACCCGCGTTGCTTAACCAGCCGTTGAACGGGCGCGGATCGGCGTCTCGACAACCCGCTTGATGACTCCTGGTTTTTCGGCGATTGTACACAGGCGGGAAGGCGGGACTTAAAGTCCCGCGCGGGCTGAAAGCCCGCCCTACAATGGACGCCGAGTGCAAGCACGCTCCGCCGTCAATGACGATCCGAAGCCGGTGCGCTGCTCTGCATCCAGCTCACCTCGCCTGAATTGAGCTTGTAGTAGCCGCCCACCACCTGCACTTTGCGCATCCGCATCAGTTCGCTCAACACAGGCTCAGACTGAGCAATCTGCTCCATGGTGTATTCCTCGTGCGCGCGAGCGACGTTCTCTGCAAGGTCTCTGCCATAGGTGCGCCTTGCACGCGGCACGGGGGGAGCCAGCGAAGCGGCAATGGCGCCCAGCCTTTTGGTGGAGGCCGTGCCTTGCGCCGCCGCATGAATCGCGTGGCACCCTTCATGGCCCAGCACCACAATCAGCGGCGCGCGCAGTTCGGCCACGGCGTGTTCAATCGCCGCCAGTTCGCGGTCACCGATCGAATGCGCCGGCACACGCACAACATACAGATCGCCGAGGCCTTGATCGAACAGCAACTCGAGCGAAACGCGGGAGTCTGAACACGTCACTACTACCGCATGCGGACGCTCTGCCCGCGCCACTTCGCGCCGGCGTTCGACCGATTGGTGCCAGTGCACGTAGCGCGCAGCCATGTGACGCTCATTCCCCTAGCTAAGCCACTCGAGCGCCACCTCAGGAGACGGCGCCGCCGGTGCAGCGGCTGCCGCGGACCGGACCTCGGCGCCGCAGAGTACCGTAGCCAACCCGAGGCAGGCGCACATCAACCGGCGTCCCAATGCTGTTTTCATGCTCTCCTTATCGGTTCCCTTCGCTCCCCTTCCCGCGAGAATATGCACGCCCCCCTAGCCCCCTGCGTCTGAGTCTTGTAAACTTTCCGAGTCCGGGGACATTGAGGCGTCATCTACCTTCGTCAGTCTTCATGTTTGGTGGTAGAGTAAAAATCCGTGGCTGGGTTCGGGCCCGGCCGATCACATTGGAGGCAGTGAAATGAAGCGCTTTCCTGCTTGGATCAAGTTTTCCGTCAGCACGCCCATTATGTTGCTGCTGGCGGCTTCGCCGCTGGCGGCGCAAGATGTGGCGGCACGGGCTCAACAAGTGGAGCGTCAAGGCGACCCGGCCGGAGCGATGCGGCTCTTTGAGGAAGCCGGCCGGCAGGGCTCGTTGAGCGATGCTGACACGCTCGCCCGCGCCCACTTTCTCGACCGCTACAACCGGCCCGAAGCGCGGGCTCTGTACACGAAACTCGCCGGCGGCTCCGGTCTTGACACGGCTGCCAAACGCAGTGTGTTGCGGCGCCTGATTGCGCTCGATCTGCTGGCGGGCGATCGTGCGGCGGCCACGCAGCACCTGGCGGCCTATGGCGCCGCGGGCGGCACGGGTCTGCCTGCCAAGATCGAATCTGCCAAGGCCGAAGCCTACGCCACTGCCGACATCCCGGGGCCGATTACCAGCTTCAACCGCATGGCGGCGCTGTCTCCCGACCTCCCGTCCGAAGACGTGCTGCCGGCGCTGGCCCGGAACATCGTCACCAACGGCTATCAGGCCGCCAACAGCCAGGAAGGGCTGGACCAGACCGAGTACTTAAAGCTGATTTTTCGATACCTCTCGCAAGCCCGTGAATTAGATCGAGTTGCGGGGACTGACAAGACCATCAAGATCGACACCTGCGACTCGCCCAAAACCGGCGAGCTGCTGAAGATTCTCGGCTACCGGATGCGCGGAGCCTGCGGCGCGGATGTGGTGCTCGAAACCGTTAACGCCTCCCGCGCATTTCTCACGATCGACTCCGGGTTCCCCCTGGCCGACCTTGAACAAGCTCTCCGCACCAACCGCCCTTTCACCTACAACTACAAACGTACCTCCGTGCCCGTTCAATACGGCCCGGAATACTGGACGGCAGGCAAGGACAAGGACAGAGGCGAGTTCATTGACATTTTTATGTCAGACCCTGCATTGTGCAGACTTTATTTAGGTTTATCGAAACTCGACCGCACCACGGCCGACGAATTGAAGAAGGCCGTCCCCGTGCAGCGCCTCCGCGCGTTTGCCCACGTGCTGGACTTCTTCGGCGGCATGCTGATCAACCGCAACGGCAAGATCGCCACGCCCGGTACGGCACGGAGTGAGGCAGCGTGGGCGGAGTTGGCGGGCGCTTCCCCGGCACAGGGTCCGGCCTTCATTGAGAAGCTCTTGGCCAAAGACGACGGATGGCTCAACTCCTACTTCGATGCGCTGAGCCGGATCGAAGGCCCGGTGCAGGCCTACCTCACCGAGCCCGAACGGATGAAGCGCTTCTACGCGGCGCTCAAAGGAAAGATCACCAGCCCTGGTCCGGCCCGGCCTGTGTTTCGCGCGAACACCGATCTGATGCTGCTGACCACCCGCCTTCGCATGGAACCGGACGGCAAGCCGCATCTGCCCGGCGGCCTCGAAGTGTGGAAGAACCTGTTCGTCAACCACCCGCATGGCAAGTACGACGGCAAACTCACGAAGGCCGCCACGAATTGGAGGGATCCGGACGACGTTATCGAAGCACTCTTTGCGCTGTGCCGCAAGGCAGTGGAGAACGAGCCGCTCAAGATCTTCATGGCGCTCACCGACGTGAACCGCTATCGTGCCAAACCGCTGGAGGCCGCGACCGTCGATAAGCTGGCGCGCAACTGGCGCCTGGTGGGATCGCAGTATCCGGTACTCACCGAAGTGGCGACGCTGTCTGACGCCGCCATTCTGCAATATGTGGATGCGATGGTCAGCGAGAACGCAATCAAGGATCAGGCGCTGCGCGCCAACTCGGCGGGCACCATGCAGTCGCTGATCGGCGTCTGGCAGATCCTGGCACGCAACCATATCATCCCGGCCGACAAGGCCGAAGCGGAACTGCTGAAGATTCTCACCGCGTTTACCAAGATCAAAGGTCAGCATGAGGTGTTCCAGCTCGGAATCGCGTCGGCCAGATCTTTGTTGGCAGCCGCGGGCGTCAATCCGCGGGCCAACGTGCAGGATCGCATGCTGGACCTGATGGCCGGAACCTCCAAGGCTCGCGACGAAGACACTCACCAGCAGATGGTGCAGGAGCTGATGCGCATCTTCGAAGCGCAGAAGCTGGTTTCGTTGAAGTTGCTGGCCGACCTGGCCGACCAACTCGACGCCATGGGCAAGGGCGAGAAGTTCAACCCGGCTGTGGTGAACCGCCTGCAGGCCCGCATAGCTGAGCTCCAATTGCCCCGCGCCGCGATGACCAGCGCCGAGAAGAACGCTTTGTCGTTCGGCTTCTGGACGGAAAAACATATTGAGAGCCAGCGCAAAATGAATCTGCGGGCGATGCTTGAAAAGGCTGGAGCCGACGCCGGGCGGCTCAACACGGCCCGGGCGCAACTGGCGCCGCTTCTGCGCGACACCCTGGTTGGCTTCAACTATCTTTACTACGCCCCGCCAGGCGCGCAGCTCCTGAAGACGAACCCCGTATTTGTGCGCTCGCATGACTTCCTCGGCGCGCAGGGATCGAACCAGACGTGGCGGGCCACCGAAGTCCTCGGGAGCGGTTGGCCTTCGAGCGCGGGCGGCCGGCTGGTAGGGTCGATGTCTGGCGTGGCGTATGCGCTCGCCGAGGCAGAGCAGAACTTCCTGATCCCGACGCGCGAACAAGCGCTCATCTGGGGCGACCTGGTGCCGCAGATGATCCTCAGCGCCAAGATTCCCCGATTCTGGCAGGTCTCGGCGGACCAGATGCATTGGGTCGGACTGCACCTGCGTCAAGGTGAAGGCATGCTTGCCGAAGCCGCCGTGGATCCGGCCCTTCGCAAGACCGCGATGGACACGCTAGGGAAGCTGGCCGCACCCTCGCGCACCTATCGGGTGGCCGAGTTCCTCGCACAAGGCGATTTGCGCAACGCGCTCGATAACGTCACCGCCGCCGAGTTGTACATGTTGGGCGCGGCCGGTGTGAAGGCTGGGGCGAGCGGGCCTTTTGCGGGCGAGATCAAGCGCCTGAGCGAGCGGGTGAACACCGAGAACATCTCCCGCGCGTTCGGCACGCCGAAGCCCACGCTCACCACTTCTTTCCGCACCGAAATCCTGAACCTGCGCGCGTTCCCCACGCTGATGGGCTACTCCAGCCGCATCATGGCCGAGAGTTGGGAATCGAACCTGCTTTACTACGCCGCGCTCGCCGACGAGTTGCACCTGAATCCGGATAAGCTGAACCTGGTGGTGCCGGAATGGACGCAACAAACGGTGGAGCGCATCTTTGCCACCCACCTTGAAGACTGGCCGGCGTTGTTGCGTTCACTGCGTACGGTGGGAGAAGATGTCCGCAACAAGGTTCTGCGCAACAAACCGGCGGCAAGCGGAGAACATGCCGCGGGCGGACAATAAAACGGAGAAGCCGTGATCATAAATCGCATTGCACTGGTGGGTTTGGGTTTGGCTGCGGCCGGCGCCGGATGGTGGACCCTGGGCGCGCAACAACAGGCGACTGCGCCCGGGGGAGCCCCCGATGACGACCGCCCCACGTTTCGCGTGAAGGTGGAACTGGTGGTGCACAGCTTCACGGTCACCGACAACAAGGGGAGGTACATCACCGGTCTTCAGCCCAAAGATTTCAAGATCACCGAAGACGCCATCGCGCAAAAGCTGAACACGTTTGCGGAAGGCAACAAGCCGCCGGTGCAGGTGATGGAAGATGGCACCACGCGGCGCATCGTCGGCGCTCCCGGCACGGCCGCACCCGCCGATGAGCCGTCCGATGCCAACGCCGAGTCGCGCACCGATTCGTTTGTCGGCACCAACGTGTTTGTGCTGTTCGACACGAGCAACTACATGTACCGCGGCTTCGTCTACGCCTCCGATGCCATTGCCGATTTCGTGCGCGGGCTCGATCGCGCCGATTCGGTTTCGGTGTACACCTTCAGTCGCAATCTGTCGCGCGCCGCCCCGCTGACGCGGGATCGCAACGAGGCCATCGCGGGCCTGCGCAAAGCCGTGGCCGGCGACGACGCAGCGCTCTACAACGCCTTGTTGCTCTCCTTGCGCGACGCGGCCAAAGTACCCGGGCGCAAAGTGGTGATCGTGTTCTCCAATGGCCCGGACAACGCCAGCATGGTGGCCCCGGACGATGTGCGCGCCGTCGCCGAAGACGAAGGCATTCCGATCTACGTCATCTCCACGAGCGACGTCAGCAAAGATCCGATTTCCTCCAACGTCTTCCGCCGCCTGTCGCAAAGGACCGGCGGACAAGTATACTGGGCCAAGACGTGGCAGAAACAGGTGGAGGCATTTGAGTCGATCCGTGAATCGCTCGGCAACTCCTACACCATCACCTACTATCCACAAACGAACCCCAACGAGGGATTCCGGAAGATCAACGTGGAAATCGTGACCGATACCGCTAAGAAACTCCGCGTGCGCGCGCGCCCGGGCTACCGCCCTGGACGCACGTTCTAGCCGCGGCACCGAATATGCGGTGGCTTGCGTTTTCTATCTTTCATGAGGCCACCGAGAAGGACCGCCTGCGTTTCGCCATCCGCGAGTCGCAGGCGGTGGAGTTGCTTCCCTTCTCTGGCGTGGTGCTCGTGCCCGGCTCACCCGACGCGCTGATCGGGTCGATGAACTGGCACGAGAAACCCACCTGGGTGTACGATCTCGGCGCCGCGCTGGGCATGGGGCCGGGATACCTGCCCAAACATGCACGCCTCCTGGTAGCGCGGCAAACGCGCAGCAGCCGGACGCTGGCAATCGCCGTGCAACCCGAATTGCCTGAGGTGGCGAATCTGGACCTCGGCAACCTTCAGGTGGTGGATCTGAAGATGCTGAACAAACTGGCAGCCCTCAAGCGTCCCTGAGCGGGCCGCCCCTTCACTTCAACTCCGCCAGCACCTGCTGAGCCAGGGCCACGGCTGCCATGGTGGGCCCCTTACCGGCGCAGTAGAGGAGTTTCCAATCCAGCGATTTACGCTCATAAGCCGGGTTCACAAACACGAGCTTTTTGTCCTTCATCTGCGTGCCGGCCGCGAAGTCCACCGTCGGGGCGGTCTGCACCAGGCGCTGCAACTGCTCCCGCAACATCTGCGCCAACAGCCGCTTGTTCCATAACTCCTGCTGCCGGCGCTTAGCGTCGGGATCGGCCATGGCGCTGCCCTTCGCCGTGGCTTGCTCCACGCCTCCGCTGCCCGCCTCGAGTCCCGCCGCCAGGAGCTTCGCATCGAGGATCGCTTTCTGCGCCGCCACGGGATCGGACGCCAGCATCCTCTTGGCTTCGGCATACCTGGCGAGGGCCGCCTTTTGCGCCGCGGGCGACGCCACCATCATGCTGTCTTTGCTGGAGATCATCGACACGTCGACATCCATTATGATCTGCAGTGCGTTGGCCGGCATCGGCTTGTTCTTAGCAAACTGCTGGGCGTCCTTCACACGGCTTCCCAGCATCGTCTTCTTGACCTCGTCCATGACCTTTTCGGCCGATTGGGGCGGCGGCGGGGCGGCTGTGCTGAGACCGTGGTTGAACCCGCCGCGGCGATTCACCTCCGCTTCCCACGCGGCCCGGAAAGGCGCGGAAAGCACGAGCGCCTTCGCCGCGGTCCCCAGCGCTTGCGTGGCCGCGGTGCGCTGCTCCGGGCTCAGCGCGAGAAATGCCGCGCGCACCGTCCTCGTTTCATTCACCCGGGCGTAGAAATCTAACTCTGGCGAACCGAGCCGTTGCGTAATGACTTTCTGCGCCCCAGCCTTGGCCGCCGCCTCATCCAGCGCCAACAAAGCCAGCCCCGATTGCCAGGCAACCAGCACGCTTGTCATCAAAGTAGCGCTCAGTAAGATCCAGGTACCACGTATCGTAGAGACCTCACTATACTCGCCACCTTCTGCTCCGTCCAGAACAAAGCAGTTGACAAAATAAACTTTTCAATGTGAGGCACTTTCATGACCGACTCTCGCCGGTGGCTCCTTTACGTCCGCGCAAACCAAAACGAACCCACCGATATTCCCTGGCCGCTGGCTACGCCGCGCCAGGACGCATTGGGGCGCGAAATCGTCCGCTCCATCCAGCAGGTCCAATTCGGTGAAAACGCTACGGGCCGGCACTTTTTGGACCTGGCCCGCCGGCACGGGCGCGCCACCGGCGACGCGGATTTTCCGGAAGCCATCGCGCTGTTTATCGCCGAAGAGCAGCGCCACTCGGCTCTGCTGGGGCGGTACCTGCGCCTGGCCGGGTCGCGGTGTCTCGATCGTCACTGGATTCACTCGGCGTTCCGCCGACTGCGCCATTTAGGCGGCCTCGAAGCCAAAGTCACGGTGTTAGTGGTGGCGGAGATGCTGGCGATCCCTTACTACCGCGCGTTGATGGACGTGGCGCGCTGTCCCGCGCTCGAGGCGATTTGCCAGCGCATCCTGCGGGAAGAGTCGCAGCACTTTCTCTTTCAGGGCAACACGCTGCGGCGGCTGCAGCGTGGGCGGTCGCGCACTTACGTTGCGTTAGTGCATCTGGCGCAGGAGTTACAACTCGCTGGCACGAGCCTGGCGACATGGTGAGAACACCGTCGTATCTTTGCAGCCGCAGATGAAGGATTTCTCGATGTCTGGTACACCGCGCGTATCGTGCTGGCGCACGTGCAGCATGCCGCCAGCGGCCACAACCCGCTTGCCTACGGCTTGGGCGCGCCGGGATCCGCCGCCGCCGCGACGACGCGGATGCCAGTGAGCCAATAGTCTATATCGCGCACGCTGACGGTGGCCTCGATGGTCTGGCCCATCTTCAGTTGCGAGTACTCGGCGTTATCCGGCACCGGGAAGTCCATCGTCATGGCCTCCATCCAGCCTTTGATTTCGCCATGCTGGAGTTTGACGAGACGGTTAGGCGGCGCGAGCCCCACCACCACGCCTCGCACCTGATATTGCTTGGGCGGCGTGGCAGGCTGGTTGCCGCAGGCATTGGCCAAGCCGAGGATACACAAGGGCAAGAAGGGCCACTGGCGACGGTGCATGTCTGTTTCCAGTTTACCGGGCCCGGTGCAGTACCACAGGGGGCAAATTGCAACCCGGCCCACGTTCAGCCAACTCCGCAAGCAGTTCCCCTATAAAGTCGCAACGCAGGCCGTGGCCGGTGCGTTGGTGAAGGGCAATAAGCCCACATTTCCGTTTTGAGCCGCGCGTGCGAATCTCCTGGATGCTCGTCCGCAGCAATATCCATAAGGGTTTGAAGGCAGTGAAGGCCCCTGCGGAGGACAGTACCCAATGGGTGACAAACAAAACCAGCCCTTTCA
>VFZP01000199.1 GCA_016871115.1 Acidobacteriota bacterium
CCCGACGCGATGTCGATATTGGCCGTGGTCCGCCTTGGGCTCGTGAAAACCGAGGCTCACGCCCAGCAGTCCGCTGCCAGGGCTACGTCCTACTCTGTTGTTCTATTTTTTGCCAGCCCCTTAGTATGGCACAGTTCCGCCGTTATTAAAATTCAATTCACTTACAGAACACTAGCAGCCCGAGGCGCTAGTAGCTAACGCCAGTAGCCGGTCCAGACGCCCGTGATGCCGGCCAGTACGAAGCCCATCAGCGGAAACACGGCCAGTGCCGCGCCCAGCCGCGCGGGCCAGTTCCACGGCGCGAGGAACGCCACTACCGCCTGCGCCGCCACCATGGAGCCGAACACCAGCAAGTAGCCCGCGTAACCGAAGCTGCACCATGGGCAACCCTTGGCGCCGTGGCCCGCGTGTGCGGCATGAATGTTGCAGTATTTGTCGGCGGTCAGCCATAGCGACTGGCACCCGCACCGGAAGATCCACGCGCAAAAATCAATGAAGAACACGCTGGTGACGGTGGACGCGGCCAGGAACACCGCCAGCCTCACGCCCCAGCGCTGCCACACGGTTAAGCCGTAACCTTCCGCCCCATCGCCAGCCGCGCAATGGCGTTCTCCACCAAGCGCAGCCCCAGGTTGTCTTCCAGCGTCAGCAAAGACTCGGGGTGGAACTGCACGGCCTCAATCGGTAACTCGCGGTGCCGCACACCCATAATGACGCCGTCTTCAGACTCGGCGGTTACTTCGAGTACCGCCGGGAGCTTATCGCGCAGCGCGTAGAGCGAGTGATACCGGCCCACCTTGAATTGCTCCGGGAGCCCGGCAAACGCGCCTTTGCCGCGGTGGCTGATCGTCGACGGCTTGCCGTGCATCGGATAATCCAGCACGCCCAGTTCGCCGCCAAAGGCCTCCACAATTCCCTGCAGCCCGAGACACACACCAAACACCGGCACACCGAGGCTTGCCGCGTGCCGCACCAGCGCGGGTACGCCGAAATCGCTCGGCCGGCCGGGGCCCGGGGAGATCAGAACAAGGCCCGGGCAAATCTCGCCAATCAGCTCCAGCGGGAACCCCGCGCGATACGTCACCACTTCAGCGCCCGTTTGCCGCGCGTAGTTGGCTAATGTGTGGATGAAGCAGTCTTCGTTGTCCACCAGCAGCATGCGCACGCCCGCACAGGATTTCGTGGCCGCCGCCGTGGCCGCCGTCTTTCCCCTGCCCGCCGCGGCCAGATCGCCCAGCACTCGAAAGAAACCCGTGGCCTTGCTGCGCGTCTCCTGCTCTTCGGCCGCGGGAATCGAGTCGTAGAGAATCGTCGCGCCCACGGGGTACAACGCGAGGTTGTCGCGCAGGTGCACGGTGCGGATCAGGATGCCGGTGTTGATATCGCCCGACAGCGACAGCATGCCCACCGCGCCGCCATACCAGCCGCGCGCGTCGCGCTCCAGATTCTCAATTGCCTGCGCGGCCCACTTCTTCGGCGCGCCGATCACGGTGACGGCCCACATGTGCGTGAGGAAAGCATCGAGCGAATCGTAAGGCGGCTCGAGTTCGCTCACCACATGGTCCACCGTGTGGAACACGCCCGCGTAGCTTTCTATCAAGCGCCGGCCGATCACTTGCACCGAACCCGGCACCGACACGCGCGACTTGTCGTTGCGGTCCACATCCGTGCACATCGTCAGCTCGGACTCTTCTTTCACCGAGCTGAGCAGTTCGCGAATCGCATCGGCGTCGCGCATCGGATCGCCCGTGCGGCGCGCCGTGCCGGAGATGGGGCACGTTTCAATGCGCGTTCCTTCCACGCGCACAAACATTTCGGGCGAAGCGCCGATCAGCGCTTCGTCGCCGAGTTGCAGGAAGAACTCGTAGGGGCTGGGCGAGGCCTTCTGGATGCGCTCAAAAAGCTCCGCGGAACTGCCCTGGTAGGGCGCCTGGAACTTCTGGCGCAGCACCACCTCGTAGTAGTCGCCGCGCTTCATGCCCTGGCGCACGGTTTCCACCATTTCCATGTACTCTTCAGGAGCATGGTCGCAGGTGATGGGGCCCGCCACGGGTTTCGCCGGCGGCGCGTTCGCAGCGATGGCGCCGCTGTCGCCTGACGCGCCCACGGTGTTGAGCTCCTCGCCGCCCGCAAAATCGAACTGGTAGCGCTCGATCTGTTCCTTCTTGCGATCCATGAAGTAGATGTCGTCGCACAGGAACAGATGCAGGTCCTTCACGCCTTGGCGCGGGAGTTTGAACTCGATGGGGTCGAACTGAAAGAGCAGGTCATAGCCGAAGGCGCCGACGAGCGCGAGCTTGGTTTCGCCGGGGTGCTTGAACTCGTCAATCAGTGCGCGGAGGATCGAAAATGCGGAAGGCTGGCGGCTCCGTTCTTCTTCGCTGAACAGCGCGGATAGGGGCTTCAGGCGCCCCGTGAGGGTGCCGGTGGCGGCGTCCTGCGTGAACGATTCCCAGTGCGGATGCGGAGCGAGGACGCCGTGGAGGAGCCGCGCGATCACGCGGCCGCGGTCGTTGAGCGGGCGGAAGGTGAGATCGCGTCCGGCGCCGAAGATTTCAAGCGGGGGATTCGTGGAGGCGATGTCCCATCGCGAGTACCGCCCCGGATACTCGTATCCGGAAGAGAGGTAAATGCCCCTGCGGCGGTCGAGGTCGCGCAATAAAGACCGCAGTCCGCGCTTGTACGGGACCTTGGAAGCGGTGCGGGTGACAGCGATGCCGGAGGGGGTCACGTAGCGGAACTGCTGCGGCATGATGGGGCCTCCGGAACTTTACAGGATAGCAGAGGCGCACCACTTTAGGGTGGGGACGGCACTACCGGATCGACAATCCGTTCTGCTCCAGAAACGCCGCCACCGCCGCAAAGCGTGCCGCCGCAAACTCCACTTCGCCGGTGCGCAACTCGGCCACAAACGAACGGAAGTTACGCGTCAATAACCGCCCTTGACAGGCCGGGCCTGCATACGACGCCACGATTGCCAGGGTGTTGAGGCTGTGGATAACGAAGCTCTCGACCGTGATGATATTGGCGATCAGGCTGAGCACCTGGGTATACGTCGCGATGCCGCCCAAGGCCTTCTGAGCCATGAGCGCCGTTGATTCGCCGGAGGCTATGCCGGCGACGATCTGGCCGAAATTCGGATAGGTGCCGACGGGCTTGTTATATGATTTGTTAATTCCGTAGCCTACGAAATAGTCTCCGGAAAGAATGCTAGGGGCAAAGACCGCGCTCGTCGCCGTGCCATAACACCAGGGCGTGCCATTCCAGGTGATCCCGAACTGAGCCGCGAGGTCCGGATCCGGCACGAAATGGCAGGGTTCCACATAGAAGCTGTTGAAGTGGCTCAGCGCCGCCGTGTATTCGGCGATCTCGTTCTTGTGAACCATTTTTTGCATTTACGTATAGAGCGTCTGTTCGTGCGCGGTCCGCTGCGACGCCGGCTTCAGGATGATCGCTTTCAGTACGTCCATCATGACGCCGCGAATCTCGTCCCGCAGGTCTTGCCGCCCGGTGTCATAGATGAAGTGCGCGTCCGTGGCGGGTAACTTGTGCATCGCCAGATAGGCGGCGACGGAATCATTCTCGAATTTCAACAGGGCGTTCACCAGGACGTTGTCGATCAGGCCGTCTTGGCAGTAGTTTTGGATAATGCTATTGGTTTGTGAGGCACAACCGCCGACTTGGATCTGTGCCTGCGCCTGGACGGCCGGCGGCGTGGCCCCCATGGTGAAAACTTCTGGCAGCAGCAGCACCGCCAACAGGAACGCCAGGGGATTGTAGAGCACCCAGCGGGGCAGAAGTCCTAGGGTCAACCAGAGGGTCCGGCTTCTTTGATTATGCAGCTTGGGGTTGGATGTTCGAGAAATCATCAGTCCTCCTATCACTGCAATAGGCGAGAGCACCTAGGCAGAACATGAAGGGCACTAATGAACTTTAATCCTCGCGCTGAGTGGGAAACCAGAGCGGGGCAGAAGACATCCGCAGTAGCCCATGCCCAATTCCTGCGCTTCACGGGCAAGTTGGTTATACGCCATCACGTCCTCCATGCGGATGCGGCGGTGCTTGCCGGCTTTTCGGTGCGGCAGGGAGTTCTCTTCAAGAAGCTTGATCAGGAACGGGCGCTAAACGTTGAGCACGTCCGCAGCCTGCATGGCCGTCAATTCGGCGTTCTCGGGAATGAGGGTGAGACCCCGGCCTGCCGCCATGGCCTCATGAATTTCCATCGATTAGTAGCGGCCATTTCCGGTCCGTGGACGAGTTGAAAGTTGCCGGCGTGCGCGCTTGGCGTCAGCAGCATCCCGACCAGCCGCCACCTGCGTTGGTTCCGCCGTCACAGTCTGGATCTGTGAGCTCTCCTGCTGCTCCCGCTACTGCTGCCGGCTACCTGCTTGACACGAACTACGTTTCCGAACTGGTTTGGGTGTCGCCCGATGCGCGAGCAGCGGCCTGGATCAACAGGGTCGGCGAATCCATGCTCTTCCTGAGCGCCATCACCGTGGCGGAGATTCGCAAGGGTGTAGATTAAGACCGCCGCTTCCGTGGGCGGTGGTTTTCTGGCGGTTATGGCCCAACTGCACAACCTGATGCTTGTCAGGCGCAACACGAAGGACTTCTACCTTTTGGCGTTCCAGTGCTGAAGCCCTTTGGAGGAGTAGAGTCCAGAGGGGGCGCAGCAGAAGGCCGGTGAGATATGCGGACTAGCGCGGCTTGCCGCGACCGCGCGGGGCTGAAGCCCCGCGCGGGCTATCAGCCCACCCCACATTGCTACTTGGGGGCCATGCGGAGGGCAGCGTCCAGGCGGATGACTTCGCCGTTGAGGTACGAGTTCTCCACAATGTGGCGGACTAGCGCCGCGAACTGGGAGGGCTGGCCTAACGCTTGGGGGAACGGGACGCCCGCGGCGAGGGAGGCGCGGACGTCTTCCGGCAGGCCCGCGAGCAGCGGCGTATCGAAGATGCCCGGGGCGACGGCCATCGCGCGGATACCGTGCCTTGCCAGGTCACGGGCCAGCGGCAGGGTGAGCCCGGCGATGCCCGCCTTGGACGCCGCGTACGCCGTCTGGCCGATTTGACCTTCATACGCCGCGACGGACGCCGTATTCACAATCACGCCGCGCTCGGCAGAATCGCCCATCGGTTCGTTCTTCGCCATGGCCGCGGCGGCGAGGCGCGTCATATTGAACGTCCCGATGAGGTTGATCTGAATCACGCGCGCAAAGGCGTCGAGCGACATCGGCGAGCCATCCTTGCCGATGACGCGCTGACCCGGGCAGACGCCGGCGCAGTTGATGGCGATGTCGATGCGGCCGAAGCGGGCGAGGACGGCGGCGACGGCGGCTTCGGCCGAGTCGGCGCGCGCGACGTCGGTACAGACGAAGAGCGAGTCATTGGACAATTGCGCCGCGAGCGCCGCGCCGCGAGCCTGGTCGAGGTCCGCGATGGCGACGTAACCGCCATCCTCGGCGATCATGGCGGCGCAGGCCGCGCCGAGTCCAGAAGCGCCGCCCGAAATCAACGCCACGCGATTTTCGATTCTCATTACTTCGCTTCTCCTTGCTGTAGCATCGCCGCGATCTCCTTCGCCGTGTAGCCCAACTCCGTCAGCACTTCCTCCGTGTGCGCGCCCGGCTCCGGGGCCCACCGCGCGGCGGGCTTCTCCACGCCGGCCAGATGGATGGGGCTCGCCACGGTCTGATGTTCGCCTCCGCCGCCCTCCAGCGGCAGGAACACGCCGTTGGCGGCCATCTGCGGGTCCCGCGCGACGCCTGTGTTGTCCGGAACGATGCCATACAGCACGTCGCACTCGGTAAAACGCTGCTGCCATTCGGCGAGCGGATGGCGGGCGAACTCGGCGTCCAAGAGCGCGATGAACTCGGTGTGCGCGGCAAGGCGCGCCTCGCGCGTCGACCACCTGGGATCATGCTCCAGTTCCGGCCGGCCGAGCGCGCGGCAGAGCTTGGGCCAATCGCTCGCGGCATCCAGCAGGCAGAAGATGAACCGCTGGCCGTCGGCGCACACATAATGGTTGACGAACGGGTTGGGCGCGGTGGCGCGCGTCCAACGCGGCGGGTTGCCCGCGCCGAGGAGCGCACCCTGCACCAGGCTCGAATTCGACCAGACGCCGTTGTGCATGAGCGTGGTCCAGACCTTGCCGCCGAGGCCGGTGCGCTCGCGGCGATAGAGCGCGAGCAAAATCGACGAGACGAGCGACATGGCGGTGGGGTGATCGCCAAAGCCGCAGGGCGAGGTGTGCGGGTCCATGCCCGCGCCGTGGAGGTAGTTCATCAGGCCGGAGCGGGCGTAGTAGGCCGTCATGTCGTAGCCCGGCTTTTCCGCCTCGTTGCCCGCTTCGCCGTAGCCGGTGACCATGGCGTAGATCAGCCGCGCGTTGCGCGGGGCGAGGTCTTCATGACGAATCGCAAAGCGCGCTTGCATCTGCGGCTGGTAGTTGGTGATGAGGACGTCGGCGCGGTCCACGAGGCGGAGGAGCGCGGCGTGACCGGCGGGTTTTGCGAGGTTCAGCATCACCGAGCGCTTGTTGCGGTTGTCCAGGATGAACGGGTAGGCGTGGGGCGAGGCAGGGAAGTCAGGGTTGTGGGAGAGGTGACGGAAGGGGTCGCCATGCGGGGGACGCTCGATCTTGATCACCTCGGCGCCGAAGTCTGAAAGCACGGCCGCCGCGGCGGGCGCGGCGATATAGGTGGCGGCGTCAATCACCCGTAAACCCCTTAGAATCGGCTCCGGGGATTCTGCTGTGTTTTTCATCGCGAATCGACTCATGGTATCCCAGCGCGAGCCGATAAGTGCTTCCGAGATGGCAAATCCATCGGATCGTCGTTCCCGGCCTCGCTACCCGCAACCGGGCGGGCCGTTCAGATTGAGCTATGAGGTTCGCCCTGGCGTAACGCAGGTGCTGTCGGCGGAGTTGACGGACTTCCACGAGGAGGGCTGTGGCCTGGAAGTGATGATCGAGCTGCCAGAGGGCGTCCCGGTGACAGTGGAGGGTACGGTACCCGATTCCGGCGGCGCCGAGTTGAAGAGCAGGGCGTTTGTAAGCTGGTGTGCGGCGTCGCCCGATGGAACGTTTCGCATTGGCGTGCAGTTTGCCGAGCCGCTGCGGCTGCAACGCGACCAGAATAATGCGTTGTGGAAGGCGCAGAATGAAGATCTGTATGAGTTGTTACAGATCAGCCCGAACGCCGGAGCCGAGACGATTCAACGCGTCTACAGGCTGCTGGCGCAGCGGTATCATCCCGACAACGCTGAGACCGCGGACACCGAGATGTTCCGCAAGATTCTGGACGCCTACCGCACGTTGAGCGACCCGGAAAAGCGCGCGGCCTACGATGCGCGGCATAAGACGGTGAGAGAGCGGCGCTGGAAGATTTTCGATCAGGAACGTACGGGCGCGGGGATGCGCGGGGAAAAGGCCAAGCGCGACGGGATCATTGGGTTGCTGTATACCAAGCGTATGAACGAGCCGGGCACACCGCACCTCGACCTGCGCGAGTTTGAGCAGCTATTGGGCGTACCGAGGGAGCACCTGGAATTCAGCTTGTGGTACCTGCGCGAACAGGGGATGGTGGTACGCGGCGACAACGGGCGGCACCAGATTAAGGCCAAGGGCGTGGATCACGCCGCGCAGACGGAGACGTCTTGGGTGCCCGCCGATCACTTGCTGGGGCCGGCCACTGGGGTTGGCACAGCTACAGAGCCCACCGGCGCGTTCTGAGGCGCGGCGGCGGGCGCGGGCGTGGGTGAAAGCTCTCGCGCGGTCTTGATCAGCGCCTCTGGCTGCGGGCGTGTCAGCAGGAACAGGCCCGAGACGCGGTGCGTGCCGCGGCGCATGGCCAAGTCTGCACGCGTCAACCAATCCAGCTTGCCGTCGCCATCGAAATCAGCCCGGGCCAACACCACGAGCGTTTCCTGCCACTCCCCGCCGGCGATGTAGATTTCAACACCGCGCGCGGCCTCAAAGCCCACAGTGGGTTCGACGTCGGCAATGGGGTGGCCGCTGCGCGTGGCGTCATTGATTAAGGCCTGCTGCGTGGCGGAAAAGGCAGGGGCGAGGCCGCCGGCAAAAAGTCGAGCGCGCTGGTGCAATCGGCCACCAGGGCTTTGCCCTTGGGTTTATAGCTGACGGTGACGCCGCCTTCAAACGGCTTGGCGAATTCGCGATGCGCTTCTGCGGCGTTGCGGATGCCGAGTTCGGCCGAGGAAAAGCGCGCCGGAATTTCTGAAGGCGGAGAACTGGCGGGGGAGCCGGATTTGGGCTGCGCAGGGGCCGGAGCCGGACCAGACGGCGTAGACGCACTCAAGGCGCACAACAACGCTGGGGCAACACCAGCCAGCTTCCGGCGGTTCACGGTTTGCCGGAGACATCCTTCTTGAGGCGTTCAACGATACCGGCCGAGGTTCGGTCGAGTTCATCCGGCATGATGCGCTTGGGGCGCGCATAGAGAGACCACAACACTTGACGCGTTTTGACGTCTACCAGGAAGATGTTGCCGCGCCCGCGCGAGAACGATGAGGCGGGCGGCAGGCCCATGCGCTTGAGCTTTTCCACTTCGTCGGCCTCGCGGCGTTTTTCGGCCCGTTCGCGCGCCTTAGCGGCTTCGGCTTTCGGATCGGCCGGTTCCTTGCTGGCGTCAGCGGCGGCGGGCGGCTCGGCTGCTTCGGCTGCTGCTGCGGCGGCGGCCATGGGCGGGAACAGATCGTCCATGCGGCGCTCAAAGCCGGCGCCGAGTTGATCGGTTAGCACGGCGTCGGCCCGCCTGGCATCGGTGACGACGCGGAACAGGTTGGCCGAGGTGAGCCGGTTGGCCAGATACTGGTCCATCCCGCTGGTCATCGGCAGCAGGTAAACCGACTGCACCGAGGTGAGTTCGGCCCGCCCCGCGGCGCCGAGGAGCAGTGCTCCGGCGGCAACCAATATCAACGCGCACAACCGCTTAGCCATCATTTCAATCATAAGACGCCGGAGCGGCAAAAAAAGTCGGCAGCGGCGGGCGGGTTGCTTCGTACAATAGCAGTTTGTACCGAGGCCAGCGTATTACCGTCATCAGCCCGTGTCTCAACGAGGAGCAGGGCATCGAGCAGGTTCTCAAGCGGATGCCGGAGTTCGTCGACGAGATGATCGTCGTCGACAACGGCTCCACAGACCGGACCAGCGAGGTGGCGCGCGGCTGCGGCGCCAAGGTGATTCGCGAGGATGTGCGCGGTTACGGGCGATCTTACAAGACGGGCTTCCGGCGAGCCACCGGCGACATCATCATTACGCTCGACGGCGACCACAGCTACCCGCCCGATGCGATCTCCTATCTGCTGGAGGCGTTTTTTCACCTCGAGGCGGACTTCCTCAACGCCTCGCGCTTTCCGGTGCGCGACCGGCGCGCCATGAGCTTCAAGCACAAGATGGGTAACCTGATCTTGTCGGTGGCCACGAGCCTGCTGTTTTTCCGCTGGGTGCGCGACTCGCAAAGCGGCATGTGGGTGTTCCGCCGTGCGATTCTGCGCGACATGGTGCTGGAGTCTGACGGCATGGCCTTTTCCGAGGAGATCAAGATTGAGGCGTTGCGCGACAGCCGCATCCGGTTTGAGGAGATCTCCATCATGTACTCTTCTCGTCTGGGCGAGATCAAACTGAATCCCTGGCGCGATGGTTTTCACAACCTGTGGTTTCTAGTCCGCAAGCGCTTTGCGCGGGGACGCGAACGGTTCGGCACGGCGTGAGCAGCAACAGCAGTTGCACGGTAGTGATTCCCAACTGGAACGGCGGCGCGCGGTTGCGGCGCGTGCTGGAGGATCTGGGCAAGCAAACCGAGCGGGCGGCGCGGGTGTTGGTGATCGACAACGGGTCTACCGATGAGTCTGGCGACGCGGCCGAGGATGCGGGCGCCGAGGTGGTGCGGCTGGCCGAGAATGCCGGTTTTGCGATCGCGGTGAACGCCGGGATTGAGCGCGCGTCCACACCGCTGGTGGCGATTCTCAACAATGACCTTGAATTGGCGCCGGAATGGCTGGCGCAGATGACCGCGGGACTCAGCCGCTATGGCGATGCGTCGTTTGCGGCGGGCAAGATTTTCTCAGCGCAGCAGCGCGATCAGCTTGACGGCACATTCGATCTGATCTCGCGCGGCCTGGCGGCCTGGCGCGCGGGGCATGGCTGCGCCGATGGGCCAGAGTGGAGCCGCGAGCGCTACATTGCCGCCGCCTCGCTCACGGCCGCCGTCTTCCGCCGTGAGGTGTTTCGGCGCGTGGGGCTGCTGGATGAGCACTTCGGGTCGTACCTGGAAGATGTGGATCTGGCGTTGCGCTGCGCGCTTGAGGGGCTCACCGGCGTGTACCTGCCGCGGGCGGTTTGCTACCACGCCGGCAGCGCCACATTGGGCGCATGGAGCGCGGAGATGGTACGGCTAATGGCGCGGAATCAGGTGTTGTTGGCGGCCAAGTTCGGGCCGAACCGGCACACGGCGCTGGCGCAGCGGCTGTGGGGCTTACTGGCGGCGCGGCACGGGCGGATGGCGGCGTGGCGCAAGGGGCGGCGCGAGGGGCGCGCGTTGGTGGCGGCGGGCGAGGTGGGGATGGTGACGGCAAACGCGGCGGTGATGCTGGAGGCGACGCTCGCGCAGCAGGAGCGCGAGTTGTGGCGGCTGCAGGAGGCAGGCAGTGCGCCGATGGATTGGTATTGGCGGCTCTATTTCGGGCTGCCCTAGGTCCAATCCTGTTCACCTACGGATTTTGACCCTCCCGGGTTGTGGCGGTTGCGGCTGGAGACCACGCGCTCTTGGAGTATCTCGGCAAGGGCGGTCTCATGCAACGCCTGAGGCGTTGCTTCGTGCACCCACCAGCTTGGCATTCTGGCGCGTGCGCCGCAGTCAAGCGGCCCCAATCTGCGCCGCCATCCGAACAGCGCCGGCAGGAAGAAAGAAGCGGTCGCCCGGAGCACCCCGGCACAGCCACGCGAAGCCCACGCAAAACAGGAGCGACGAACCCAACGATGACCGCCACCGCTCCGCACCTGATTGCTCCCCGGCGACGGCCGTGACGGCGCCCCTCATGCTCCGCCTTCAGTCACTGTTCGTGGTTCGACCGCTGGTGTGCGCGGCCGTCTTTTCGCTCTGCGCCGCGCGCGCCCAGCAGAATCACGATTGGCCCGTTTACCTCG
>VFZP01000200.1 GCA_016871115.1 Acidobacteriota bacterium
TCTCCGCGTCGAAATGGCGGCCAGCGAACAGCTCTTCAACCGGAACGAAGGAGGGCATTGCGTCATTTTCGCCCATCTCGGCAGGTTTGCACCAGAGCCCACGTTTCCTCTGAGCCCGCCGGCGTGGGGCGTTGCCGTATTGTGGTTGAGGACAACGGCGAGGGGATTCCGGCCTCGCTCGTCGAACGGATCTTCGACCGGTTTTCCTCGGGTGACGGCGGCACCGGGATCGGCTTGGCCACATGCCGTCAAGTGGTGCGGCAGTGGGGCGGTGAGATTTCGGTGGAGTCTGAAGCGGGGCAGGGGGCGACGTTTCGGTTCACTCTGCCCGCTGCGTGATCAGCGAGCCGGTTCGGCCGCGTAGATGGAATAGGCGTCGAAGATATTCATGGAGCCGAAGAAGACGCGGCCCCCGCTGCGGAGATCCACTTCCGAGTAGCCGGTGACGTACTCTTCCTTTCCGAAAACCGGCCGCACCAGTTGGTGCACCAGCCGGAGGTTGCCGTCCGCGGTCCGCAAAACGAGGCCTGAGGCTCCGCCGGTATTGCCATTGATCGCCATCGCCACCTCGCCGTCGTTGTTGACATCGAACACGCCGAACGTGGCCACGCTGCCGCCGTGGGGAAGGGCATCGCCGGCGGTGACGATGGGCGTCCAGCGGTCCGCGCCGTACTCCACCAGCGCGGGAATCGTGGTTTGGCCCGCCGCGCCGCGGTTGACGATGAGGTAGAACTTGTTGCCCCCGCCGAGCGGCCCGCGCACGATGTCGCGCAACGGCTGGCGGTCGATGTCGGTTTCGAGCGGCACGGCGACGGCGGCCCACTCGCGGCCGTTCCAGAGATAGAGGCTGGGGACGGCGCCGCGAACGTCAAGGAACGCCATCACGCGGCCCAGGTTGTCGAGCGCGAGCGAACGCACGTTGGTGATCACGTCGCCGCCGGCCACGCGCGTCGAGTTTACCGCGCCGAGTCGCTGTAATTGTCCGGAGGCCGAGCGCAGGTAGATGCGGCGCTCACCGGCTTGGGTCGCCGCGAGCAGCGCCATCGTGCCGGCGGCATTCATCGCCGGACGGAGCCCGGTGGAGAAGGAAAGCCGCTGATTGTCATCGGTAGTGAGTTGATTGCGCACCAGCCAATCGATGCCGCTGGCGAGCTGGCGGAAGATCGAGTTGTTGACCACAAACATCAAACCGCCGTTGGGTTCTTCAAAGCTGTTGCCGTCGCCGAAGAAGCGATTGTTGTCGGGCAGCGGGTCGAGATCGACCAGGCGGGGTGTAAGCCGTCCGCCCGGCTCCACCTCGTAGGCCGTACGCACGTCGCCGAGTCGCACGCGTGGATTGCCGGGCTTTTCGCCGGGAATGATCCCTCCGCCCACGGGAAGATGTACGCGGCCGGAGACCGTGATATCGCCGCCCGTTTGCAGCAGCGTGGGCGAACGGTCCGCCGCCGCGTATAGGACAAATTCGCGCGTGGCGCTGGCCGCCTGCGCGTAAACCTGACCGCCGGACGTGATCGTGCCCGCGTTGAAGGTGGTGACCGCCTCACCGGCGGGTGTGTTGCGCTGCATATGCACCAGCACATTGGCGGTATCCTGCCAGCGATACAGCCCGTAGCCGGCGCCGGTGTCGCCGCGAAACAGCAGTGCCCCGTTGGAAGCGATCGCCAGCGGATTGGTGGGATTGCCCGTGCTGCGCAGTGTCTCGACTGCCGCGCCTGGGCGAATACGCGCCACCGCTACCTGGCCGTTCTGGCGCCCGATCAGAAAGCCGGTGGTGCCGTTCTCGGCCACCTGGAGTCCGCTAATGCCGTTGATGGTGGACCCTTCGTTGGCATCGCCCAGACCAATGAGACGCTGCGGCGCTTGAAAGCGTTCGGCGCGATAGATGGCGCGGCCGGCACCCACGGCTGCCAGGAAGTAAACGACACCATTCCGGTCGATGCCCCAGTCCTCTAAAAAGGGTGTGCCGGTGAGCCCCGGGAGGCGTTGGCTGGTGTTCCAAACAAATTCGGGTTCGCCTTCCACCAGGCGCGCCAGACCGCGCAGCGTGACGTTGTCGGACGTGCGGCGGTAGTTGAAAGCCCAGACAATGCCGCCCGAGTTGTTCAGCGACTTCTTGCTGACGTTGAATCCGCCCGCCATCACATAGTCGCCAAAGTAAGCTCCGTCCTGGATCGGGTAGGAGTGCCGCCCGCTGGCGTCGATTTGAAGCAGCCCGACGCCGGATGCGGCCACCAGAATGTCGCCGCGATTGTTGATGGAGGCCGGTCCGAAGGGCGTGATGATGTTGCCGCCGAGCGGGCGAGGCTGGCCGGCGCTGGCCACGCAGCGGAACTGGTCCTCGGAATACAGCACCACGCACGAGGACACGCCGTCGAGCGAGGCGCGGAAGACGAGTTGACCGCGGTCGTTACCCACGATGTTGGCCAGCACGCGGCGCATGGCATAACGCTCACGCGAGTCTTCGGTGCTGATGAGGCGCGCCAGCCGGTAATCCACCTTTGCGCGTACGTTCGCGCGCGCGGTGCCGATCAACTGCGGCGGAATGCGGGCCGCGCGGGCTGCGAAGTTGAGATTGGCGCGAATGGTGAGATCCGAGACACCGTTGGTGGTGAGAATGCCGGTGCCCGCGACGATGGTGGCGGCGTTGATCTGCCCGCCGTTGGCGCCCGTAACGGCCCAGGTGAAGGTGACGTTAGGGATCGGGTTGTCGTTGATGTCGTAGGCAGTGGCGGTGTATTGCACCCGGTCTCCAGGCACGAGGTCCCGGAGAGCCGGCTCGACGCCGATCCGTTTGGGCGCGGCCATGATCTCCACGATCGCCTGCTGATTGCCGGAGCGCACGGTGATGTTGGCCTGGCCCGGCCGCAGCGCGCGCACGGTGCCGCGCGCGTCCACTGAGAGAATCGCGGGCTGGTTCGACGTATAGGTGAGCGGTGAATCGATGAGGATCGTTTCGGCGGCGTTGCGCGCGGCGGCGGCCAGCCGCAGCTCTTCGCCGACGATGAGCATGGGCGACGGGGTGTAGACGTCGACGCGCGCCACCTGCGCCAACGCGGGGAAAGCGGCGGCCGCCAGCAGAACGATTCCGGCTCGCATGGAGTGAATAATTACCCGAAGACTTCGTTGATGGCGGTGTATTGGCCGGCTGAGGCGTAGGGCACGTATTCAAAGCGCCGGCCCGAGGGCGTTTCGGTGAGGCTCTTGGTCCAGTTGATGCCGAGCGCCGAGTAAATGGTGGCCGTGATGTCTTCGACGTAGATCGGGCGGTCCTGGCTCCAGCCAGGGTCTTTCACATTGGCGCCGTTCGTATCGGTGGAGCCGATGACGCGGCCCCCGCGTACGCCGCCGCCGATCATGGCGGCGCACATGGCATTCTTGTGATGGTCGCGCCCGCCGGAAACATTGAGCCCGCCGGGGGTACGCCCGAATTCGCCCATCATGACGATGAGCGTGGAATCGAAGTGTCCGCTGTCTTTGAGATCCTGCACCAGGTTCGCCACGCTGCGGTCAAGGTCTCTGCCGATCTGGTAGAGGTTGCCCGGGTAACCTGTGTCGAACATACGCTGGTGCATGTCCCAGCCGCCGATGGTGAGGTTGATGAACGACGCGCCCTGTTCGCTGCGCACGGCGTTGCGCGCCACGATGCAACTGCGGCCGAAGTTGGTGTTGCCGTACCGCGCGTTGTCGTCAGCGCTGAAGCGGAACACGCCGGTGATGACGGGGTCGTACATCATGCCCTTGGCCGAGTCGTAGAACGAGGCGTGATTGGCCTGCTGCAGATCGTGCGGGTTGCGGCGGATCTCGGCATCGAGCTTTTCAAGCAGGTTGTAACGCTGCACAAACCGCGCTTCACTCGCGTCGCCGAAGTGCGGATGCGTGATGGTGGAAAAGCCGCCCTGGTTGGCCGGCGCGTTCATCGGCTCGTTGCGTCCGCCCAGGAACGCCGCGCCGCGGGGTGCGCCGTTGAAGGCGAGAAATGGCGGTAACTTGCTGCCGGCCTTGCCCATTTCGTGGGCCACCACCGCACCGATATGCGGCGACTCGGCCAGAAATGCGGGGTTCGCCGGATGCGACGTTTGCATGTAGAATTGGCCGCGGTCATGCGCCGCTTCCCAACTCACCACGCTGCGCAGCAGACACAGGTCGCCGGCCATGCGCGCAAAGTTAGGGAAGATCGTTTTGTTGATCGTCACGCGGCCCGCCTGCACGATGTCGGTGTCGGGCGCGTTCCACGGAGCGTCCTTGATGTCGAACGTGTCGAGGTGACTCGGCGCGCCGTCGAGGTTGATAAAGATGCAGGTCTTGGCGGTGCTACGCGTTTGGACGGACGCCTGTTGCGTCTGCGCGCCGCCACGGGAAGCTAGGGCGGTGAGGGCAGCGAATCCGCCGAAGCCGGTCAAGAGCCGGCGGCGTGTGTAGTGAGCTGGGGAGTTGCAGCCTTGCATGATGTTTCGCCCGTCTCCTCGTTAATTGACGAACAGAAATTCGACCTTGTTCAGCAAGGCCCACTGCAGATCCGATAGCCAGTCTTCGCGGATTTGCGTTACCGGGCGTTTGGCCGCGGCGAGTTCGTCCGTCGTAGGTTCGCGGCCCACGGTGGCCACAAACAACTCGTCGATGCACAACTCGTCAGGCAGGTCCGACGCGGCCAGCCGCGCGACCCGGGTCTGTGCGTTGCCGTTGCCCTGCCGCGCGCCGAAGGTGCGGGCGTTGATGGTGGCGTCGTTCATGAAGTAGAGCACCTGCACGACGCTTGAGCCGGGATCGCGCGGTGTACGCCACCAGTCGCCGCGGCCGAAGTTGGCGAGGAAGGTGCGGATGCGAAAATCCTGCCGGGGCTCGGTGGCGTCCGGGAGTTGCACGGCGCGCGCCAGCGGCGTGGAGAAGCCTTCCACAAACATCGGTACTTCCGATTGCGTGGCCCCGGTGATTGCGTCCCAGGCCTCTTCGGCCTTCAGCCGGCGCGGCGTGTGGCGCGCGAAGAACCGGGCGTACTCCGGCTGCCATGCGCCGCTGTAAGTGCTCGATAGTTGATACGCGCTTGACTCAGCGATCAAGCGGACGATGCGCTTCACTGAATGGCGGCTGTTGATGAACTCGTCGGTGAGTGCTTCGAGCAGTTCCGGGTGCGAAACCTGCATGGTCCACGGGGCTTTGGGCGGACGCGCCGGATCGATGCGGGCAAGGTCCCAATTATCGGGCGGGTCAACAATACCTTGGCGGAAGAAGTGAGCCCAGATGTAGTTCACAGCGGTGCGGGCAAACTGGCGGTCTTCAATCACCATGCGCGCCAGTTCCTTGCGCCATTCTCCGCTCCGGGGCTTTTCGCCCGAGAACATGTAGGCAGGCTCATGCGTGCCGATGCGCGGCGGGCGCTGGCCGGGGTTGAATTGGTTCACCGTGCCGTCGTAGATGCCGTGGCCTTTGTCGAAGACGAGCGTCCGGCGCGTCTGGTCGAAGATGTCGACCGGGAGTTGCGTCATCCCAGTACGCGCCAGGAACGCCGCCTGGCCATAGAACTGATCGCGGCGCACGCGCGTGAGGTGCAGGTTGATTTGCTCCAGGTGCCCGGCGCCGTCGTGGCAGGAAACGCAGAGCGTCTGCACGCCGAGGAACTTTTGTGTGATGTTGTTGGTGAGCGTGTCCCAGGTATCCTGTACGGGGTCGCCCATTTGAATCGAGCGCAGGATGAAGTTGGGCGCGGCTTTTTCAAACGAGTCGCCGGAGCCCGAGATCATCTCGGCGGCAACTTCGTAGTAGGGGCGGTCGCGCTGCACGAAGTCGCGGATGAAGTTGTAGAACAGGTTGCGCCCGGGGATGCCAATCAGGTTGTAGTATGCGCTGGTGACCTGGAATTGGTTCGTGTAGAAGTAGGTCCAGTAGTCGACGTAGTCCGGCGAGTTGACGAGCTTGTCGACGAGCATGGCGCGCCTGTTGGAGCGGTCGTCGGCCAGGAACTCGCGCAGGGCTTCGGGCGACGGCAGCCGGCCGGTGACGTCGAGGTACACGCGGCGCACGAACGTCTGGTCATTCGCCAGCGCAGCTGGCGCGACGCGCGCGGCTTCCATCTTGCCGAAGATGTGGTCGTCTATGAAGTTGTTGCGCGCCGGCATCGACGCGGAAAACGCGGGGCCGAGCTTGTTCTGCGCGGCGGCGCTGGCAAGACGCGCCAAGGCCGAGCGTTGCAGCTCGAAGGCGCTCATCTCGGCCGCCCGCCGTTCCTCCGTGTAGGTGGGGCAGTGGACAACTTGCGCCGAGAGGGGGTAAATTGCTGCGAATGTATAGATTACGAGACGCGACACCAGCACCTACATCACTCCTTCCCGTATTCTAGTACGATTTTTAGTACGCCGCTAGAGGCAACTCGCGTTATTGGCTGGAAAAGTACCAGATGGTAGGGCGCGGTACGGTACGGGAAGTCGAGGTGCTGCCCAAGCCAGTCTGAGCTTACGTTCGATAGAATGTCCAAGTGTTTCTGATCTTCCTCCTCACCGCTGTGCTGCAGGCTCGAACGGACACGCTTGACGTGCAGATGGGGGTGCGCATTGAGTTCTAGTTTCGCGATTCTGCTGACAGTATCATCCGTCGCGCTGGGCGCCTCGCGCAAGGCCGACGCGGTGGTCTACGGCTGCACGTCCGGCGCGGTGACGGCTGTGGTGCAGGTGAAGAAGATGGGCAAGTCCGTGGTGATGGTGTGCCCGGACAAGCACCTCGGCGGACTCACCACCGGCGGACTCGGTTGGACGGGCTCTGGCAATAAGGCCGTGATCGGCGGCTTGTCCCGCGAGTTCTACCACCGCGTCTGGCGCGAGTATCAAAAGCCCGGCGCGTGGAAATGGCAAAAGCGCGAGGAATACGGCAACAAAGGGCAGGGCACCGAGGCGCTGGACCAGACCGGCCGCACGATGTGGATCTTCGAACCGCATATCGCCGAAAACGTCTCCGAGGCGTGGATCATGGAAAGGAAGATCCCCGTGTATCGCGAAGAGTGGCTGGATCGCAGCGCGAACGGCGTTAGCAAAGACGCCGCCGGCCGCATTGTGTCAATCCGCATGTTGAACGGCGACACCTACAGCGGCCGCATGTTCATCGACGCGACGTATGAGGGCGACCTGATGGCCGCCGCGGGCGTGGACTATCACGTGGGCCGCGAGTCAAAGGCGCAGTATGGCGAGGAGTGGAACGGCATCCAGACCGGCGTGCTGCACCACCGCCATCACTTCGGGGTGCTGCCCGTGAAGATCTCGCCGTACGTCACGCCCGGCGATCCATCGAGCGGCGTGCTGCCGCGCGTAAGCACCGAACCGCCGGGTGACTACGGAGCGGGCGACAAGAAAGTGCAGGTGTACTGCTTCCGCATGTGCCTCACCAGGCACGATCCCAACCGCGTGCCGTTTGAAAAGCCCGCGGGTTATGACGTGCGCCAATATGAAATTCTGCTGCGCGTGTTTCAAGCAGGCTGGCGCGAGACGTTCCAGAAGTACGACCCGATCCCGAACTGGAAAACCGACACTAACAACCACGGCCCGTTCAGCACCGACAACATCGGCCGCAATTGGGATTACCCGGAGGCCACCTACGAGCGCCGCCGCGAGATCATCGCCTAGCACATCACGTATCAAAAGGGCCTGCTCTACTTCATGGCCAACGATCCGCGCATGCCGGAAGACGCTCGGCGCGATGTGTCGTCGTGGGGCCTCGCCAAGGACGAGTTCGTGGCCACCGGCAACTGGCCGCACCAGATGTACGTGCGCGAGGCGCGCCGCATGGTCGGCCGCTACGTGATGACGGAGCATGAGCTGCTGAAGAAGCGCCCCACGCCGGAGCCGGTAGGCATGGGCTCCTATTGAATTGACTCGCACAACATCCAGCGCTACATCACGCCCGAAGGCTACGTGCAGAACGAAGGCGACATCGGCGTCAGCACGCAGGGGCCCTATCAAATCTCCTACGGAGCGCTGGTGCCGAAGAAGCGCCAGGCACCGAACCTGCTCGTGCCTGTGTGCGCGTCGAGTTCGCACGTTGCCTATGGCTCGATCCGCATGGAGCTGGTCTTCATGATCCTGGGCCAATCCGCTGCCACGGCCGCGGTGATGGCGATCGACGGCAAACTCGCGGTGCAGGACGTGCCATACGAGCGACTCCGCGCGCGGCTCGCCGCCGCTGGCCAGGTACTGGAGTATCAAGCGGCCGCGCCGTCGTCACACTGACAGACTCGTTCCTACTACGGCAGTTCGAACACGTACATCGCGTTGCCGTTCACGGGAAAGTGGATCTCCGGCGCAATCACATGCGGCACGTCGCGCGGGCTGCCGCCGCCCAGCCCCGTGGTGACCGCGATGTACTGGCGGCCGCCGGCGGTGAACGAAATGGGATGGCCCTGCACCGTGGTGCCCAGCCGCGTCTGCCACAGCAGCGCGCCAGTACGCGCATCGAAGGCCTTGAAGTAGCGGTCCAGGTCTCCGGCCAACGCCACGCCCCCGGCCGTAGACAGCACGCCCGTGAGAAACGGCGCGCGCTGCTCCACGCTCCAGCGCTCCTTCAACGTGCGCACGTCGTAGGCCGCGAGCTTGCCAATCACGCCCTTCTTCCCGGGCATCTCAAGAAAGTGCCGGTTGCCCGCGCCGCCGCCCGACCCCGCTTTCATCTCCACCTCGCGTCCTGACATCTCCATGCAGCTTTGGCTCAGCGGAATGATCAGTTGCTTAGTGGGCAGGTGATAGCTCATCGGCTGCCAGTTGTGTCCGCCCTGCGTGCTGGGGCAAACGTGGAACCACTGGCCTAGTTTCTGTTCCATCACGTCAGCGCGGTAGGTCAGCGTGCCGGTCTTGCGGTCCACGGTGGAGAAGGCGTTCTGGAAAACGGTCTCCACCAGATCGAGGTACTGGCCGGTTTCGCGATCCAGTTTCCACAAGATGCCGGCCTTGCCGATGGAGAACACGAGCTTGCGTCCGTCGACGTCCACCAGCACGCGCTCGAACACTTCATCCAGGTCGAACGTCTCCTGCGGCACGTGCTGAAAATACCAATCCAGCTTACCCGTATCGGCGTTGATCGCCAGCGTGGAATTGGTGTAGAGCCCCTTGTCACCGGGCTTGGCGCCGCGGCTCACGCGCATCCACGGTTTGGCTTGGGAGACACCCCAGAAGGTGCGGTTTGACTCCGGGTCGAAGCTGCCCGAGATCCACGTGTCGCCTCCGGCGCGGAACAGATTGGCCACCGTGCCCCAGGTGTCGCCGCCCGGTTCGCCATCGCGCGCAATCGTGTGGACCTTCCAGGCCGGCTCACCGGTTTTGGCGTCCCACGCGCTGATGTAGCAACGCTCCTCCTTAAAGGAACTGCAGCCGGTGAGCCCTTGCAGGATCATGCCGTTGATGGCGATCGTGCCGGAGGTGCTCGAGAAACCCCTGCCTGGCGGCGCCACCTCGCGCGTCCAAGCCAATTTGCCGGTGCGCGCCTCGAGTGCGTGGAGCCGCGCGTCGGTTCCCGAAAGATACAGATGGTCGCCCCAGATGGAAATGCCGCGCGTCGCACCGTACGCGCGCGTGGCTTCCGGCCCGATGTTGTGTTCCCAGATCAACTCGCCCGTGGCCGCGTCGAGCGCCTGCATCGTGTGGCTGGTGTTGGAAAGATACATGGTGCCGTCGTGAACGATGGGCGTGGGTTGGTTGGCGCCGCCCTCGTTCATGGCCCAAACCCACTTCAGCCGGAGGTTCTTCACGTTGGCCGCAGTGATCTGGGCGAGCGGGCTGTAGCTCCAGGCCTGGTAGTTGCGGCGGATCATCAGCCAGTCGCCCGGGTCCGGATTGCGCAGCATCGCGTCGGTGACCGGGCGAAAATTTTTCACCGTGCCGCGAACGGTGTGCCCTTTGGGCCGCGCGCGCGTTGAAAGGCCGGCTTGATCGGAGGTCGGGTCGTTCAGCGCCTTGAGGAGTTCCGCGGGCATCTCGCCGCTTGAAACCTCGCCGATGCGGAGGCTGCTATTCGCCCTTAGCGGCTCGGCGCTGGATGCGGTGCCGTTGGCCTGGAGGATAAACGCGGCGAGCGCGAGATAAGTCTCTTCGCCCAGTCCGCCCCTGTTGCCCGGCGGCATGGTCTGTTGCATGTAGCGCGCAAGCTGATTCAACGTACGGTTGCGCCAGGTGTTTTGAAAATTTCCGCCAGTGAGCGGGTGCGCTTCATTGCGGCCGGCCAGGTTGGGCAAGTGGCAACTGGCGCAATTGCCGAGATACGCCGAGCGTCCGGCGAGCGCTTGCGCTTCGGTAAACGTCTGCGCGTGCAGCGGTTCGACGTTGAGCGCCAGGCCAGACAGCAGCAGCAGGAGTGGCAAAGTACGCATGCTTTTATATCGTACCCAACGCACCGGCGACCTCAGATTCTTGCCATACTCCAATACTTGGTCATCTCACAATGATCATTGCCAGAATAAAGTGCTACCAGGTTGGGCTGCCGCTTCATGAGGGCAGCTACAAGTGGTCCGGCAGGAACTCGGTGCAGGTGTTCGACTCCACGGTGGTGGAGGTTGAGACCAATGAAGGTGTCACCGGCTACGGCGAAATCTGTCCGCTCGGCGCAGCGTACCTGCCGGCCTACGCCGCCGGTGCGCGCACGGGCATTGCTGAACTCGCGCCGCAACTGATTGGCCTCGATCCAACGCAACTTGCGCTCGTCAATCAGGCCATGGATGGCGCGATGCGCGGCCATCCGTATGTGAAGTCGGCGATCGACATGGCTTGCTGGGATATTCTTGGCAAGGTCTGTGGCCAGCCGGTTGCCAACCTGCTCGGCGGGCGATTCGGCGATAACTTCGCGCTCTACCGCGCGATCTCGCAGGAGGCGCCGGAGCAGATGGCGCGCATGGTGGGCCGCTATCGCAGTGAAGGCTACACGAAGTTTCAGTTGAAGGTGGGCGGCGATCCGGATGTCGACATCGAGCGCATCCGTCAAGCGACCGCCCAACTGCTGCCCGGCGATGTTCTCATCGCCGACGCCAACGCGGGTTGGACGCAGCACCAGGCCTTGCGTGTGGCCGACGCCGTGAGTGGCGTTGACGTGTACATCGAGCAGCCGTGCATGCGGTATGAGGAGTGTCTCGCGGTGCGCGAACACACGGACCGCCCGTTCATT
>VFZP01000201.1 GCA_016871115.1 Acidobacteriota bacterium
CCATCCGCCACGAGTCACCCACCGGGCGGGCGTATCGCTTCCAGCGCTTCTCGAACTCCGGCATGTAATGCTGCACCCAGCGCAGAATCGTCGTGTGCGCCATCGCAATGCTGCGCTCATTCATCATGCTCACCAAATCCCGATAGCTCAACTTGAAGCTTAAATACCAGCAGACGCACAACACCACGATCTCGCCATCGAAGTGGCGGCCGCCGAACCATTCCTCGACCGGAGCAAGACGGACCATTCCTCTATCCTCGTCCATCCTGCCGATTTGCACCAGAGCCTTCCTACGAAGGATGGCGCGGCGCGACGCCCAGTGGAAAGTTCGATCCGTTCACGGATAGTTGGTGGAACCACGCCGTCTTTCAAGTGGGTCCCGGTGGCCGCCGGCTCACCACCGCGGAACTGGAGTCCGGGATCGGCAACGCGACAGCGAATAACCCGAAGGCGCGCCAGCCCTGGGACTTCAACGAGAATCTGTCGCTCGCCAAGGACGTGAGTATCACCGAACGCGTGCGCTTCACGCTGCGGTTTGAAGCATTCAACATCCTGAACCGCACCCGATGGGGCGGGCCGGATTCCACGGTGACCTCGCCCACGTTCGGACAGGTGCGCGGCCAGGCCAACGATCCGCGCCGCATGCAGGTGGGCGCGAAGTTCGTCTTCTAACGGGCGGGCGCGGCGATGGCATAGAGTGCGTCGCGCGTCCGGATGTACATCTCGTTGCCGGCGAGCGCGGGAGTGGCAAAGATCTCTGATTCGAAATCGTTGATCGCCAAAATTTCCCACTCGCCGGCCGCGCGCAGCACCACGACTTTGCCGTGCTCGGTGGCGGCGTACACTTTGCCATCGGCGCCGACCGGCGACGAGTAGTAGTCTTCCAGCGCGCCGGTCAGCCGCCCCTGCTTCAGCACCTTGCCGGTTTTGGCATCGAGTGACGTGGCGATGCCGCCGCTGCGCACCAGATACACAACGCCGTTGTAGACCAGCGGCGCTGGCACGTCGGGTAGCGATTTGCTATGCCGCCACAAAACGTGCGTGGCCGTCACATCGCCGCTCGTGCCACTGAGCTTCACAGCCATCATGGAGTTGCGCGAGGCGCGGCGCGTGCGGAAGAAGTTCCACTCGCGTTCGTTGAGAAAGCCGTTGCGGTCCAGATCAATCGCGCGCCAGGTGCCTGTTGGTTGCCACTCCTTGGGAAGTTCGGCCTGCGCGAGTTGACGGTCGCCGTTGGCATCCGCCTTCGCTGCCACTTCGGCAAACGGCGGCAGTTCCACCTGCTGGCCTTCGTCGTTGCCTACGGTCCAGCCGTTGAAGTACAGGATGCCGTCCACGATCACGGGCGCGGACTTCGGCTGACAGGTGAGGCCGCCGGCGAACCACAGCACCTCGCCGTCCTTGGCGGAATACGCCGTCATCCGGTAGGAACCCGGTACGATGATCTGCGCGGGGCCGCCACCCGGCGGGTGATAGACGATGGGCGTGGAGTAGCCGTTGATGACGTCGCGCGGCTGTTTCCACGCGGTCTTGCCGGTGTAGGCATCAATCGCGAGGATGAACGCATCGGTGTCGCCATCGCTGACGAGCACCACGCGGCCGTCGGCGTATACAGGCGAGGCGACGATGCCGTGCTGGCTATTAAACGGCCCGAGCGGATACTGCCAGCGGGGCGTACCGTCGAAGCTGTAGGCCGCAAGACCATAGTCCGCGAAAAAGACAAACACCCGGTCATCGCCGATCACGGCGGTGGGCGCGGCGCGATGATTGAGCTTGTGCTGCGCTTCGCGCTTCGGCGCAGGGAGAGCGCGCCGCCATAGCACCTTGCCGGTGGCGCGGCTCAAGCAGATCGTGAGCAACTCGTCGCCTTCGGCGGCAGTGAGGAAGAGGCGGTCGCCAGCGAGCACCGGTGATGACTTCCCCTCAGGCAGCGCCGTTTTCCACCGGACATTTTTCTGCGGCCCAAATTCTACAAGCATCGCACCGCACGACGGGCAGAGGCCGGAGCCCTGCGGGCCGCGCAACTGCGGCCAGTCAGCGGCGGCGAGCAGGACGGAGGCAAGCAGCAGCAGGACGAATAAGGCGCGCATGAGTCTGACCCATCTTACTGCTGCGCAGCTGCAAGCGCTCGGCAATCACCCGCCCGCACGCGCCGCCGCTCTACTCTCGATTGAGTATGTTGCATACCGGCCGCGTCTGGCGCGCGTTCAATAGAATGGAGGCAGGTATCCATTCATGAATCATCGGTTCGTGTTGTCTGTTGCCGTCGCTGTGCTGACGCCGGCGTTCGCTTTCGCGCAAAACCCGCCGGTGGTGCCGCAAATCACGTGTGACGCGACGGCGGAGAACCTGCTGTTCCGTTCAGAAGGCCTCAGCGAAAAGCTGGGCGAAATTGTGCTCACTTGCCAAAGCAGCTCCGGCGCGGGCACGGTTTCGGCATCGATCTCGGTTTCCCTGTCGCACTCGATCACCAACCGCTTGCTCGGCGGCGACCTGATCGACGCGCGCCTCGAAGCGCAAACCGTCGGCGGCAGGCTCGTGGTCGTGCCCAACGGCTTGCTCGTCAGCCGCAACGTGGTGAGTTTCGGTGCGTTTGATTTCGTCCTCCCGGCTAGCGGACGCACCAGCTTTGTCATCACCGGGCTGCGTGTGGCCAGCCTCAATGCAGCGTCTGAAGCGCCGGTGAACGCGCTGCTGAGCACCAGTGGGCGCACCTCCATCGGCGTGCGCAACAACCCGGTGACGCCCGGCACGCCACGGCGCGGGGTCTACGCCAGCGGCACCGCGGCGCGCATCGTCTGCACGGACTCCAACCTCCCAGCCACGGCCGACGAAACCGCCTTCGCCACGCTTGTCGCCAACAACGTCCGCTTTGCCACCACGCGCGTCACCGAAGGCTTCCCATCCGCCTTCGAACCCCGGCGCGACCCGCTCACGTCCGGTACCCGCATCGTCATTCGTTATGCCGGCTTTCCGTCGCAAGCCAGGCTTTTCGTGCCTGACCATATCGCCGGCTCCACCGCCAACGAGCCCACCTCCGCCGGCGATCTCGGCTGGCCCGCCTCGCCCGGCGTCTATAACTCTAGCCCGGGCGGCGGGCGGCTGCTGCTCGCGCGCGTGAACGCGGCTGATCCGAACGGCGCAGGCGGCGACCCGCGCATTGTGTTCAGCGCAGTGCTGCTAGGGGTGAGCGAAGTATTCCTCTCCGCCGGCGAAGGCTCGGCGACGTACGAGGTAGTGGACTCCAATGCCAGCGCGTTTGAAACCGCGCAGATTCCCACCTTCGTGGCGTTGCCCCGTGACAGCGGCCAGGATGGCACCGTGGCCACCTCGCGCGTGACGATGGGCCCGCTGTCCACCGTCGCCGAAGCCACCTCCAATGCGCCTGTGCCGCGCTTCCGCGATGCCGCGCCGCCGCTTGACTGCCAGCTTCTGCGCGACTGCACGGCCGGCTACTTCCCGCGCCTGGTCGTTGACGCGCCCGCGCTTGACTTCAACACCCCGGCCACGCCCGGCTTCTATCAAAAGTTCTTGCGCGTGCTGAACGACAACCAGGGCCTGATGAACTGGACCGCGCGCATTGAATACCGCGCCGGCGCTAACTGGCTGCGCATCTTCCCCGAGTCCGGCATCAACAATGCCTCGTTGAATCTGACAGCCTTCCCGGAACGCCTCGCGCCCGGCCGCTACTCCGCCGTACTGACGATCGACGCCGGGCCGCTGGCTGGCACCCGTGTGATCGACGTCACCATCACGGTGACCGGCGATACGCCGCCGCCCGCGGGCACCTCACCCAACATCCGCCTGGTGTCCAGCTATGTCAGCGATCAGACCCTGACCATCGTCCCCGGCTCGCTCGCCTCCATCCGCGGCACCCGTTTGCTCGGCCAGGACCTGGGCGTGCTGCTCGATGGCTTCACTGCGCAAGTAGTCTCGACATCTTCCGCCGGCGGTGAGCAGCGCGTCGATTTCGTCGTGCCCACTGGCCTCGGCTCGCAAGCGCGCGCGCAACTGCAAGTGGCCGTGACCAGAGTGGCGAGTTTGCCCGCTCCTGTCAATCTCACCGTCGCCGCTCCGGTGATCTTCCCCAACGCAGTGTTGAATCAGGATGCAACGCCCAACGGCCTCGGTAATCCCGAAGCACCCGGCCGCCTGTTCACCATCTACGCCACGGGCTTGCCTGCTGAAGGCCTCGGTCAGATCACCGCCAAGCTCCATGACCGCGAAATCACGCAGCCGCAGTACGCCGGCCCCGCACCCGGACTGCCCGGCATCCAACAGATCAACCTGTTCATCCCGGATGATCTGCCCACCATGCAAAGCGAAGTGCTGGTCTGCGGCGTCCCTGCCGCGGCGCCGCAAACGCGCGTCTGCTCGCGCCCTGCCACCATCCACTTGCGGCGGAACGACGAGTAGGCGTGAAGGTCTTCGTCTACTTCATCGGCAAGCCGCGCGACGAGCATTCGAATGCGATCGCCGCCGAGTTTTTGAAACGCACCTCGCGCTACGCCAAAGTGGAAATGCGCGAGATCGACCCGGCGCGCACCGATTTTTGGGCGCGCCACGCGGCCAGCTACAAAGTCCTGCTCGATCCCGCCGGGCGTACCATGGCCTCGTCCGCGTTCGTCGAAATGATCCGCAAGTTGGAAGACGAAGGCCGCGAAGTGGCGTTTGTGCTGGGCGGCCACGACGGCTTCCCTGCCGATTGGCGCCGCCTGGCAGACATCCTGCTGTCGCTCTCGGCCATGACGTTTCACCACGAATTGGCACGCGCCATGCTGTGCGAACAGATCTATCGGGCGTTTGCAACGTTGCGAGGCCATCCATATCCGCGTTAACCTGGTTTGAGCATTCCTGCCGATGTCCTGGTTCACCCGTAAACAGCCTAGCCTCACTCCGGATTCCGAAGAAGGCGAACGTAAAGTAAAAACCGAAGGCCTGTGGTTGAAATGCGAGGGCTGCGGTCAGGTGATCTGGCGCAAAGGCCTCGAGGAAAACCTGTGGCTGTGCGAAAAGTGCGGCTATCACTTTAAGGTGGACGCCGTCACGCGGCTGAAGCAATTGTTCGATGATGGCGACTTCACTGAGCACGATGCAGCGCTGGTTTCCACCGATCCGCTAGGGTTCGCTGATTCCAAGCCGTACGGCCGGCGGCTCACCGAGAACCGCGCGTCCACGGGCCTCCCCGATGCGGTGATATGCGCCACCGGGCGCATTCTCGGCCGGCCCGTGGAAGCCTGCGCGATGGAGTTGAAGTTCGTCGGCGGCAGCATGGGCGCGGTGGTGGGCGAGAAGATCACGCGGGCCATTGAACGCGCAATCGTCGCGCGCAGCCCGGTGGTGATTGTCTCGGCGTCCGGTGGCGCGCGTATGCAGGAAGGCGCCATCAGCCTGATGCAGATGGCTAAGGTCTCGTCGGCGCTGATGCGCCTGGACGAAGCCAAGCTCCCCTACATCAGCATCCTGACGGACCCCACCACGGGCGGCGTCACGGCCAGCTACGCCATGCTCGGCGACCTGAACATCGCCGAACCGGGCGCGCTGATCGGCTTTGCCGGACCCCGCGTGATTGAACAGGCGATTCGCCAGAAGTTGCCCGCCGGCTTCCAGCGCTCGGAGTTTCTCCTGCAGCACGGCTTCCTCGACGCCGTGGTGAAGCGCCCGGATCTGCGGCAATACCTCGCGCAGTCGTTCGACTTCTTCTGCGGCAAATACGCATGATGCGCCCTGCCTTTGCCCTTGCCGCGACACTGGCGTTCACGTTGACCGCGCCGGCGGCGGAATTCGATCTCATCATCCGCCGCGCACGCGTGCTCGACGGCGCGGGCAATCCATGGCACCGTGCTGACATCGGCGTACGGCAGGGCCGCATCGCCGCCATCGGCAGCATTCCAGATCCGGCCACGGCTGACCGTACGATCAATGCCGCGGGTCGCATCGTTTCACCTGGCTTCATCGACGTCCACACTCGCATCGAGGGCGCCGTGGAGAAGGTGCCGCGCGGCGACAACTACCTGCTCGACGGCGTCACCACGGTCATCACGGGCAACTGCGGCGGCTCGCGCGCGCAAGTGGCCGAGTGGTTTGACACGCTCACCAAACGAGGCCTGGGGTTGAACGTCGCCACGCTCATCGGCCACAACACGGTGCGCCGTGAAGTGATCGGCACCGCCAACCGCAAGGCCACGCCGGAAGAAATCGTCAAGATGCAGGCACTGGTGGAGCAGGCCATGCGCGAAGGCGCAGTGGGCTTGTCGACGGGCCTCATCTACATCCCCGGCACGTACTCGGATTCCGGCGAAGTGGTGGCGCTCGCCAAAGCCGCGGCCAAACACGGCGGCACGTATGCCAGCCACATGCGCGACGAGGGCGAGAAGATTGTAGACGCGATCAACGAAGCCGTGCGCGCCGGCAAAGAAGCGGGCATGCCCGTGCAGATCTCACACTTCAAGATCGATAACCGGCGCCTGTGGGGCATGAGCGCCAGGTCGCTCGCTCTGGTGGAGAAGTATCGCCAGGAAGGTGTGGACGTGGTGGTCGATCAGTACCCCTACGATCACTCGTCGACGAACCTCGGCATCACGCTACCGAGTTGGGCGCTGGCCGACGGCGAAGCGGCAATCAAGGAACGGCTAACGACGAAGGAGACTCGCGTGCGGATCAAACGCGAGATGCTGCGCTTGCTCGCCGTGAAGGGCCGGCCAAATTATTCCTATGCGATTGTGGCCGGCTTTGCGCCGGATCGTACTCTCGAAGGCAAGACCATCTCGCAGATCAACCGCCTGCGCAAGCGCGCGCCCACGCCGGCGAACGAAGCCGAAACCATCCTGGAGATCATGGACCAAGGCGGTGCCCAGATGGTGTACCACTCAATGTCGATGGTGGACGTGGAGCGCATCATGAAGTACCCGTACACAGCCGTGGCCTCCGAAGGTGGCGGGCTTGAGTTCGGCCTCGGTATGCCGCATCCGCGCTCGTACGGCACCAACGGGCGCGTACTCGCCGAATTCGTCCGCCTGCGCAAGGTGCTGACGCTCGAAGACGCCGTACGCCGCATGACGTCGATGCCTGCCCGCACGTTCCGCCTGCGTGACCGCGGACTGATCGCCGAAGGCATGGCGGCGGACCTGCTGGTATTTGACCCCGCCAAGGTGCAGGACAAAGCAACCTACCAGAAGCCGCACGCTTACACCGAGGGCTTCGACTTCGTATTGGTAAACGGTGTGGTGATGGTGGAGGACGGCAAGTTGACCGCAGCGCGCGGTGGACGCGTGCTGCGTCATCGCCCCTGAGATGATTCAAGTTTCCAACGGCGGCAAACACTTCGGCTTCAAGACCCTCTTTGAAGGGCTCGGCTGGCTGATCACGCCCAACGAGCGCGTCGGCATCGTCGGCGGCAACGGCACCGGCAAGTCGACGTTGCTGAAAGTGCTGGCCGGTATCGAGCAACTCGACCACGGCTCGCTCAACCCCGCCAAGGGTACGCGCATCGGCTACCTTCCGCAAGAAGGCCTGATGATGCGCGGCCGCACGGTGTTCCAGGAATGCATGTCCGTCTTCGACCCGCTGCGCGCGCTCGAAGCGGAGATGGAAACGCTCCTGCACCGCATGAGCGACCTTTCGCCCGAATCCCCCGAATACGCGCAGGTGGCGGACCGCTTTCATCAGTTTGAGATGGAGTTCGTCACGCGCGACGGCTACGCGCTCGACTCGAAAGTGGGCACCGTCCTCAGCGGCCTGCAATTCCCGCGCGACGATTGGGACCGCCCGTGCGAAGAGTTCTCCGGCGGCTGGCAGATGCGCATCGCGCTCGCCAAGCTCCTGCTCGACGCACCCGACCTGCTGTTGATGGACGAGCCCACCAACCACCTCGACATTGAGGCGCGCAACTGGCTCGAAGACTATCTCAACAGCTATCCGCACGCCTTCATCCTCATCTCGCACGACCGCTACTTTCTCGACGTGACGGTGAAAAAGATAGTCGAAATCTGGAACAAGAAGGTTCACTTCTACCCGGGCAACTACGAGAAATACGAGGCGCAAAAGGCCGAGCGCATCGCGCAGATCGCCGCGGCCTACACCAACCAGCAAGCCAAGATCGAACAGCTCGAAGCCTTCATCAACCGGTTCCGCGCGCAGGCCACCAAGGCCAAGCAGGTGCAGAGCCGCATCAAGGAACTCGAGCGCATGGAGAAGGTGGAGCCGCCGCCGCCCGACGAAAAGGCCATCAAGTTCTCGTTCCCCTCGCCCACTTCGAGCGGCCGCATTGTCGCTGAGGTGAGGGGTCTCGGCAAAAGCTACGGCGCTAAGAACGTGCTGCGCGATGTCAGTCTCCTGATTGAGCGCGGCGACAAGGTGGCGCTGGTGGGCCACAACGGCGCGGGCAAGTCGACGCTGATCAAACTGCTGGCAGGCACCGAACCGCTGACGGCGGGCGAGTACAAGCTCGGCCACAACGTGATGATGGAGTACTTCGCGCAAGACCAGTACAAAGAGCTGGACCCGAACGCCTCGCTCATCGACGATCTTTCCAATCTCGCGCGTAGCCGCACCTCCACCGAATTGCGGAACCTCCTCGGCTGCTTCCTGTTCTCTGGCGACGACGTGGAGAAGAAGATGGGCGTGCTCTCCGGCGGCGAGCGCAATCGCTATGCGCTGGCACGGCTGCTGCTGAAGCCGTCGAACTTCCTACTGCTCGACGAGCCGACCAACCACCTCGACATGCGCTCGAAAAACGTGCTGCTCGAAGCGCTCAGCGAGTACATCGGCACCGTGCTTTTCGTATCGCACGACCGCTACTTCATGGACAAACTCGCCACGCGTGTTTTCGAAGTAGGCGGCGGCGAAGTGAAGATCTATCCCGGCAACTACGAAGACTACCTGTGGCGGATCAGCGGGCAATCGTTGCCTTCGGTGGACGCCATCCGCGCCGCCGAAGCTGTCTCCGCCCCTACGCCCACCGCCTCCACTCCGGCGGTGGCTGCCCCCGCCGAGCCCCCCAAGGCGCGCGTGAATCCGATCAAGATCCAAAAGATGCGCGACCGCCTCAAGGCTGTGGAAGCCGAAATGGCGGCGCTCGAAACCGTCATCTCCGATCACTCGCGCGAACTCGCCAATTTCGTCAGCGTTGAAGACACCACGCGCCGCACCGCTGAAATCGACAAGTCGCGCGCTACCATCGACAAGCTGATGGCCGAATGGGAAGAACTCTCGCAGTCGCTCGACGAGGCCGGCGCGTCGTCATGAGCAAGCCCGTCGCGCTCACCATCGCGGGCTCGGACCCCTCGGGCGGCGCGGGTATCCAGGCGGACCTCAAAACATTTCACCAATTCGGCGTGTACGGCGCGGCGGCCATCACGCTGCTCACCGTGCAGAACACGCAGCGCGTTGCGCGCGTCGAGATTCTCGACCCATCGCTCGTGCGCGAGCAGGTTGAGGCGGTGCTCGAAGACATCCCGCCCGGCGCGGTCAAGACCGGCTCGCTGGGCAATGCCGACATGATCCGCATGGTGGCCGCGCTCGATCTGCGCGGCGCGCCGCTGGTGGTGGATCCAGTGATGGTGAGCAAACACGGCGCACCGCTCATCGCCGCCGAAGCCGTCGCCGCGCTCAAGTCGGAACTGCTACCGCTGGCCGCACTCGTCGCGCCCAATCTATCCGAAGCCGAAGCGCTGACAACCTTGCGCATCGTCACGCCGGACGACGCCCGCCGCGCCGCCGAAGCCATCCTCGCCCTGGGGCCGCAAGCCGTGCTGCTCAAAGGCGGCCACTTCCACGACACCGCCACAGACCTGCTTCTGACCGCCTCCGGCGAAACCCACGCGTTCCCGGCCGCGCGCATCGCCACCACGCATACACACGGCACCGGCTGTACCTATGCCGCCGCCATCACCGCGCTACTGGCTATGCGTACGCCGCTGCCCGAGGCCGTCGCGCGCGCCAAACAGTTCATCACCGAAGCCATCGCCACCAACCCCGGCCTGGGACACGGCTCAGGCCCGGTGAATCATCATGCCTGCACCGGAGCCAGGCCACTCATTGGATTGGGGAACTAGACGCAGACGCCGCCCGGAAAGCCGACTCCGCCCTCCGTGGCCTCAGCGGCCAGACAATTGCTCTGATGCAGATGATTCCGTTTTGCCAGCGTGAATCGGAGAGGAGAAGGCATGAAACCGCCAGGCTTGGTTGTGTTGTGGATCGGCCTTTCGCTTACCCCCGCACAGGCTGCTCCGAGATTGGTTTTCGAAGTGCAAGGCTTTATGCGGTACCGCGCTGGCCTGCAGGGATTGGACTACAACCTGTATGTGAACGTGGAACCAACCAGCGTGCGAGGAGTCGGAACGGCCCTCAACGACGGCGTGGTGCGAAGCTTCTTTCCCGGCGGCAGGTTTCTGTTCGGAGCCGGGCCAATCATCCCGGGGGCCGGATGGTCCGATGACCCCGCCTCTTGGCGGTTCAACCTCCACGGCTTGAACGAGGTCCGAATGTTGGGAGGGGTGGACCTGGATGATAACGGCATGCAGGACGCCGGAGACATCGCGCCAAACTCGAACATCTTTGAGGGAGAATTCACGGCTCCCGTCTGGGTATTCACCGACGCTGGCTGCTGCTACGACGTTCTCGCCCCCTTCGTGGGGCGCCCGAACTCGCTACTGGCATCGTTTTATGGATACAACGACTACGGCTGGAAAGGGAGTCTCGTACTGCACCATTCCGGCCTTGGCGTGCCGCCGCCGAGCGCCTTCGAGTTGCACGGATCCTATGGCTTTGTTGAGTTGGAGTACGTACCCGAACCGCATGCCATCTGGCTCCTGCTCCCGTGCGCACTGGTGGCATTGAGAATGGCTAGGCGCACCAGCTAGTGCTTAGTTGCATTAAACTATTAGTATAATAGAATGTTTGGGAGATGCCCAGACACGCGGCCCCCTCAAGTGTTCGGCGGAAGTTCGCGCAGAGTTGATGGCGATGAGCAGAAGCCGTAAAGAAGAAGCACGGATGGTGGAGCGCGCCCGCATTGTGCTGGCTTGCTTGGATGGAAAGGAAATTCAGC
>VFZP01000202.1 GCA_016871115.1 Acidobacteriota bacterium
CCCGACGCCATATAAATGGAAAGCCAACGGCCAAGACATCCTCCGAAAGATCACCAGGGCCCGGGAATCCCTGGCTGCCGTTATTGCAGGCTAATTCCATTACATGACACTAGCGCGTCTTGAAGCCCAGCGCCGGCTTGAAGGCTTCGAGTGTGTTGTAGACGATCGGGCAGTAGGTGGCCCGGTCGATAAACTGCCACATGCGGGCGACCATGGAGCCTTGCCCGCGGACGACGTGCGGAAAATTTTCGCAGGCAGCCGGGCGCACCTCGTAGACCGTACATGTCTTGCCGTCGAGAAAAACGCAGCCGGCCGGGCCGTCCCGGCGGAGAATCAGTCCGTCCTCGGGATCCTCCATGGTGTATTGCTTCTTGAAGCCGGAAATGGAGATGCGCAGGAACTTCGCCAGCGTCTCCACGTCCCGCTCCAGGAGCTTGGCGGTGGCCACGCGGCAGCAGTTGGCGCACTGCATGCAATCGATCTCGCCTTCCACCTCTTCGGCAATCTTGCGCAGACGCCGTTCGGGCACATCGTGCATCTTCATGTGCTTGCGCAGTTGCTCGTTCTCTTTGCGCTTCTTTTCGCCCAGGCGCTCGATCTGCACCAGGTCGGTGACAATTGGCTGCACCCTTCAGGTTACAATATGTCGCATGCCAGCTACACGACGCCAACTTCTTTCCGGTGCGGCCGCCACTTGGACGGCGATGCGCCAAACGCTCTTGCAAGCCGCTCCCGCGCCCGCTACCGCGCCCGCGGCGAGAGACGAGGAATACTGGGAGGTCGTCAAGCGCCAGTTTCCGCTGGATGAGGGCGTGCTGTACCTCAACGCGGCGAACGTGTGCCCGGCCTCGCGCGGCGTGCTGGACCGGCACCTGGAGTATCTGCGCGATTTCCAGGCCAACCCGAGTTTTCAGAACCGCGAAAAATATGAACCGCTCGCCGAACGCGCCCGCGCGAAAGCGGCGCGTCTCCTCGGCGCGAACAAGGACGAGATTGCGTTCATGCGCAACACGAGCGAAGGCTCGAACCTGATCGTGCGCGGCATCGACCTCAAAGCCGGCGACGAAGTGGTGATCACCGCGCACAATCATCCGTCGAACAACGACTCGTGGAAAGTGCTGGCCAAGCGCATCGGAATCGTCATCAAGGAAGTGCCGGCCACGATTCCCGCCGTTTCCCGGCAGGATCTGTTTGAAGGCGTTGAAAAGGCCGTGACGGCGCGCACGCGTGTGATCGCCGTGACGCACTGCACCTCCACCACCGGCGTTGCGTATCCGGCCCGCGAGATTGCCGAACTGGCACGGCGGCGCAATATCTGGATGCACCTCGATGGCGCCCAAACGCTGGGGGCGTTCGATGTAAACGTGGGTGAGATCGGGTGCGACTCCTACGCCGGATCGTCGCACAAGTGGATGATGGGGCCGCTCGAGGCCGGGATTCTCTATGTGCGCGCGGCGCGCATTGCCGAACTCTGGCCGTCTGTGGTGACAGCCGGTTGGGCCGAGAACCTCGTCGGCGCCCGAAAGTTCGAGGTATTCGGACAGCGCGACAACCCGCGTCTGGTGGCTGTGGAAGCCGCGCTCGACTTTCTCGAACTCATCGGGATGCCGCGCATCGAAGCCCGCATGAAAGCGCTCGCCACGCGCGCCAAAGTGCAATTGCGCGAGATAGGCGGCGTGGAGCTGAAAACCAACGTGGAGCCGGAACTTTCAGGCGGAGTCATCAAGTTCAATCTGCGGAAGCATGAGCCCAAGGCGGCCTACGACATGCTGTGGAAGAGCCATCGCCTGGCCATCGCGCAAACCGCCGCGGGCGACGCCAAGGGGCTGCGTTTTTCACCGCACATCTACAACACCATGGAAGAGATTGACCGCGCCGTGGCGGCCGTCAAGGAGATTGCCGGTTGATCCAGGCCGTGGCGCCGGGCGCCGAGCCGCAACTCCGGCAGTTTCTCGCGAACCCGGCCGCTTCCTCGCCCGCTTCGATGGCCGCCGCCCTCGGGGTGGCGTTTTTCCTCGGCGCCGCGCACGCACTAACGCCGGGCCACGGCAAGACCATCGTGGCCGCCTATCTGGTGGGCAGCCGCGGACGCGTAGTCGATGCCGTTTATCTTGGCGCGGCGGTCACCGCCACGCACACCGCCAGCGTGTTCGTGCTGGGGCTCGCCACGCTGTTTGCGGCTCGGCAGTTTGACCCGAACGTGGTTTCGAAGTACCTGGCGCTGGCGAGCGGCCTGATGGTGGCGGCCATCGGACTGTGGCTGCTGATTCAACGAAGCCGCGCCGCGGGCGGCGAGGACGATGGTTACGGCTACTCGCACTCGCACGACCATGCGCAATCCCGCCCGCACTCTCACGGTGCTGGATCGGGGAGTCTGCTGTCGCTGGGCATCTCCGGGGGGCTGGTGCCCTGCCCCGAAGCGCTCATTGTGTTGATTTTTGCGGCGTCCATCCAGCGCATCGCCTTTGGCCTGGCGCTGCTCACGGCCTTCAGCGCGGGCCTCGCGGCGGTGCTGATTGCGATCGGCGTCGCGATGGTGCATGCCGGTCCGGCGATGCGCCGCGTGACGGGCGATGCGCCGTGGGTACAGCATCTGCCCGTGGTGAGCGCTCTGGTGGTGACCACACTGGGCATCGCCATGCTGGTGCAAACCGCACATGCCTGGTAGCGCAAACTTTTCGCTCATACTCGCGGCCCATCCGGCCGAAAAGCTCACTTTGAGGCCCAAGGCTCATGACCGGCGGGTACGGCGGTCCGGCTGGGGACCGGCACTGGCGGCAGCGGCTCTGCTAGGAGCCAGCATCGGTTCTCTCCACGCAGCGAATGTATCGCGGCTCGATGCCATCTATGAACATTGGCGCTGGTCGCGATTTGACCGCGCCTTGGGGCTGCCTTCCAACGACGTCCGGTATGAGGCGCAGGCGAACGACGGCACCATGTGGGCGGCCACAAACGATGGGGTCGCCTGGTATGACGGCTACTTCTGGCAGCCTGCGAAAGGACTGACAAGCAGTATCGCACGGCGGATTTCGCCGGCCGGAGCGAATGGCCGGATGCTGGTTGTACAAAACGGCTGTGTCTATTTGGGCGGCCGCGATGGATTTTCCCTGCAGGGCGCCTGCACCGTCCAGGATGTAGCCGTGTCGGACACAGGCAGCGTGCTGATAGTTGACCGGGAAAACAAGGTTCATGTGTTGGCCGCTGCCACGGGCGGGGTGCCGGTGGGACAACCGCTCGATCCGAACAACCGGTCTTACCTTGAGCAAACACAAGGGCAAGTCACCTGGTGGTCAGACGGGGCCGGGATTCACCGTCTGCGGAACGGCATAGACCGGCTGCTTTTCAAGCAGCCCGTTTCTACGGCGCAGGCCAAGGGCGGCTTCCATATCGCGGCGATCGCCGAAAACCGGATGGGGCACGGTTTGGCGGCGATCCTCCATCCAGCGGCCATCGCCGGGCTCTGGGAGTGGAAAGGCGAAGGCGCACCACGGCGGCTGGAGGTGCCGGCCGGCGCCGAAGATGTGGTGGATCTCAACCGCAGTGACGATGGCGATGCCGTACTGGTGCACCGGAGCGGGCAGGTCTGGGTCCGGCGGACGGGCACCTGGAATTCGCTCAGAGCGACTGATTGGCTACACGCCGGCGGAGATGCAGGCGTTGCCCTACGGTTCGCTCCTGCACCGGGAAGACCGCAACGTACTGCTAGCGGCCCTGCAAAACTGCCGGCAATCGCCCGGCAGCGTCGAGTTGGTACGCTACCGCCTGCTCACGAAATCCGAGCGCTGGGTGTGGAAGGAGGCCCGCACGCGCAACCTGCTGAAAGACCCGGCCGTGGCCGCCATGGTGGTCCACTACCGCGACGTGACAGCCCAGGTGGAAGCCGAAAAAGAACTGGCGCACGCCCGCGATCAGGCCGAACACGCTTCCCGCGTAAAAAGCGACTTTCTTGCCACGATGAGCCACTAAATCCCTACCCCCATGAACGGTATTGCGGCCATGATCTCGCTGCTGCTCGACACCCGGCTCGAATCCGAGCAACGCGACGATGCGCAGGCCGTGCGGGACTCGGCGCGAGCGCTGCTGAACCTGATCAACGACGTGCTTGATGTGGCGCGAATCGAGTCGGGCCGGCTGGTGGTGGAACAGATGCCGTTTCACCTTGAGGGCGAGGTGCGCGAGGTAGCCGGCACGCTGCGGGGATTGGCCGTCACCAAGGGCCTTGCGTTGACCGTGGAGCGAGAGGCCGAGTTGCCGGCCCGGCTGCTCGGCGATGGCAGCCGCATTCGCCAGATCGCCATCAACCTGGTGGGCAACGCGATCAAGTTCACCAGTGCGGGCGGGGTCCGTGTGAGGCTGGGCGGGCGGCGTATCGCCGGGACGCGCTGGGAAGTGTGGCTCGAAGTGGAAGACTCCGGTGTCGGCATCGAGGAACGCAAACTGGAATCGATCTTTGAGAAGTTTGTCCAGGCCGACGCCAGCACGACTCGCCAGTTTGGCGGCACCGGGCTGGGTCTGTCCATCTCGTGATCGCTGGCCCGCTTGATAGGCGGCGACGTGACTGTCACAAGTACTCCGGGACGTGGATCCACTTTCGGGTTGACGTTGCCGCTGGAGGAGACCGAGTTCGACACCGGCGGCAGGCCGAACGAGACCGCGCCGGATACGGGCGCCTCGAGCCGGGCCCGCGGCATGCGCATTCTGGTTGCTGAAGACAACCCGGTGAATCAACTCGTGGCCACGCGGATGCTGGAAAAGCTCGGGGCCGCCGTCACAATGGCGGTGAACGGATGCGAGGCGCTGGAGCAGGCCACCTAATGCGACTTCGATCTGATTCTGATGGATTGCCAGATGCCCGAGATGGACGGCCTGGATGCGACGCGCCGGCTGCGTGCCTCGGGCGGCAAGCGGAGCGAAGTGCCGGTGGTGGCGCTGACGACCAATGCCATGGCAGGGGATCGCGAACGTTGCCTCGCTGCCGGCATGACAGACTTCCTCGCCAAACCCGTCGACCGCGAGAAACTCTCGCGCATTATCGAGCAGCATCTGCCTTCGCCCGACAGCCGCTAACCGGGCGGGCAGGTCTGCCCCGGCTTCCGGCGAAGCGTATAATCGAAGGCAGGTTCACTAATCGGCCATGCTGCGACGCAAGTTTTTTCCACTGCTCGGCGCCACTTCCGGGACGCTTGTCGTTACTCCGCTTTTCGGTCAGGACGCCAAGCCTGCCGCACCACCGCCGATTCAGCCTCCCACGGCAGCGAACGAACCCAAGCCGATCGTGGTGGTGGCCAACGAAGTCATCGTGCCCGTCACGGTTACCGACGAAGAAGGCCGGTTTGTTTCCGATCTGGGCCAAAAAGACTTCCAGGTATTCGATCAGAGCAAAGAGCAGAAGATCGGGTATTTCTCGCGCGAACGGAATCAGCCCGTGGTGGTCGGCTTCCTGATTGACGTTTCCAACTCCAGCCGCACGCATTTCAGGACCTTCCAGGAGGCCTCGCTCGACCTCGTGCAAACCATGCTGCCGGGCGACAAGAAGTATCAGGGCTACCTGATCTCCTACTCCACCGACGCCGAACTGCAGGTGAACACCTCCTACGATCCGGAAAGGATGATGGAGAAGATCCGGCGTCTCAAGCCCGGCGGCGGCGCGGCCCTCTATGACGCCATCTACATGGCCTGCACCTCGCGCGACCTGGTGAAGGGCGAGCCCATTGAGCCGCGGCGCGTGATTGTGATCATCGGCGGCGGGCACGATACGTCGAGCAAGAAGACTCTCCAGGAAGTGATGGAACTCGCCCAGCGTAACTTGGTGACGATCTATGCGGTGAGCACGAAGGCGTTCGGGTTTAACACTGACGGCGAGAGCACGCTCAAACAACTCACCGAAGAAACCGGCGGGCGTGTGGAAACGCCGCTCAACTCCCTCTACAAAGGCGTTTCCGGGTATCTGTCGACGCCGTCCGACGAAGGCAACTACGCTCTCAAGGTCGGCACAGGCGGCTATGCGTCGGAGATTTCGCAGGGTCTGTTCCGTTCGATTGCCGCGCTCACCGGCGAGGTTACCACCCAGTACATTCTGCGCTACACGCCCGAAGGCATCGATACGGGTAAGGTGTTCCGCTCGATTGAAGTGAAAGTAGCATTGCCAAACGTGCGCGTACGCACCCGGCGCGGGTACTATCCACTCGCGCCGCAGTAGAATCGGGCCGATACGGAACTTATGCTCACTGCTGCTACCCATGGCGCCACCGCAGCGACCTCGCTGGGTGAATTCCTGGTGGTGGAGGCGGCCTTGCCGCGCAGGGCTCCGGAGCCAATCGGGGTGCTGCTGCTCGATCCCGCTTCGGCACGTCTCGGGCTGCGCTTGCGCCGCGATTGGGATCAGTGGCTGGGGCCGGACGAAGAAGAGTTGTTTCAGGCGCTCGCAGGCGACTGGGAGCGGCGTATCGCCGCCGATGGGCCCGAGCCGTTCTTGCGCGAAGCCGAGGAGAGTTTTTCAAACGCAATCCGCCTAAGCCCGCGCGAGCCGACGCTGGTAGACCGGTTTGACCGCACACTGGACCGGCTTTACCGCCGCCATATCGCCGCGCACCCGCAACCGTTCGACACGCATTTGCCCGTCTACACCTGCCGCGCCGCGGCCGGGCGTTGGGGCGAGCAGATGGAGGTTGAGCCGGAGGGCTGGCGCGAGATGCCGCCCGGCGTACGGCTCAGCGATGACATGTTCATCGCGCAGGTGACCGGGCGCTCGATGGAGCCGGAAATCGCCGACGGCTCATGGTGCATTTTTCGCGCCGGCGTCACCGGGTCGCGCCAAGGCCGCAAGGTGCTGGTGGAGAATCTCAACGAAAGCGAGTCAGGCGGCCAGCGCTACAGGATCAAACGGTACCGCAGCGTGAAATCGGCCGCGCCCGCGGACGACGATTCATCGAGCGCCTGGCAGCACACGCGCATTATCCTGGAGCCGCTGAACCCCGAGTTTGAGTCCTGGGAGATCACCGAACATGACCGCTGCCGCGTGCTCGCCGAATTCGTGCGCGTGCTCGAAGATTAGCCCGCTCACTCCACGCACACTTCATGAAGATCGTTTCCTCGCGCGAGTACTTTCGCAACAGCCTCATCGCGCTCACCGTCGACGAAGTGGAAGACCCCGAAGGCTTCCCGCTCACGCGCGCCATCGTGCATCACAACGGCTCGGCCGTGGTGCTGGTGCGCGATCCCCGCGGGCGCATCCTCCTGGTGCGGCAATTCCGTGTGCCGCCCAAGGCGTACCTGTGGGAACTACCCGCGGGCAAGATCGATGACGGCGAAACCGCGCTCACCGCGGCCAGGCGCGAGCTCAAGGAGGAAACCGGCTACAAGGCCAAGCGCTGGAAAAAGCTGGTCCAGTTCTGGGCGAGCCCCGGCTTCCTGCGCGAAAAGATGACGATCTATCTCGCCGAGGATCTGCAGGCCGGCCAAGCCGCCCCGTGCGGCGACGAGCGCATTGAACGCCGCTGGTTCACGGTGCGGGAAATCGAAGCCGGCATCGGCCTCGGCACTATCCAGGACGGCAAAACAATGATTGCGCTGTACGCCTGGAAACTCGCACGCAAAGCCTGATTCCACGCGCGTCCGGCGCTTCAGCGGCCTGAAACATATCGCGGGTATGATGGTTAGATGCCTCTTTCTTCCGAGGAGTTTTACCGCATCCAAAAGCTGCCGCCGTATGTGTTTGCCGTCGTCAACGAGATGAAGGCTAAACTCCGCGCAGCCCAGTACGATGTGATCGACTTCGGGATGGGCAATCCTGATGGCGCCACGCCGAAACCGATCGTCAACAAGCTGATCGAAGCGGCCCGCGACAAACGCAACCACCGGTATTCGATGTCGCGCGGTTTGCCGAACCTGCGCCTGGAAATCTGCAAGCGCTACAAGCGCAACTACGGCGTCGACCTGGACCCGGAGACCGAAGCCATCTCGACCATCGGCGCCAAGGACGCGCTGGCGCACCTGTTGTTCGCGGTCATCGGTCCGGGCGATGTGGTCGCTTCGCCCAACCCCGCCTACCCGATCCATCAATACGGCGTCATCATGGCCGAGGGCCACGCCTGCACCATCCCGATGCCGACACCGGACGAATTCCTGAGCCGCCTGCACGATCTGTACAAGCGGGGCGCCGAGAAGAAGCCCAAGATGATTCTCATCAGCTTCCCGCACAACCCGACCACAACGTGCGTCGACCTCGATTTCATGAAGTCCATCGTCGCCCTGGCGCGCAAGCACGGCACCATGGTGGTGCACGACTTTGCCTACGCCGACATCGCCTTCGATGGATACGTGCCTCCCAGTATCCTGCAGGTGGAGGGCGCCAAGGAAGTAGCCGTCGAGATCTTCTCGATGTCCAAGAGCTACAACATGGCCGGCTGGCGCATGGGCTTCACGCTCGGCAACCCGAAGATGATCAAGGCGCTGGCGCGCATCAAGAGTTACCTTGACTACGGCATCTTCCAGCCGCTGCAAATCGCCGGCATCATCGCGCTGCGCGAGTGCGAAGCCGAAACGCAGAAGATTTGCGCAACCTACAAGAAGCGGCGCGACGTCCTAGTGTCAGGCCTGAACAAAACCGGCTGGACCGTGGAGCCGCCGAAGGGGTCGATGTTCCTGTGGGCGCAGATTCCGGAGCAGTTCCGCGCCTTGGGGTCGCTCGAATTCTGCAAGAAGTTGCTGCAGGAAGCGCTGGTGGCCGTTTCGCCCGGCATCGGCTTCGGGCCCTACGGTGAAGGGCATGTGCGGTTTTCCTTCATCGAAAACGAACACCGGACGCGGCAGGCGGTCCGAAGCATCAAACAGTTCCTGCGGGAGAAGTAACGAATTATGCGCCTGGCACTGGCGGTTCTGGCAGCAGCGGCTCCGGCCCTTTTTGCCCAGAATATTTCCGTGGGTTTTCGTGGTGGCATTCCCTTCACGGACGCCTTCGACCAAGTCCAGTCCTCAGGCGTGTCGAGTCTGTTTAAAAACAAGCCGAGCTGGTGGATTTTCGGGGCGACGCTTGAGGTGCGCCTCCCGGCGGGCTTCGGCGTTACGTTCGATGCACTCTACAACCGGCTCGGTTATGAAACCGCCTCCTCCGCCAACTTGACGCAGCGTTTCTCCGGCGGACAATGGGAGTTTCCGGCCATGCTGCGCTATCGCATCGGTCCGCAGCCGTTGATCAAGCCGTTTATGGCCGCCGGCGGGTCGTTCAACAAAATCACTGGCATCCGCACGCCCAGTTCGTCGGTTACGGGCGCTGTGTTCGGCGGCGGCGTCGAGATCAAAGTGCCGTTCATGCGCATTGCCCCGGAAGTGCGCGTCACACGGCGGTTGTCTGAAAATGTCACGCTCGGGTCGGTGCGTTCGAACCTGACGCAGGCCGTGTTTTTGGTGGGCCTGACGTTCTAGACGAAGCTGGAAAGCACGGTCTCCTCGCCCTTAGCGACCTCCTCACTTGGCCGCTCGCTCAGCGCAGGCGCGCTCGCCGTGTGCCTTCGCCGCCCGCACAGCCAAGCAGGACCGGCTCGGCGACCGAAGAGACGCCACCTGGGAGCACGGCAGACGGCAGGCGCGGTTCACCCGTTGACGCGCGCGCTACTTTGCGTTCGCGCGCAGGAACGTGGCCTGCGGGTTCATGCGTTCGTTCCGGTCATAGCGCGCCACTTTCGTTTCGCGCCGGCTGCCGTTGATGTGGTCCATGTAGCTGTTCAACGGCATCATGTGCAGATACTTCGGATGGCCGAGGTCGATAATCAGAAAGCCGCCCAGGCGTGACTCGTCCTTCTTGAACCAGGTGGTGCGCGCATCGTCCCACTCCCAGCCGGCCTTGCGGAACCAGTTGCCGTTCAGGCCGACCTTCAGGATCTTAATGTCCGGGTAGTGCGCCATCCATGCCTTTCGCGCCTCGTCGGGAATCGCCGCGGCATCGGGCCCGTTGTAGTCGTCGGCGGGCGGTTTGTTCTCGGCCACGATCTTTTCGGTGAACTTGTCGAGCCGCGCCTGCAGTTCCTTCTGCTTGGCGCGCGTGGTGGGCTCCAGTTGCGGGTCGAACTTAGGGTGATCCTTGGCCAGCACATTGTAGAGCTTGAAGCGCTGGTCGATGTCGTTCAGGAACTTTTCCGAACTCAGACCGGATGCCCCCAAGCCATCCACCTCGCTCTTGAGGAAACGTTCGTTGGCGCCGTCAAGGTCCATCTTGAGCCACATGCCCATGTTGCCAATCACCTTGTCGAAGTCGGCCACGCTCTGATCGTGGTCTGATTCCAGCTTCCGGACGGCCATGATCATCTCGTGCCCGGAGGGATCCACTTTGCCGCGGTTCTTCACCACCGGATAGGCCTCAAGCAACCGCTGGACTTCCAACTTCACGCGCGGCCAGCGGGCCGACAGCGCAAGGGCTTCGTCGCTCGGCGCCGATGACCTGAACCGATGGAACTCGGCATAAAAAGAGCTCAGGGCCTCAATGGCCACCTTATCCTTCTCCGCGTCGCTGCTGGTGAACTTGGCATTCAGCACCTCGTTCTTCGCGCCCGCCGCATGCATACCTTTCAACTGCTCGTCACGCCGGCCTTCAGCGCATTGATACGGGTGAAATACTCGGCCGCACCGGCAATCGAAGCGCCTTGAATCGCCTTCTGCGCGTCGGCAATCGAGTCGTCGAATTTGGCGTGATAGGTGGCGCAGCCGTCAGGCGTCTCTTTCTCGATATGCCGGTCGCATCCATCGAGCGCGCGCTCGGCCTGATCGAGTTCGGCCTTTACGCGGCCCCCGCCGCCGAGAGCTCCACTGCCCGGCGTACCGGAACTTCCTCCTCCATCGGCTCCTCCACCGGGCACCTTGGGAATCTTCGGTACGCGAAACTGTGCCGGGGCACTCCAGGCCAAGGCACAAACCAACAGCACACTCCTCCGTTTCATGCCTCCAGAAGCGGAAGCGGTGCGCAAACCGGCTCAAAGTTTTCCGGCGGCAAATTCCTTGGCGATGCGGTCAGCA
>VFZP01000203.1 GCA_016871115.1 Acidobacteriota bacterium
TGACGCCATCGAGGAATTTCTGGCCGTTCGCGCCGAGGCCCCGACGCCATATAAATGGAAAGCCAACGGCCAAGACATCCTCCGAAAGATCACGAGGGCGCGGGAATCCCTGGCTGCCGTTATTAAAAGCTAATTCCATTGCATGACACTCGCACGCACCGCGTGACAAAATCCCTTCTCGCGCGTCTACCCTGAGTTATGCGCGTCCTCCTGCTCCTCCCACTCTCGGCTCTCCTGCTCTCCGCCGCCGAAGCGGACGAGTGGCCCCGGTACCGCGGTCCCAACGGCACCGGGCTCGGCGATGCCTCGGCGCAGCTTTCCGCCGAGATCGGCAAAGACAAGAACGTTCTGTGGAAGGTCTCCATCTCCAAGGGCAACTCGTCGCCCATTGCCGTGAAGGGCCGCCTCTTCTTCACTGGCTGGGAGGCCGACGAGCGCCTCGTCTTCTGCCACGATGCCGCCAAGGGGACGCTGCTCTGGCGCGCCGCCATCAAGAAAGACCGCGCGGAAACGGCGCACCCGCTGAACGGCGCGGCCACGCCCACCCTCGCCACCGATGGCCGCCGCGTCTTCACCCTCTTCCCTGAATTCGGCCTTGTTGCCTACAACCTCGACGGCAAAGAGGAGTGGCGCTTGCCGCTCGGTCCGTTTGCGCCCATCCAAGGCATCGCCACCTCGCCGCTGTACGCCTAAGGGCAAGTGGTGGTGCTCATCGATACGCCCGAGCAGGCCTACCTCGCCGCTTTCGACGCGCGTACCGGCAAACAGACCTGGAAGACGGACCGCACCACCGGCTTCCTCGGCAGCTATTCCACGCCCTCCTTGTATCAGCCGAAGAACGGCCCAACGCAGATCATCGTGGCCGGCGCGCTTGAACTTACCGGCTACCAGGCCAAGACGGGCGAACGCATCTGGTGGGCGCGCGGGGGCACCAACGGTCCCGCGGCGCTGCCGTTGGTGACAGGCGACCACGTCTACAGCTTGGAACCCGGCGGCGAGCCCGGCCCGGGCTTCAACGAAATGCCCGGTAAGTACGACGCCAACAAAGACGGTAAACTCGAAATCGCAACCGAGATGACCGGCACCAAGTTGAATGACGAGATCTACCGCCGCATCTTCCGCGGCGTGGATCGCAATGACGGCAACGGCGACGGTATTCTCACCTTGGCCGAGTGGGACAAGTCGTGGGACCCGGCCAATCGGGGCGGCGGCCTTGTGCGCACGCGGCTGGGCGGCAAGGGCGACGTCTCGTCAACGCATGTCGGCTGGAAGCAGCCCAAGAGCCAGCCGTATGTCACGGTGCCGCTTCTTGTGGATGGCGTGTTGTATGTGCTGCGCAACGGCGGCATCCTCGCCACCTACGAGGCGGAAACCGGCAAGCCGATCAGGCAGGAGCGCCTGAAAGAGGCCACCGGCGAATACTACGCCTCGCCTGTCGCTGCCGGCGGCAAAGTCTACTTCGCCAGCAAAGACGGCAAAATCACGGTCGTCAAACCCGCCGCCGCTTCGTGGGAGACCATCGCCTCGGCCGACCTGGACGAGCAGATCATCGCCACGCCCGCCATCGCCGGGAACCGTCTCTACGTGCGCACGGAGAACACCCTGTACTGCTTTGCCAACCTATAGCGGGCGGCGGGCTGGTACAATAGCAGCGCCCTCATGATTTCGTCCACCGCACTTCGTCCTGGAATGGTGATCAAGTTCAACAACGAGTTGTACTCGATCTTCAAGACCGAGCACCGTACGCCCGGCAACCTGCGCGGCTTCGTGCAGGCCAAGATGCGCCGCCTCGCCAATGGCTCGATGACTGAACACCGGTTTAGCTCGGAAGACCGCGTGGAGCGCGCCATTCTCGACGAGCATGAGATGGAGTTTCTCTACTCGGACGGGCAAGACTACCACTTCATGAACACCGAAACGTATGAGCAGATGCATCTGAGCGGTGAAATGCTGGGCGACGCGGTGAACTACCTGATTCCGCAGTTCAAGGTGACGGTGGTGTTCTACGATGACAAGCCCATCAGCGTAGACCTGCCGCCGAGCGTGGAAATGGTGATCGTGGAAACCGAACCGGGCCTCAAGGGCGCCACGGTCTCCAACGTCACCAAGCCGGCCAAGATGGAGACCGGCATGGTGGTGCAGGTGCCTCCGTTCATCAACGGCGGTGAGAAGATCCGCATCAGCACCGCTGACGGCAGCTACCTCGAACGCGCGTAAGCGCACCAAACAGTACACTTAGCCGTTCGCGCGCTTTCACCCAACCCTTGCGTGAAACCACTCGCTGCCCGTGTGCTTGGGCGTTCAAACAAGCCTTTTGCCGCGGCAAGCTAATTGCTCTCTACGCGGGCAGGAGACTTTATTACATGGCACAACAGGAGAAAGAATCTCGCGTCGTTTTCTGGGTGATCCTTGCCCTCGGCGCATTCTGCGCGTTTCTATGGACGGCCACCACGCTCGTGGAGCCGGACGGTTTTGGCTTTGTGTTTCGCCTGATCGCCTGCAGTGGGCTCACCGTGGGCTTCCTCGGTGCGCTGGCGGTGGACCGGTTTGCCATCTACACGGGTCACTGGCCGTATCAAACGGAAGGGTGATGCTCGATCGACACCCGACGGTAGCGATGGGCAACTGATGCTTCGGAGCAGAATCCCCCTGGCTGTCCGATCGTTACCGTGGTCGACGCTGCATCTTTCAGGAGCGGAGGACGGCGCCACTAACCGGGCTGACACGGGCGGCTCGCGCGGCCACTTCTCAAAAAGCAGAAACACTCTGGCGCCGTGCTGGCCGTCTCTCCGGGCTGAGTGGCGCCCGCTGAGGCTTATTCGTTTTGTCGCGGTCTGAAACGATTAAGCGGGCTTGGCTGTAATTCCCCGTGAAGCCGGGTGCAACCGGCGTCGTCTTCCCACGCTTGCGGAGATCCGATGTTAGAATCACGTCCGTTGTAAGTGAGAGGTCGATCATACCGAACAACAAGGAGATCGACACGGCCGCTATGCGCATACAGCCACCACTTCAACACGCTTTGGGCGGGCTGACCGATGCGGCCGATCCGCTTACGCCGCCTGATTTACTGATGTTAAACTTCATGCGCTTGGCTTGCGCACGGGCAATTCCCAAAACAAAGTTAAGGGAATGACAACCCAGTCGTTGGTTTCATTCGCACTCCTGGCTTGCAGCGCGACCTCCGCGTTTTCCCAGGTAGTTTCAGAACGTCAGATCACGCTTTCCGTGACTGCCGAGGCGGCGATGGCCGCGGTGGAGAAATGCCGGGCCGATGGCGATCGCGTGACCGCCGTGGTGCTGGACCGGGCCGGACAAGTGAAAAGCGATCCTACGCGACGACACGACGAGTCCGCACACGGTGGACACGGCCAAGAGGAAGGCATTTACCTCGATCGCGTTCCGCATTCCGTCGTCTGAGTTTATCCGGCGGTCTGAGACAAACCCGGGATTGCGCCAAATCGAAGGCACGATCGCGCTGGGCGGCGGCCTGCCGATCCGTCTCGTAGGGGAAGTGATCGGCGCAATTGGTGTTGGCGGCGCGCCGAGCGGCGATGCAGACGCGGTCTGCGCACAGGCCGGGATCGATAAGGTCGCCGGCAAGCTTTAAGTTAAGGTACCCCACAAAAAACAACTCGGCCCGCATGCCGGAGAGCATGCGGGCCGAGGATTGCCGGACCAGTAGTGCTTAGAAGATGAACCGGCCGCTGAACTGCAACTGACGCCCGAAGACGCCGGCACGCTGGGTAACGATCCTGCCGAAGTTCTGGTTGTTCGGATCCAGGACCGGATCGCCCGCCGGAAAGCGGTTGGTCAAGTTATAGGCTTCCATGCGCAACTCAAACTTCAGCCGCTCCATCACTTGGTACTCCTTGCCCAGCGTCGTATCGACGTTCCAGAAGCGCGGGTTGTTCATGCCTTCAAACTGCAGCGGATTGCTGCGGCGCGTAAACGCCGGCTGAATCCGCACCTTTGAAGTGTCGAACCAGCGGGTCTGCGTTGGGTTGTCGATCTTCGGGTTGCCGTCGATCTGCAACGTGCCCCAACGAATCGGCACGCCGGTGTTGAACGTGAACAGGCCAGAAAGCGACCAACCGCCGATCAGCGCATCCGCCGCGCCGTTCATGCTGCCCATGTGCTTGCGGCCCTTGCCGATGGGCAGTTCATAGATCATCGCCCCGGTCCAACGTTGGCGGGCGTTCGGCGCCGGTTGCCAGGTAAAGTTGCGCGTGAAGTTATCCTGCACGTCGAAGAACTCTTCGTTCCGCTCGCGGTTGTAGTTGTAGCCCACCACAAAATTCCAGCCATTGGCGAACGGGCGCTGTAACTGCATCTGGAAGGAGCGGTACCGGTTGCCGCGGCCGCCGATCAGCGACTGCACCAGCGATTGGTATTGCGGATAAGGCCGCGTCAGTTCCGTCTGCGGCACTTGGCGCTGCGTGCGCAACTGCCCGGGCATCCGGTTGGCTGGCAGCCGGTTGAAGAACGGATTGTCCACGGGCACCGTGGCCGCCGCGCCGAGCCGGAAGCCGATGCGCGGGTCCACCTGATTGAGATCGTAGTTGAACGGCGCGCTGCGGCCAGTGTTCATGAAGAACGTCAGATCAGCCAGGATCTTGCCCGGGAGTTGGCGTTGCAGATTCACATTGAACCGGTCATTGACGCCGGGCGTGAAGTTTTGGTCGTACCACGTACCCGAGGTCCCGAGGTTGGTGTAGCGGTCCAGCGTCTTACCGGTCACCGGGATCAGGCCGGCCGGAAACGGATTGGAGATCCGTTGCTGGGGCACACCCTGGATTTCGGGGATGGTGTTGGTCTGCGCGTCAAAGCCGGGCAGCGGCACCGAGCCAAGAATGCTCAGCCCGTCAGTCAGCGTGGCCGGCACGATGTAACGGGCCCAGCCGATGCGAAGCGCGGTCTTATCGTTTACGCGCCAAGCAAGGCCCGCGCGCGGCAGGAACAGATTCTTCGGCGCATTCCAAGAGTTGCGGTTGTTCTTGTCGGCAAAGACCCAAGCTCCGTTGTAAGCCGGAGCGGCAGCACGCAGCGCGGTGACCTGCGCGGGCAGCACCGGCGCGTTGGCGCCTTGGAATTCGGGGATGGGATTGGTGAGATCGAGGAAGCGCGTGAAGCGGTCATCCGGATCGCGCATCGCAGTGAAGTACTCATAACGCAAGCCGAGGTTCAAGGTCAGGCGCTGGCTGACTTTGAAGTCATCCTGGAAGAAGAAGCCCCAGTAGTCGACGATCGGCTTCTGCAAGGGAATGGAGGCGATCGACGAAGACCCGTCGAGCGCGCCCAGCAGCATGGTGGCCCACCCGTCGCCGGACAGGCCCACGTTGGGAGCCGCGAAGGTGTTGGCCGTGAGCGCGGGGCCGAAGTTGAAGGTGAACGAACGCGGGCGGGCCGCGACGACGCGCTCTTTGCGGAACTCACCGCCGAACTTCATGTAGTGCCGCCCCTGGTTGCGCGACAGCTTCGATTCGATGTTGTAGCTGTCCGGTTCCTGGAACCAGTAGCCGGTGCGGCCGAGGGCGGTATTGGTGCCACGCGCCACGTTGATGCCGGGATAGTAGAGGTCCGGCAGGCCCTGCAGGTAGCCCGAATACCATTGGCTGCCCGGCCAGAACTTTTCGAGATCCGACGTCTTCAGCAGCGCTTCCGGCACGCCGAACGAGTCGACGATGGAGTTGTACGCGCTGCGGATGTTCCACACTGTGTTGGCGTTGATGGTGTACACGAGGTCGCCGGAGAAGCTCAACGAGTGGCGCTTGGAGCCGTCGACCGGCTGCGCGATCGAGCCGCCAGTGTAGTTGTCCTGCGCGGTGAAGGTGTTGAACTGGTTGTATCGGCCGAATACCTTGACCTTGTCGGACACGTTGTAATCCACGCGTTCAGAGAAGTTCCAGTAGCGGAAGCGGTTGGCAAAACCTTTCTTGAAGTTGTTCACCAGGGCCGGGCCGTCGCCCGCTTCATTGGGCTGCCACACGTCGGCGATGATGCGGGCCGAGGTGGGATCGATGCGCGAGGTGGGAATGATGTTGCGCGGGAAGGGGGTGCGCGTGATCGTCGAGCCGTTCACTTGCGTGGAATAGGGGTCGAAGATAGACCGCAGCGCGCCGGCCGTGTTCAGCGAGCGCGAGAAGTCACCGCGCCGTTCGGCATCGGTCGGCAGCGTGTTCTGCACCGTGCGCGGCTCAATCGTGCGCCAGCCTTCATAGGAGAAGAAGCTGAACAGCTTGTTCTTCAGAATCGGATTGCCCAGCGTGGCGCCCCAGGTATGCTGGCGCGTCAGGTTCGAGGCGCGCGTGATGCGGTTCGCCAGAGCGTTCAGATTCGGTTGGCGGCCCAGGTAGTACGTGGTGCCGTGCCATTCATTCGTGCCGGACTTCATGGCCACCGAGAGCAAACCGCCGGCGGAGTGGCCGAACTCGGCGTCCACGGCGTTTTGCTGCAGGTTCACTTCGCTCACGGCGTCCATGGGCGGCGTGTAGCTGGATTTCTGCGCGGTCATCGACGGCGAGCCATCGAGAATGATGTCGTTCTTCGTGCTCGTGTTGCCGCCCACGTCAAACTGCGACGCGGCCCAGTGGTGGAACGGGCTCTGCTCGGCGGCCGAACGGATCACGGTGGCCGGATTCAGCGAAACCAGCAGGAACGGGTTGCGGTGAATGATGGGCAGGCTGTTCGTCATCTTGGTGTCGAGCGTGAGGCCCATAGTGGACGTGTTGAACTGCACGGTCACCGGGGAGGCGTCGACGGTGATCGAGTCGGCCGTGGCGCCGACTTCGAGCGCGGCATTCACGGTTACGTCTGCGCGCGCCTGCACCAGGATGTTCTTCTGGACGAACTTCTTAAAACCCTGCAACTCCACGGTCACCGTGTAGGTGCCGGGCAGGACGAAGTCAAACAGATACTGGCCGGTCTGGCTCGTCATCTGTTGAGCCGTGGTTCCGGTGTTGTCGTTGGAGAGAGTGGCCGAGGCGCCGGCCACCACGGCGGCCGAGCCATCCGTCACCACGCCCTGCACTTTGCCGCGGGTGTCCTGCGCTAAGGCAGGCAACGCCACCAAACTGACTACCGCGGCCGCGACCAGCAAGGGCTTAGTATTTGGTAGAAACATGTTCTGAGACAAACCCCCTCAGCTTAGATTTCGAGCTTGCAGAACTACGGTATCAGGTTTTTCGAAAACGCAACGTTAACTCGCGCCGCCGCCCGCCGCGTCAGCCGCCGCCGGGCCTGCCGCGTCAGCCACCGCCGGGCCTGCCGCCGCCGCTTCATCCAGCACCTGCTGCGCGGCGTCCAGGAACACTTGCGGCACCATCACCCGAAAGGGCAGATTGGGCATCTGCATCGGCCCGACCAACACGCTGGGGATGTGGTTGGCATCCAGCACGGCGCGGATGGAGACCGACTCCACTTCACCGCTCGTGCCCGCGCCGCGATATAGTTCCACCAGATCGAAGCCGTGCGAGGTGGAGCCTTCCATCGTCTGCCCAACCTGCGCGTCGATCAGATCGAGTGCCTGTTCTTCCTCCGCTTCAGGCACGCGCACTTCCACGGAACCGGGCGGCACACCAGGATAGTCTTCCGTCAACAGCATGGCGTTCAAGCCTGCTTCGGCCAACATGTCAACAATATTGGCGGCTTCATCCTGCGCTCCGTCTTCCGCACTGCGGAAGACGGTCACCATTTCAGCAGCAGCATCGCTCATACTGCGACGTTATCAGATTTAAGATAGGGGTATGGAAGATCAAAACAATTCCCGTGTGGTATGGCTCCTGGCCGGCGCCGCCATTGGCGCCACGGTAGCGCTGCTGTTTGCCCCGCAGTCGGGCGAGGAGACGCGGAAGCAGATTCGCGCCAAGGCAAACGAAGGCCGTGAAGCGCTCGGTGAAACGGGGCGCGACCTGGCCGGCAAGAGCCGCGAGCTGTTTGAAAAAGGCAAGCGCCTGGCCGACGAAGCGGCTGACATGTTTGACCGCGGCCGGCGCATGGCGCAGGGCTAAACGGCAACAGTCCCGGCAAAACAGATATCTTGGTCGTTGAAAGAGGAGTCCTATGCAACCGTTCGTCAACGAGCCCTACGCGGACCTCTCGCAGCCCGAGGTTAACGCGCAACAGTAAGCTGCGCTTGAAGCGGTACGCGCCGAGCTTGGCCTGTGCTACTCCAGCCGCATCGCCGGTTCCCCGTGCGGATCCGATGCTGAATTTACTTCGTGGAACCCCGCGGCGCCCAGCCAGGCGGTGGGCCATCACTGCAAGGGCACCACGGAAATAGTGTGGCGCGCGGTGGAAACGGCGCACGACGCGTTTGCCGATTGGAGCCGCGTGCCGGCGGCGAGGCGCGCGGAGTATTTGTTCAAAGCCGCGGCGGTCCTTCGGCGGCGCAGGGCCGAGTTCAACGCGTGGCTGATCTTCGAAGCCGGCAAGTCGTGGCCGGAAGCCGAAGCCGAAACGTGCGAGGCGATTGACTTCTGCGACTACTACGCGCGCCAGATGTTGCGGTGGGACTCGCCGGAGCCGCTAGTGCAACTGCCGGGCGAGCGGGACCGGCTGCGGTATCTCCCGTTGGGTGTGGGCGTGATCATTCCGCCGTGGAATTTTCCGCTGGCGATTTTGTGCGGCATGACCGTCGCGGCGCTGGTGGCGGGCAACACGGTGGTGATCAAGCCGTCGAGCGATACGCCCACGATCGCCGCGAAGTTTGTTGAAGTGCTGGGCGAGGCGGGCTTTCCGCCGGACACTTTCGCGTTTCTCGCTAATGCAGGCGCGGCGGTGGGAGACACGCTGGTGCAGCATCCGCTGACGCGCTTCGTTTCCTTCACGGGCTCGCGCGACGTGGGTTTGCGGATCAACGCACTGGCGGCGCAGCATCAGCCGGGACAGCGCTGGATCAAACGCGTGATTGCGGAGATGGGCGGCAAGGACGCGATCATTGTGGACGCAGAGGCGGCGGACCTCGAAGCGGCGGCGCAGGGCGTGGTGGCATCGGCGTTCGGGTATCAGGGGCAGAAGTGCTCGGCCTGTTCGCGCGCGATTGTGGACGCGTCGGTGTATGACCGGTTTCTCGAAATGATCGTGGCGCGCACCGAGAAGCTGACCGTGGGGCCGACTGACGATCCGGACAACTACATGGGGCCGGTGATCAGTGAGAAGGCACGACGGTCCATCTTTGGTTACATCGAAACCGGGTTGAAGGAAGGCCGGCTGTTGACGGGTGGCGGGCCGGCGAGGGGCGCGGGCTACTTGATTGAGCCCACCAGCATAGCCGACGTTGCGGCGCCGGCCACCATTTTCCAGGAAGAGATTTTTGGGCCCGTGCTGGCCGTGACGAAGGCGCGCGATTTCGAACATGCGATGGAGTTGGCGAATGACTCGGTGTACGGGCTTACCGGCGCGGTGTACTCGGCGAACCGGGCCAAGCTGGATGCGGCGGCAGAGCGCTTCCATGTGGGCAACCTGTATCTGAATCGCAAGTGCACTGGGGCAATGGTGGGCGCGCATCCGTTCGGCGGGTTCAACATGTCGGGCACGTGTTCGAAGGCCGGCGGGCCGGATTACCTGCTGCAGTTCTTGCAAGGCAAGTCCGTGGCAGAGAAGATTGCGTAGCGATGAAGCGAAGGGTCTTTATTGGTGCGGCACTTGCGGCGCCCTTGGCGGCGGCGCCGCGGGTGGGGCCGGCGAAGGGCACGCTGCTGGTGATCGGCGGCGGCACATTGGGCGAGGCGATTCTGGGCCGCTTCATCGCCGCGGCCGGCGGACCGGATGTGGCGGTGGTGTACGTGCCAACGGCGGGGGAGGCGGAGCACTACCCGCCGGACCACGCGAGCGCGGCGTTCTTGCGTAAAGCCGGGTGCCGCAACGTGACGCTTCTGCACACGCGCAACCGCGCCGAGGCGGACTCGGAGGCATTTGCCGAGCGGCTGGGTTCGGCGCGCGCGGTGTTCTTTGGCGGCGGGCGGCAGTGGCGGCTGGTGGATTCGTATCTCGGCACACGGACGCAGCGCGAGTTTGAAGCAGTGCTCGCGCGCGGCGGCGTGATTGCAGGCACGTCGGCGGGCGCGACGATTCAGGGCTCGTGCCTCGTGCGCGGCGCGTGTGAAGGCAACGCGATCATGATGGCGCCGGGCTACTAGCGGGGCTTCGGGTATCTGAAGCAGGTGGCCGTAGACCAGCATTTGCTTGCGCGCAAACGAGAGAACGATCTGGTGGCGGTGATTGACCGGCATCCGAAACTGCTGGGGATTGGGATTGACGAGAACACGGCGATTGCGGTCACGGTGGACCGGTTTGAAGTGATCGGCGCGAGCAAGGTGGCGATCTACGACCGGAAGTACAAGCCGGCGACGGCGGGGGCGCCACGGTACTACTTTTTGGAGCGGGGCGCGCGGTCCGATTTGGCGAAGCGGCGGGTGGTTCACTAGATTGGCAGGAGACGCAGGCGAACGCCTCGCCGAGTCCAGGTGAGAGTACAACCCGAATCCAACTGGGCTTCGTAGTGGTCCCACATCGGGCCAAACAGTTGTACTAACTCCGGCGCACGGAGGTGCTCGCGACGAATTAATAGGCGCTTACCGAGATCTTAGCCGCCGCAAGAAAAGAGTCGAAGAACGAAGAAGAGTTCCAGCTTAAGCGAAAATTCCGAATCTTCACCTGCTACTTGGACACAGTGGACTGGATCTTTGAGCACTTGCAGGAGCGATTCTACAACGACCCGTCATTGCGGGCGTACAGAGGCCGGCTCGTCGCCGTCAAGGGTAACGAAGCCCCGGGCGGCATCAGCCGGGAAGAAGCTGTCTTCGGATTCGCGTCTGAATCCTCCGAAGCACCCGACGGGTATCAGGATGACTTCGATGTGATGGTCACGACCGACGTGCTAGCGGAAGGCATGAATCTCCAGCAATGCCGCAACATCATCAACTACGACCTACCCTGGAACCCCATCCCCCCG
>VFZP01000204.1 GCA_016871115.1 Acidobacteriota bacterium
GCCATGTGCTTCTTGGCTTCGTGAACCAGTTCTTCCTGGCCAAGCACCGTCAACTGGCGCATCTCTTTCACGATGGTGCGGATGTGCCGCACCGCTTCCACAATATTGCCCGACCCCGCTTCACCCTTCGTACGAATCATCGCCGCGCCTTCTGCAATTCGCCGTAGCGCTTCGCCCAGATTCCGCGCGCCGCACACAAACGGCACCCGGAAGCCACGCTTGTCGATGTGGTGTTCTTCGTCGGCGGGCGTGAGCACTTCGCTTTCGTCGATATAGTCCACTTCGAGAGCTTCAAGCACGCGCGCTTCGGTGAAGTGGCCGATGCGGGCCTTGGCCATCACCGGAATCGACACCGTCTTCATGATCTCGCGGATCTTCGAAATGGGCGCCATGCGCGCCACGCCGCCTTCCTTGCGGATGTCCGACGGCACACGTTCCAGCGCCATCACTGCGCACGCCCCGGCTTTTTCGGCAATCAGCGCCTGTTCAGCGTTGGTGACGTCCATGATCACGCCACACTTCAGCATCTCGGCCAGCCCGGCCTTTACGCGAAACGCTTCATCGAGCAACAACATCAGTTCCAGCTCCTTCTCTTCCTCTTTGTCCACTCAAACCATGGCCGTGGCTGGACGCGAAAGTCCGTTGCCCAAGCCGTAGCCGGCCGCACGCCGCAACTCGGCCGCAACCAAGCTACCCAAAATCGCCACGCCCCGGGCAATCCGCTCTTCGTCGAGTCCGGCAAAACTCAATCTCAGCCCCGCCGGATCCGGCCGCCCCACTGCAAAGTAGCGGCCCGGCAGATACATTACGCCGTGCTCTTCCGCCGTGCGCAACAACGCCGAGGTGTCCACCGGCTTCGGCAGCCGCACCCACAAGTTCATCCCGCCCTGGGGACGCGTAAACTCAGATCCTTCGGGCAGGTTGGCGAGGCATGCCGCCAGAGCCGCCGCCAGCCGCGCCGCACCGGCCGCCAGCACGCGATGCCGATGTGCTTCCAGCCGCCCGCTTTCGGCGAACCGCAACAGCACGGCTTGCGACAACTGGTCACTATGCAGATCCATCCACTGCTTGCCGCCCGCACAGGCATCGATTAGCCGCGACGAACCGAGAACCCAGCCCACGCGCAAGCCGGGGAAGGCGATTTTCGAAAAGCTTCCCACTTGTACCACTTCCACTCCGCCGCCCGCCTGCGATAACTGTTTGATCGACGGAACGGGTTCGCCTTCGTAGCGGAGCGGCGAATAAACATCGTTTTCCACCACCAAGGCCCCAGCCTCTGCGGCCAGCCGCAACAGTTCGAGCCTCGCGGTGCGGCTGAGCGTGGATCCGGTGGGGTTTTGAAACGACGGTGTGACAAAAACGGCCCGCACGCGCTCCCGTCTCAGCAGGCGTGCCGCTTCGTTGAGATCCAGCCCCGACGGCGTCACGGGGATGCCCGCCAAACGCGCGCCCTCCCGGTGCAGCACCTCACGAAGGCCAGGGTAAACGGGGTCTTCGAGCAGCGTCAAGTCTCCGGGCTGGATCAGCGTGCGCACGAGCAGATCCATGGCCTGCTGGCAGCCGCTCGAAATCAGCACGTCATCTTCCGGACCCGCCGTTTGCGAGGCCCGCAGTTGTGCGCGCAACCAGTGCCGAAGCGGCTCGTAGCCGAGCGGCGAACCGAGCTGTAAAATCGAAGCCAACTCTGGCGAGGCGCTCACTTCAGCCACGGTTTGGCGGAACTCGTCCACCGGAAACAGGTCTCCGGCCGGCCTTGACGAGGCAAAGCTGATCAGTTCACGGGAGGGCGCGGCGTCGGCGGCACGGGGAGTTAGTTCTGCAAATTCCACCTGAGGACGAGAGCGCTGGAGCTGTGGTACGGCAGATGGTCTGGCTACGAAACTCCCGCGGCCCACGTGACCTCGCACCAGTCCGTCTTTTTCCAGCAGCTCATAGGCCGCCGAAACCGTAGTACGATTCAGCCGCAGTAGGCCAGCCAATTCGCGCGTGGCCGGGATGCGCACGCCGTCGGCGAGGTCGCCAGAAAGGACGCTATCCCGAATTTTTTCATATAGTTGGCGATATATCGGTGTGGCAGATCCGGCGTTTAACTGGATGTGTGCCCACATTTCCATCCAAGCATACCATATTGGATGGTTCCAATACCAGCCATTATTAAATTGAACCCATCGATCCTATTGAACTGTGGGACTATCCGGTATCGTGAAGCTGCATGTCTGTCTCCCGGCGTTTCCTGTTCGGCGGGGTGGTTGCCGCTACGACCTCCAATGCCACCCGCAAACCGTCACCCTCGTCCGTTGAAGCCTCCGGCAGCGGCTTCAAAACCACGGTTCGGAAAGAAATGCGCGCCAAGGCGCGAGCCGCCGGCGAAAAGCGCTACCGCGTGGCTGTGATTGGCACCGGTGCGTCCGGGCAAGACACGATTCAGCGTCTCGTCGCGCGCGAGCGGACTGAGCGCGACGTGGAGATTGTGTGCGTTTGCGATGTCTACCAGCCCCGGCTTGAGCGGGCCGTGGCGCTGGCCCATCTGGATGCCCCGCAGGGGTTCAAGAACTAGGAAGAAGTGCTGGCGCGCAAGGACGTGGATGTCGTGGTCATCCCACGCCGCCTCACTGGCACTACCGCATGGCCATCGACGCGATGAATGCGGGTAAGGACGTGTGGCTGGAGCCGCCCCTGGCGCTCTCTATCGAAGAGTCCCAGCAGGTGCAGTCAGCGGCCAACTCGCTGAAGCGGGTGCTGCAACTGGGCTGTCATCAAATTCATGAGCAGCGCTACCGGCAGGCGCAGGAGTTACTCAACGAAGGCGCGATCGGTCAGGTGCTGGCCGTGCATTTATCTGCTGCGACGAATTCCATCGCCGGCAAATGGAATGAGTATGTGGAGGAAGAAGCCTCTCTTCATACCGTCAACTGGGAAAAGTGGCAAGGGCCTGCGGTGAAGCGCCCGTTCAGCGCCGAGCGGCTGTTTCGCTGGCGTAAGTACTGGGATTATTCGGGCGGCCTGGCTACCGAGGCTGTTCTTTACAAACTCGCGCCCATGCTGAACATTCTCAAGACGCCGCCACCTGTCCGGGTGAGCGCCACCGGCGGCATCTTCGTGCAGAAAGATCGCGAAGTTCCCGACATGTTCTCCATGGCGGTGGAGTACACGGATTTTCAACTGACCGTCTCTGCCTCCACGGCAAGCGAAGGGCTACAGCAGTTCTCGGGCGACGCTATTTACGGCAACTTGGGTACCATCACCTTTACGCCGAACTCCGTGCAGGTCAAAGCGGAGCGGATCTGGGAACCGAAACTGCCGGGAAGCAAGCGCGGAGTGCACGTGTTTGAGACCGCCGAGGCAGAAACCTTCAACGAGCATTTCACCGATTTCCTCGACGCCGTGCGCGCTCGCCGCCAACCCGCGGCCGGGGTCGACTTCGGTATGCAGTTGATGACTCGGGTGCTGCTGGCCGTTGACTCATACCGGGAAAGCCGCATGAGGCTCTACGACTGGCACATTCGCCGTACAACTGACAAGCCGCAACCGCGCGTGGGCTACGAGGGCAACGGCAAGAATCATCCGGAAGGCAAGAAGCGCCGCGCGCAGCCGGTGGCCCCAGCCGGGCTTGAAGGTGCTACAGTATCCGGGAGTCCACGGATGATTTTTTCACGACGCGAGTTTACTTCTCTGGCGCTGGCGGCTGGCGCGTTTGCCGCAACCAAGCCCAATTCCCGGTGGCATGGGGTCCAGGTGGGCGTGATCACCTATAGCTTTCGCGCGATGCCCAGCAGTAGCGCGGAGGACACGTTACGCCACATCCTCGACTGCGGGCTGAGCGGCATCGAGCTGATGAGCAACGTGGCCGAGAGCTTTGCGGGAGCGTCGGCTGGCCTTCGCTTTGGCGGTCCGCGCGGGGCAATGACACCCGAACGGCAGGCGGCTATGAACGAGGCGGCGGAGGAGACGCGTGCCTGGCGTCTGGCCGTGAAGATGGACAGGTTCAAGGCGCTGCGGCGGATGTATGAGGATGCGGGCGTGAAAATTTATGCCTTCAAGCTGCCGCCGGCGATGGCAATGTCCGATGCCGAGTACGACTATATCTGGAACGTGGCCGAAACGCTCGGGGCCAACCACATCACGATGGAGTTGCCAACGGACGATGCGCTGTTGCAGCGCGTGGCCGAGTATGCGGCGAAGCGTAAGTTGTGGATTGCGTTTCACACGCACGGGCAGGGTGGGCAGTCCGGGTTCGATAAGGCGCTGGCGGCCTCCACGCATACGGCGCTGAATCTGGATGTGGGCCACTACTATGGCGTGAACGGCGAATCGCCGGTGCCGGTGATTGAGAAGTATCATGCGCGGATCGCGAGTCTGCATTTGAAGGATCGCCAGGGACCCGGCGCGGCGACGGATAAGAAGGGCCGCGGTGGTCCGAACATGCCATGGGGCCAGGGCGAAACGCCGCTGCGCGAGATTCTGCAGACGATGAAGAAGCACAAGTACAAGTTCCCGGCGAGCATTGAGTATGAGTACGATACGCCGGCCGGTTCGGACGTTCTCGCGGAAGTGAAGAAGTGCGTGGCGTACTGCAAGGACGCGCTGGGTTAAAGTCCGGGAACGAAGTGAAACCGCTCCAAGTACACGTTCTCGCCGGACCCGTGCTTGGCCACTTTGAGTAGATCCGCTTTGCTCGCAAAGCTAGACTCCACGGCCAACTCTTGCGTGATGTCCTGCATCGAGATCTCTTCGATCGACTCGATCTCAATCGCGCCTTCGTCTATCGGGTAGCGGTGGCCCACCTTTACGCGCGCGGTTCTCCAGATGCGCACGCTGCAGGTGATGAAGCCGCGGCGCACGCCTTCGCGGAGTTGCTTGGCGAAGACCATACGTGCCTACCAGAGATACCGCACGGCGAGATAGGCATTCCGCCCGGGCGCATCGACGCCCGATCCGTGCAGGCGATACTGCCGGTCTGCCAGATTTTCGAGCGCCAGGTGTAGCGTCACGCGCTCGGTCACCGGCGCGCCCGCGCGGATCGCCACCGACACCCAACCCGCCGTGGACCGGTAAAGCGGCACACGCACCGCGTCGGCAAAGCCAGGCAGCACCCGGTCTTGAATCTGGCGCAGCGTTTCGCCGGTGGGCGTGAAGCGGCCGGCCGCGTCAAGGTGCGGGGCTACGCGTGCTCCGTTGAAAAAGTCAGCGATGTCCTGCCGGCGCCGGGATGCCCCGATGCGCTCGTCGTCGAGATCGCCGCCGCTCAGACGGCGTTGCGCGCCGGCCGCCGTCAGCGCGCCTTCCACCCACATGCGGCGCTGCGTCATGTAGCGGAGCGACGCCGAGCCGAGTTGCGGCGGCAGGCGGCGGATGGGACGGTTCGGATACAGGTCGCGGCCCACCAGGAACGTGTGGGCAGACTGCGCGGACCAACGATCGTTCAGCCGCACGCGCAGCATCGACTCGACGCCGTAGTAGTGCGACTCGCCGTCATTCACAAACGCCTTCACCGCGCGCGGATCGAGCGCCGTCGCCACGGTCACTACGCCTTGTGCGGCCTGCGTGGCGGTGGGCGGAATCGGGCGCACGGCCAGCCCGGCGAGTTCCGCGGGCGCTTGTGCGGCGGCGAACAACAACGTGCGGCGCACAATCGGATCGCGGAGCCCGGCGTTGAAGGCGTGGACACGTGCATATACACGATTGGTATGCATGCGCACGCCGCCTTCGTAACTCAGCAGCGACTCGGCGCGCAGCGGCGCGAGCGGCCGGCCGAGCGACGTGGCGTTTTCGCCAGCCGAGTTCGCCAGCAGCGCCGTGGGCGCATCGCGTGCGGGGATTTCAAAGCCCAGGTCATTCAAACCGAGCGAGCCGAGGTCATTCAGATTCGGCGCGCGAAAGCCGCGTCCGCTGAGCGCCTGCAGCGCTACGGACGAGGTGAGCTGATAGGTGAGCGAGGCGTTGTAGGTGAGGTCGCCGAACGATTGATTGGCGACCGCCAAACGATATCCCACGCGCGTCCAGCGTCCACCGAGCCCCAGCCGCAGACGCGACGGCAGCAGCTCAATGTTCGACTGCCCGAACACGCCGCCCGTACGATATTGCGAGCCGTTCGGATACAGCGGCCGCGCGTTGCCTGAACGCGTGGAGGCCACGTCTTCGTCGTAGAGTTCGCCGCCGAACAACATCGTGGCGCGTGTGGACCAGTGCGCCGTCCCCTGCGCGGCATAGCCCGCCGCGCGCACGCGGTTCCAATCCACCGTCACCGCGTCGGTGCTGCGCAAGCCCTGCCGCGCGCCGCCGTCCACTTGCTGGTTGAACGAAGCGGTGGCAGACAAGGTGTCGAGCTGACCCACACGGACCTTCTCCCAACGGCCGTACAAAAAGTCGAGCGTCTGCGGATCGAACGTGGACCGCATGCGTCCGAGCCCGCCGAGCAGATCCTTATAGCCGCGCACATTGTAGAGTTCGCCGCGCTGGTACCACAGCGACAGCGTTTGCGAGGCCGTCGGCCGCACGGCGATCTTGCCGTTGAAGCCTGTTTGCGAAAAGCCGGAGTCTTGTTGGCGATCTCCCACCAGCGATTGGATCTGCGTGCCGTTCAAGCCAAACAGCCGGCGATACACATTGCGCGAATCCCAACCGCCCCCCGCGCGCAGATCGTTGTGTTTGCGCGCTGCCACGCCGCCCATCAGCCAGTACCGCGCGTTGCCCGCCGATACCTGCGCATTGCCGCCGCCAGACCAGTCCGCCGTGCCGCCAAACGCCATCACCTCGCCGTGCAGACCCTCGCGCGACGCGGGCGTGATCACGTTGATCGCGCCGCCCAGCGCGTCGCTCCCGTACTGTGTGCCGCTCGGGCCCAGCAGTGCTTCAATCCGCGAGGCCTGACTGGGCTCCACAAACACCAGATACTGATTCGGCCCCGAACGGAAAGTGGAGTTGTTGAAGCGTACGCCATCAATCAGGTTCACCACTTGATAGCCGGTGAGTCCGCGCAAAAACGGCGAGACCTGGCCCGCGGTGCTCTGCTGATTCAGGATGTCCGGCGCGCCTTCGTTGAGCGCGTGGCCCAGGGTCGGCATCGGCCGCTCCACCATGACGTCGCGCTCGCGGACGATGACGGGTTGCGTAGTGTCAGCCGCGGGCTCCGGCAGCCCGCGCGTGGCGGTCACCGTGATGCTGGTGACAACTTTCTCCTGTGCCACCACCAGGACGGGCCACATCGCCAACCACACAACACGCCTCATAAATCGTCCAGTTTAGCCGACTTCTGTTCCCTTTCTGTGACAGAATGAAAGTGGGTGAAGCGTTTCGTTCCTCTGCTTCCCAATCCACATCTGGCCACGATTGCCGCGAACTTCTGGCCGCGCCGCTTTGAAGAATGGCGGTATCCGGTGGAGGCGAAGCTTTTCAATACTGAGCGCGACGTGCGCATCCTGGCGCATATCCAGCGTCCGCGCGTCGAAAAACCGCGTGGCGAGGTGGTGCTCGTGCACGGGCTCGAAGGCTCGAGCGAATCGAAGTACATGCTCAGCCTCACGCAGGCGCTGCTGGAGGACGGCTGGGTTGTGCATCGCACCAACATCCGTTCCTGCGGCGGCACCGAGTTCATGTGCAACACGCTCTATCATGCCGGGCTGACCACGGATCTGTTCGCCTATCTGATGGACCTTGACCGCCAGCAGCGTGGCCCCGTCTACCTCGTCGGCTTTTCGCTCGGCGGCAACCAGGTATTGAAACTCGCCGGCGAAATGGGCGACACCGCCCGGCGCGTGCTGGCGGGCGTGTGCGCGGTGTCCGTACCCATTGATCTGCGCGCCTGCTGCCTCAGTCTGAACAGGTGGGGCAATCGTGTGTATCAATACTGGTACACGTCGGCGATGGTGAAGCGGCTTCGGCTACGCAAGAAAGTGCTGGGCGATGCGATTCCATGGGACGGCGCGGCGCCGCTGCGGAGCGTGTATGAGATTGACGACCGCGTGACGGGCCCTGCCTTCGGGTTCCGTGACGCCGAGCACTACTACCAGACGCAATCGGCCCAGGGCTTCATCGGCGGCATCAAGGTGCCTTGCCTGATCGTGCAGGCGCAAGATGATCCGATGATACCCTTTGAACTCTTTGCGCAGCCCGCCGTGCGGGACAATCGGAACGTGCGGCTGTTGGCGCCCAAGCGCGGCGGCCACCTCGGTTTTGTCGCCTTCAATCAGCCGCGCATTTGGGTGGACACGGTGATTCGCGACTGGTTTAATGAGGTTGGGAACAATTCAGGCCGCTGATACGTAGTATGAGCGTGGAGTCCACGCCAGCCACCGCGCCCCGCGCCACCGCTTCGTTCTTCGAAGCCGTCCGCATTGCGTTTGACTCGCTCCGCTCCTCCAAGCTCCGTAGCTTCCTCACCCTTCTCGGCATCATTCTCGCCACCACTACCCTGATCGCCGTGATGAGCGTGATCCACAGCATGGATCTGTACATCGCGCAGAACGTCTCGGACATGGGCGCCGACGGGTTCCGCATCGTGCGCATGGCGTTCATCGGCGATTGGGATCCGAAGAAGTTTCTGGAACTGCAGCGCAAGAATCCGTTTCTGAAGAAAGAGGAGCATCAGTTTCTCAAGGAACGCACCACGCTGGTGCGCGACATCGGCATGCAGAACTTTCGCCGCGGCAACGCCATGTTCGGCGGGGACAAACTGGAAGGCATCCAGATTCGCGGCTGCACGGCAAACATGGGCGCGATCACCAACACACAGATTGAACAGGGCCGGTACCTGACCGAAACCGAAAACGAGCACCACCTCACGGCGGCGCTAATCGGCTTCGACCTCAAAGAGGCCTTCTTCCCGCAAGCCGATCCGGTGGGGAAGACGATTCGCGTGGATGGCCGTCCGTTCGAAGTGGTGGGCGTGGCCAAGAAACAGGGCAGCGTGTTCGGCCAGTCACTCGATAGCTTCGTGATGATCCCGATTGAGACATCGTTCAAGATCCATGGGTCACGCAACGACGTTGGTTACATGGCAGTGGCGCGCCACCAGAATTTGATCTTTCAGGCGCAGGACGAGATCCGGATGCTGATGCGCCCCTGGCGGCATGTGCCCCCGGGCGCCGACGATAACTTCGCCATCGTCAGTTCAGACTCGCTCATGTCGGCCTGGGGCAAGATGACCGGCGCGATTGCGGCGACGGCCATCGCGGTGGTGAGCCTATTTATGGTGGTGGGCGGCGTGGTGATCATGAACATCATGTTGGCCGTGGTCACCGAACGCACCCCCAAAATCGGCATCCGCAAGAGCGTGGGCGCGCGCAGCCGCGACATTCTGTATCAGTTCCTCGTTGAGTCAGCGTCGTTGTCGGCCACCGGCGGCTTGGTGGGCGTGGCGATTGCGGGTATCATCGGGTTCCTGGTATCGGTCTTCCCACCGGTGCCGATGGCGATGCCCGCCTCGCGCGCCGCGAAACTGGACCCGATCGAAGCGTTGCGGGTGGAGAAGTAAAGATGAACCTGCGCAGCAGCCTGATGTCCGGTGTGTCGCTGGCGATGGCGACGCTGCGATCGCACAAGTTGCGGAGCCTGCTGACGGTGCTGGGCGTGATCATCGGCACCGGCACCATTATCGGCGTGGGCTCGATCATCGCCGGCTTTGACGGTGCCATCACCAACATCCTCAAAAGCTTCGGCACCAATTCGCTGGTTGTGTTCAAGTTTCGTGTCGGCTTCCGCGCCGGAAACCTGACGCCGGAAGAGCGGCTCCGCAAGCCGCTCACGCTCGACCACGCGCGCGCCATCGCCGAGCGCTGCCCGTCAGTGGAGCACGTCAGCCCGTACCTGTTTCCTTCCTGGAACATGATTCACAAAGCCCGCCATAAAGGCGCAGACCTGTACGACCTCGACATGGGCGGCACGGAAGAGGGCTATCAGGAGGGCGGGAGCGCCGAAATGAAAAGCGGCCGGTTTTTCACTGAAGCCGAGAATCAGCGCCGCATGCTGGTGGTGGTCATCGGCGAGGATGTTGAGAAGGCGCTGTTCTCCGGCATGAATCCGATAGGCAAGTGGATGGAAGTGGACGGGCATCAATTTGAAGTGATCGGCGTGATGAGGCGGCCGTCGGCGTCGTTTCCTGGCGAGAACGACAACCGCGTGCTGTTTCCCTACTACACGATGCGCAAGATGTTTCCCGGCGCGCAGGAACACATGTTGATTGTCGTGGCCAAGGAAGGTCAACTCTCCAAGGCCGCCGACGAAGTGCGCGGCGTACTGCGCACCGAGCGCCGCGTGCCCCATGACAAGCCGGACTCGTTCTCCATCTCCTCGGCCGAGCAGATGATCGAAGACTTCCGCAAGGTCACGGCGACAACGGCCATCGTCATGGTGGTGCTGGGTTCGATCGGGTTGCTCGTCGGCGGCATCGGCGTGATGAACATCATGCTCGTCAGCGTTACCGAACGCGCCAAGGAAATCGGCATCCGCAAGGCGATCGGGGCCAAACGGCAGGACATCGTGATTCAGTTTTTAAGCGAAGCGGTGACGCTAACATTCCTTGGCGGCCTGCTCGGGATGGCCTTCGGCTGGGGCATCTCGGCCCTGGCGCGCCGTCTTTCCCAGTCTGCCTACCTCGGTACCGTTGTGGGCGGCGGGGCTGGGCGTGGTTGTCTCGGTGGGCGTGGGTTTGTTCTTCGGCATCTGGCCGGCCAGCAAGGCGGCGCGGCTTGACCCCGTGGTGGCGCTACGCTACGAGTAGCCCCCAACAAGATGCTCCCCGCGGCCACTGCACCATCGGACAGAGTCCAGATCCTCGACATTCTCCGTGGCTTTGCCGTCCTCGGCACTCGCTGTACCGCACCCGATTGTTTGGACACACCTTTGTTCATGCTGCAATCGCTTGAAAGTACTCGCGGCGGGCTTGGGCTGGGGAGCGGTACCCCAATTTTCCAACCAGCCACTGCTGGGTGTACT
>VFZP01000205.1 GCA_016871115.1 Acidobacteriota bacterium
TGCGGCGGGCCAGCGCGCCCTCGTCGTTGGGCGCATCAGGAAAGGTGATCGAGTAAGTGTGAAGTTCCGTGCGCCCCACCGCGCGGGCCAGCGCGACCAGCGCCGTCGAGTCAATCCCGCCGCTCAGAAACACCCCCACCGGCACGTCGCTGATGAAGTGGTGCGAAACGGAATCCAACAGCGCCGCCCGCGTGGCGGACACTGCGGTCGGCACCGCCTGCTCCCCAGGCGTGAAATCCAGGGTCCAGTAACGCCGAGTTTCCAAGCGGCCAGCGCGCCACAGCGCCCAATGCCCCGCCGGCAAGCAGCGGACATCCTTGAGCAGCGTGCGCGGCTCCGGCACGGAGCCGGTGCAGAAGTAGCCGTTCACACCCACGGGATCGAGCTCGCGCGACACCAACCCGGAGGCGATCAAGGCGCGGACTTCGGACGCGAAAATCAACCGGCCGTCCCGTTCCGCCAGATACAGCGGCTTGATGCCAAAAGCGTCCCGAGCGAACAAGCACGACCGCTCCCGCTCGTCCCACAGGGCGAAGGCAAACATGCCGCGCAGCTTGGCCACGCATTCCGTTCCGTAGGCCTCGTAGGCGCGGAGGATAACTTCCGTGTCGGAATTGGAACGGAAGGCAACGCCGCGCGCTTCCAAGCCCGTGCGTAACCCGCGGTGGTTGTAAATCTCGCCATTGAACACGATGGTCAGCCGCCCGTCGGGCGTGCTCATCGGCTGATGACCAGCCGGACTGAGGTCGAGAATGGCCAGCCGAGCGTGAGCGAGGGCAACCCGCCCGTCAGCGGAGTGGAAGGAACCAGCGTCATCTGGCCCACGATGGCGCAGCGATACGAGCATGTCTGGGAGCGGGTCGTCGGCCAGCTCGGACATTGGCTCAGTGTTCAGGATACCAGCGATGCCACACATGAATTCAGTCGGCGGCAAGCATCTCCGATGGCAACAGTCGGCGGAGGTGGGTCTTCAAGGTGGCGGAGAACTTTTCAAAACCAAACTCAGCCACAACTTGCCGGCGGAGTTCCTCCGGTTGCCACATCAGCGGATGCGAGTAACGGCATTGGAGCAACTGCGTGAGCGTGCCCGCGAGTTGCTCGGAGTCGAGCGGATCCACGAGCGCGCCGAAGCGACCATCGGCTAGCGGATCCACGGAGCCGTCACGATTGCCGGCAAGCACCGGCTTGCCGCAAGCCATCGCTTCCAAAAATACGATCCCAAAACCTTCCCCGGTGCTGGGCATGGCGAAGACATCACAGAGATTATAGTGTGCGCAAAGTTCGTCCGCCGGGATGAAGCCAGTGAAGCGCACGCGGTCGGCCATGCCAGCGTCGCGGGCGAGCGCCTCAAGCCGGGGCCGGTCATCTCCGGTGCCGCCGATGAGGTAATGGACATTCGGCACATCTCGTTGGATGCGGGGCAGCGCGGCAATAATGCGGTCAAAACCCTTGTAGCGTTCGGCGGCGGCAAGTCGGCCGAACGTGAACACGACGGGGGCGTGCGTCGGCAGGCGATAGCGCTGGAGCAGCACGGGGGATTTCGGCCCGGGATGAAACAGCGCTTCGGCGAAAGTGTTGGGCAGTAGGGCCAACCGCTCGTGAGCGACGTGGTGGTCACGCGCCAGTTGGTCGCGCGTGAAGCGGCTCACTCCCAGCACCATGTCTGCCTGGCCGAGTGCCGCCCGCAACCCTGGACGCAGATTTCCCCAAGTGTCAATTCCGTGGGCAACGCCAACATAGCGGGTCTGGCAAAGTCGTTTTAGCCAGTGGGCGGCGGGCAGAAAATTGACGTGCGTTGAAAGCACCAGCATCGGGCGGGCACGCCAGGCACCGTGGAGCAAGGCGGCGGAAAACACCAGCCGACTCAACCAGCCGGGCCAGTGAAATCCCAGCCCCTCCGACCCCACGCCCTGCCGGGCCAGCACTCGGAGCTGAACCGGGGCCAGCACTTGGCGCAGCCCGGCATGGAAAAAATAGGAGAAAGCTTGGATGCCTCCCTTGGTCACGTCCAGTTCCGGCACCCACAGGTGGATCTCCCTCATTAATCGAGCCTGTTTCCCCGACCGGTTCGCTGCTTGGTCAAGCTGGCGGGCATCAACGGCATGTTAGCACGCGGGGCGGAAGCCGACCGACTCTGGAACACGCTCAGAACAAATAGCACGCCCAGCGTGAGTCCAAAGCTCTGGAGAAAAGACATGAACATCGTGAAGCTGAGGTGCTCAATTCCGGCAACAATGAAGCTGAAGAAAGAAACGCCTACGAGGAAGCCCGCTTGTTCAGCTTGGCGACCCAGTGCGATAATGGTTCCCACTGCGAAGAAGCACCCATAGCAACCCCCCACCAGCACCAGTGCGAGCCACCCTCGATTCATCCACGCCTCGGCGATCGGGCCGACCGAGATGTTCGTGCCCTGAGAGGCCTGGACATTGGAGTGGAAGCCGTAGGTGATCCCGATATCGCGCATGACGGCATGCAACTCAGGTCGGTTGGGGTTGATGAACCGAGGAACCAGGAGTTGGAGTCCATCCGAATATGTCTGTCCCTCCCAAAAGGGAACGTCGCGAGGTGTAGTAGCAACCACTCGGGCGAGAATGCCAGAAAGGTCCGTGCGCTCCAGGGCTGTTTGCACTTGCTCATCGCGGACACCTGAAAGTCGGGCTTCGGCTGCCTGCCAAGAAAACTTTATCCAGTCGCCCAGGCGCTCCGTAACGCTCAATGAGTCATACGTGTCCATATACTGAATTCGCCATTCACTCTTTCCCAAATTAAAGAACGTGAGCACTGCCAAGCTCACGGCCAGACTCACAATGGGCAGCCGGCGAGCACCCAGAGTGTAGGCAAACAGTGCGTTGCCACACATGACCACGCTGCTGGCCATCAGTCCCCCGAGTAATTCAAAGGCAGAATAAGCAAACAGCCCTCCAATAAACATTACTTGATGCATGGGTCGGAATCCTTCACGGCCCATCCTGACACTTAAGGTGAACACCCCCAACGCGCCAGTAATCCGCACCAATGCTGCCATGTAAGGCGCGATGGCTTGCGGGACTATGCGCAGCACCAATCCGAAATACAACATCCCGGAATACAGGGCGCACCCCCAAAGCGCCCACCACGCCCAGTCGGTGCTCCGCCCACTGCTCACCGCCATGCCCCCAAGGGACCAAACCGGCCGCTGCCGCAGATGCGCCCAGCGGAGCACCAAGATCTGCACCGTCCACCCAGCCAGCATGAAAACGCTCACGCCGAGCAGGCATATAATCCTAATCTCCGGCGGTTGCCCTAACATATCTGACTGCTCGCGACCAGAGGGCAGCCAGTAGTAGGCGACGTGCGCCGCTGCATACGCCTCCCAGAGCGGCAGGTGCGGCATCCCCCTCACAAGCCAGAGCCAACCGGGCAATACTGTCAGGACGAACAAGACCAGACTTGCCCCCAGGGTGCCGCCGTCCACCCGCAGCAACTGCGAGCTGGCCAGCGACCATAGCAGACCGATCCCGATGACCCAGAGGGTTAGCCTTTGTTGACGCATGCTTTTGTGACTTGTCGAAGGGCGGCCATCAGATGATCCGCCGTGACGGGAATATCGAACCGCCGGGCACTCGCTTGCAAGCCTGCCGCAGAGGCCGTTGGCTTTACACGCAAGCGCTCATACGCCGCGCGGCAGTCTGCCCAATTCCCCGCGCGGAAAACCTCGCCGTTGACGCCCTGCTCCACCACATCTGCTGCGCATCCGACGCGGTCGCTCACAAGCACGGGTCTTCCGCACGCCAGCGCTTCGTTCACCGCCAGCCCCCATGTTTCTTGGTAAGCAGATGGCAAAACGAAAATATTGCCAAGCCGGTAAACAACCGGCATCCGACTCTGGTTTTGGAACGGCAGCACTTGAAAGCGGTTTGGGTTGGCTGACGCGCGCCGACGCACCAGATCGCCCAGTTCGCCATCGCCTACCAGGAGCAGACGCCAGTCGCCGACCGGCCAACTTGCACACGCGTCCATCAATTCCAAGGGCTGCTTCTTGGGTTCAAACTTCCCCACGAAAAGCAGCACCCGCGTCTGCGGATCCAAGCCCAACTCACGGCGCCAGATTTGCGCTTGAGTTTCAAGCGTTTCGTGGGGTTGAGCAAACCGGTCTACCTCAATCGAGTGCGGACAGGGAAACAAACGGGACTCGGGCACCCGGCAGGCTCGATAGTAGGCACGGTTGGCTTTGCCCACGCAGAGAAAGGCCGTCGGCCAAGCATAAATCCGCCGCAATGCCGCGCGTGTGAACCACCACCGCCAGCCGTGCCGACCATCCAGCAAATGCGAATCACCTCGAAATAGCACCGGAATTTTGCGGCGGGCTAGCGCCCTCAGCAATTGCAGATGGGACGCGTAGGCGTAGCCCGTGACGTGGACGGCGTCCGGTGCCCAGGCCAGCAACCGTTCGGGCAGCCCGGGATTGCGCAGACCCCAGAAGTGATGCGTGCCGGGGTCGCTGGAAACATTCGGCACGACTTCGTGTTCGTAGCCGTCAGTGAGGAGAATATCCCAAGCCAGCCTTTTGCCAAAGCCCGGATCGTGCACCGCCTCGTGGCCGCCATGCCAGGTGAAGAAGACCTTGATCGCCAGCTTCGATCGCGACGCCAGCAACCGGTGCAACGGCGCATAGTATTGGATCGGGTGGGAGACGACAAACGCCAGTCTCATGATGGCTTAAGTCGGCTTCCACCCCAATGTGCGGCATGCCATCGTTGTGCGGGCAACTCCACGCAATAGTAGCTTGCCGCCCCCACACCCACGGCCACTGCGAGTGCCATCGGCCAGCTCAAGGCGCGCGTAATAAGCGTGTCCCCGAGGAAGAACTGCTGCCAGAGATAGAGGCTGTAGGAGATTCGTCCCACCCAAAGCAACACCCCGCTCGCGAGCCAGTTGGGGGACCAAATCGTCGCCCACACGACGAGTAAGATGGCCAGCAAAGAGTCCAGCATGAAGCCGATTGTAAGCCAATAGCCACCCCGGTAGTGCTGACCGAAAGCCGGTGCTAGAAACACACAGAACAAAGCCGCCAACGCCACCCACAAGCCGGCGTAGCGCACGGCCACGGGGTGGCTTCGCCACGTAGATTCACACAAAGCCAGCAAGCATCCCGAGAGCATCGCGTCGAGCCGAGTGTGGATCATCATGCCGATCATGCCCCGCGTCTCGGGTTGGAAAAAATACGATGCCACCCTGATTGCGGGCGACAGCAGGATCAGCGCGACCATCACCACCCGCAGCCGCTGCCCGCTGCCCAACGCCAATAGGACCAGCGGCCAGCCCAGATAGAATTGCTGCTCCAACGAAAGCGACCACGTATGCCCCAGGAACCAAGTTGACGCCCCGTTCTCCGCCGCCCGGAAAAGTCCGCGATAGTTCCACGCCCCGCAGCCGCTCCAAGCCATGTCCGTCGGCGCGACTTGCGGCCCGCCCAGCCAGCCCATGATCCACAGGCCAGCCAGATACACCAGAAAGGCGGGCATCAGTCGAACCGCGCGTGCCCGCCAGAAAGCAGCCAGCCCGTTCACCCCCGCTTCGAGATGGTGACGCACCAGCAGGCGCGTGATGACAAAACCGCTGATGCCGAAAAAGACCGTGACGCCCAAGCCGCCGCGATTCACCCATTCGTAGGCGTAGGTTCCGGGAACCAAGCCCCAACTTCGTCCGGCATGTTCCAGGAGCACCCACAGCACCGCCAAGCCGCGCAGTCCATCAATCCCCAACAACCGTTCTTTGGGTTCGAGGCGGTTGTCCATCAAGCCAATTCAACGCAGAACTTCCCAATCCAACAAACCGGCGACGGACGGATCACTCCCGACAAACTTAAACTGCCTGGCTCATCCGGGCCGCGATGCGCGCGGTCATGCTTCGGTCCGTGAAGGGGGTGATCAATTCCTGACTGACTCTCAGGCCGTCCGGCATGCGAGGCTTCGCGCTGCCCCCCAAAGCTTGGGTCAATCGTCCCGCGATGACCTCCGGCGTGTCGGCGTTGTCGAACGGGATCACCACCGTGTTGCTGCACTCGCTCAACCGCTCCGCCGCCGCGCTTCGCCGGTGAACCAACGCCAGCACTGGGCGGCCAGCCAGCAGCACCGAATACACTTTGGAAGGGTTGTAGCTCGGATCATCGGAGCCGATTACCAAGACCGCGTCGGCGCGCTGCAACATCTTCAAGCCCTCGAAATACGGCACTCGCGACTCATGCTCATGCACGCGTCCGCCGATTCCCTCGGCCTGGGCCAACTCCTCCACCAAGCTGCGCGCCCGATCCGTGCCGAGATACTTGGTTCCCACAAACCACGGCTCCGGGCTGGCCTCCGGGGCCGTCTCCCCACCCGCCAGCCATCGGAAGAAACCTTGTAGTGGCAGCTTCATCGCCGGCACCACGCGGCCCAGATAAAGCCAGCGCGGTCGAAGTGGATTCGCTGGCCAGAGCGGCGTGGGAACCGCCAGCTTGGCCAATGCCTCGAAGTCATGCTGCGGTGCCGCGAACGGCACGACGCTGAACCGCTCCTCCGGCAACTCGGGATAGCGCTGGCGCAGCATCCTAGGATAGTCAGGCGAAACACAAATGATGTGCGCGGCCTCGCGCATCACGCGGGGCTCGCAGCGTCGGGCGATGGCCTGTGCGAGCGCGAACTTCCATCGCCCGCCAGGCGGCGCAGCGGCCCCGGGTTGGTCGTAGTAATCCGTGACCCACGGATCATGCATGTCCACCAGATAGGGAACGCCCGGTCGCGCCCTCCATCGTGGGCCAAACGCCAACGTGTTGAAGATGGCGGTGGAAAAGAACACCAAGTCAAAACGGCCCTTCTGCAGCAGGGCATCGCCGATGGCGCGCATCTGGAAAAAGGCCCGGTAGCCGATCTGGCCGCAACGCAGCGCACGCGCCACCTTGAGTGGGACCGCAGCGCAGCGATGCACGCGCACGCCTGCGGGCAGCACTTGCCCCAGCAGTTCGTCTTGCGCACCCTCCACCTGCTCGGCACCCACGCAAAGCACCTCGGCGGACCAGCCGTGCTCCGCGAGGTGCGGAAGCATCGCACGCACGCGCTGATGATCCGGCGCGTTGACCGGTGGGAAATGCGGGCTGACAAACAGCACGCGACGCGGTTCCTGTGACTTATTACTGGAGCGATCACGCGGTTCCGCCACCCAGGGAGTCGATGCTGTAATCGCCTTCAAGTGGATTTAAGCTCCCGCTTCTGCACGCGGGGTCTGTCCTCGCTGAAACCGCCTTGGACATCACGCGTTTCTGGCCCAGTCGCTTCCATCAAATGCCCGATCAGTGCGGGTCGATTAAGCATGGTGTTCCACGGCCGCGATTTGGCCTGACTCCACGAACTCACGCATCAGGCGGTTATGCTCCGCTACGAAATCATCCCACGTCCAGCGGGCCGCACGCTGGCGGGATGCCTCGCCCATCGCGGGCAGCCGATCCGTGTTCGCCGCGCACCACCTTAGCCGTTCGGCCAGCGCCGGGGCATCGCCGGCGGGAACCAGCCAGCCGTTGACGCCATCCTGCACGAACGAGCCGCAGCCGGAGTTGCGCGTGGTGATGATCGGCAGCCCGGCCGCCATCGCCTCCAGCACAACATACGCGAAGCCCTCGGCCAGGGTCGGCAGCACCAGCACGGAAGCGGTGCGGTATAGCTCGAGCAGCCGTGGCTTCGGCACCGCCGGAGAAACCCACACTTCGCCGGGCAAGTCCCGCGTGAAGGCCGCCGGCAACGTGTTGTTGCCCACCATCCACAGCTTCAGCCCGCCGTGATTCTTCAGCGAGCGCCAAGCCTGTAACAGGTAATGCGTGCCCTTGCGGAGCGACTGCGAGCCGGCGCTGAGGAGGGTGATTTGGTCACGCGGAAATTCCGGGCGCGGCGGCTGCACCGGTGGCGCGGCCGACGGGAGCGAAACGATTTTCTCCGCGGCCACGCCCGCCGCGCGCAACGTCTCGGCGACGTAATCCGATTGCGCCACGACCAAGTCCGCAAGCGCGAGTTCCTCCTCTTTGATGGAGTTGACACGGCCCAAGCTGGCTTCCAGGTGCCGGTCATATTCAGTGGCGGCCTCGGGAAACTTGCGCCGCTCCTCGCGGAGAATCTCCTCCAGCGTCCGGTAATGGGCGATCGGCTGCGCGAGCACGCATCGGCCACCAGCCCGCTTCTGGGCGCGGAACGTCTCCAGCGAGGACAGCTCGAAACCGTAGATGCACGGCACCCGGCCCGCCCAGCGGCGCGCGACGTGGCGGTCGTAGCCTCGCTCGGCCCACCACCATACGCGGTCCGTCCATACTTCGTTGCGCGTGAGTCGATGCGTGGCCACGCGCACGGCTTCGCGCCAGCCGTAGGCATGCACGCAGCCATCCAGCGCCGACGGCAGACAACGGCGTTCCAACTCACGTCCGACGCCACCGCCGAAAGCGCGCGCCAAGCGGTAGCCCCGGGAATCGCGGTTCCAGCCCAGCGTCGTCACGAACTCACGGAGTAATCCCGCCTCGCGCAGACCGCGCGCCACCTCCAACCCGCGCGCGCGCAGCGAGGGCGACGACACCACGACGGAGGGAGCGGCCATTCAGCGGCGCGTCGCAATCCGGTGGCGACGCAGGAAGAGGCTCCACACCGCCAGCCGCCACGCGGCGGGGAAGTGGCGGAAGATATTCGTGCTGCTCCAGTGCGCCGCCGGAGCGCGGAGCACCGCGGGCAAATTTTCCGCAAAGGTCGCCTGGGCTTCCGGCTCCACCATTTCCCGCAGGCCGGAAAAACCCCGCACACCCCACGCCCAGCGCAGACTGTAGGAGAAGCCCAGCTTGGGCCGATCCACGAACCAGCCCGGCCAGCCTGCCAGTTGGGACTTCAAGAGCGCCTTGGCCGCCGGCCGGTGAAAGAGCAGTTCCCGTGGCAACGAGCGCGCAAAGGCCATCACGTCCCAATCCAAGAACGGACAACGCGCTTCCAGTCCCTGCTCCGCCGAGGCGCGATCCATCTTCGCGTGCATGTGCGCCACCAACCCCTCGGTGACCGTGTGGCGCGCCCAGCCGCCCAGCCATTCGGGCAGGGGCGGCCCGCAGCGCAGGGATGACGCCGTCACCGTCGCGTCGGCCGGACGATTCGCCCAGTCCGTCGGGCGGCCGTAGCCGTAAAACACTTCATCGCCACCATCGCCCGTCAACAGCACGCGTCCGTGATCTGCCGCCAATTTGCACAGCAACGCCAACGGGACGTAGGCGAAGAGCGCCAGCGGCTCATCCTGCAAGTCCAGCACGCGCTGGATCTCTTTCGGCAGCGACCCCAGCGGCGGGCGGAGGACCTTCACCGGCACCTGCAATCTGCGTCCGGCGTAGCGGGCGTAAAGCTCATCGAACGTCCCGGGAACCACATTGCCCAGCGCGAGGAATTCGGGTTGCGTCTGCGCGACGAGGAGTTGACCGATGACCGTGGAATCCACTCCCCCGGACATGAGGGCGATGGGTTTGGGATTGTTGTCCAACCGGCGCCGAACCGCCTGGGCGAGCAGGTCGCGCAATCGCTCGCTGGCTTCAGCCACCGTGGTAGGCGGGGCTTCGCTGGCCAGAGGCGGATCAATGCGGTGCCGCCCGAGTCGCTGGCCGGCCCAGTCGAACTCCCACGCTTCGCCCGGCAGCACGGCTTCCGTGTTCGCCAAGCCCGCGCTGGTGGCGGGGAAGTGTCCATCGCGCCACCACTCGGTAAGGTGACGTGCATCCAAACTCACAGCTTCCGCCGTGGCGCTCGCCATCGCCAGCGTCGTGGTGCCGAAGTAAATGCCATCCCGCCAGCGGCCCACGAAGAGCGGCTTTTTTCCGACCGGATCGCGCACCAACCACAAACGCCGCTGCCGCTCGTCCGCGATGGCCACGGCGAACATTCCCCGCAGGCGCTCCATCCACCGCAGGCCATGCCGCACGTAGCCGGCGAGCAGCACTTCCGTGTCGGACTGGGTGCGAAAGGGATAATCCGCCAGTTCGCGACGCAGCTCCGTGTAGTTGTAGATTTCCCCGACGAACGCGATCATGACGCCCGCCGCCGTGTCCCGCATCGGTTGATGCGCCCCCGCCCCGCGGTCCACGATCGCCAGACGGGCGTGGAGAAATTCCACCACCCCGTCGGCCGTGGTGCGCAACTGGTTGGAATCCGGGCCGCGGCGGGCGAGAAACGGAAGCCCGCACGCCAGTGACCTCACTGGAGGAGTCAGGTTAAGCCTGCCGATGAAGCCGCACATGAGTCAGGGAATCGTTGCTACCAGCAAAACTGGGGAAGACGATGAAGCGTCATCGCCTGACCGATCGTGAACTTTTGGTCAAAACCTGCTCCACCAGTTTGAGTGCCTTGCCGCGCTCCTCGGGATGTTCCCAATGCCAACGCCGCGCCGCCGCCGCCCACGCGGCCCGCTTGGCGGCGAGCAGGGCGTCGGGTTGCTGGGCCCAACGGCGCAGTCCCGCCGCGAAGGCTTCGGTGTCTCCGGGTTTGAAGAGCAACGCCTCCGGGCCGATGTCATGGGCCAGCGGCCGCTGACCGAGGGTGTCAGTGAAAGCCACGGCCAGGCCGGCCAACATATAAGTGAAGGACTTGTTCGTGAGACACAGGTTCCGGTTCAAAGGCCGGTCCTGCTCCAGCGACAACCCAACATCAAACTGCCGCCCCAGTTCGATAATCGCATCCGGACGAACCGGCATGTGATGCACCACCGTTAGGCGTGGCGCGCACTGGTCCGCGAGCGCAGTCAACTGCTTCAGCGAAGTCATCGGATCGTGGCCCAACAGGTGGAGTTCCCCCGGCACGCCGGCCAGGCCAATCGCTTGGACGGCACCCTCCAGCCCTCGCTGAAGTCCGATCACTTGGCTGAACCAGAAAAGTCGCAATCGGCCAGCGGGGTT
>VFZP01000206.1 GCA_016871115.1 Acidobacteriota bacterium
GTTGACGAAGAGCAGATCCTGCCAGCCGTCGTTGTCGAAGTCGAACATGGCTGTTCCGGCGCCGGTCGCCTCGACAATGTATTGCTTGCCGCGTTCCGCGCCGGAAACATTGACGCCGGTTAGCCCGCCGATGGCGGCGACATTACGATAGTCGACCGCCGGGGGCTTCATTCCTTTAGGAAGCGGGCGCGAGGCCTGGGCGACGCCATTGCCGGGCGCCATGCCTTGGGCCCAGGTTGCCGCCCCAATAGCGAAGATCAGGATTTCGGTTCTCATGCGCGCTCGTTACTCTTTGGTGATAACACGAACCGCTAAGGATGTGTGGCGACTGCGGCCTTTGAGCCTCAACAGGCCGACTCAGCATATTCTCACCGAACGATGAGCCTGAAGGACGGTAGCTGACTGGACTCCTTTCTGTTTTGAATTCGAGTTTGAGAATTGGCTTTCTGGGCCGAGAGGCGGCAGTCAAGGCTGCGCGAAGCGCACCCGAAGAGTTGCCTTGACAGCCGTCTCTCGACCCCCACGCTGGAGAGTGCGGTTGCATGGGCTTTAGCGCATGCAACCCTGCCAAGCGGCGAGCGGGGGGGGGAGGGTTTGGGCTGACGGCATGCTCATGCCTTCGGCGGATCGTACTTCTTGAGCTCCAGCTTGGCAATCGCTTCCTGGTGCACTTCGTCCGGCCCATCGGCAAGGCGCAACGTGCGGAGCAAAGCCCAACCCGATGCGAGCGGAAAGTCCTCGCACATGCCTGCAGCTCCGTGCGCTTGCATGGCGCGGTCCAGCACACGCAGCGCCATGTTGGGCACCACCACTTTGATCATGGCAATCTCGGCGCGCGCCGCTTTGTTGCCGGCCTCGTCCATCACGCGCGCGGCGTGCATCACCAGCAGCCGCGCCTGATCGATCTCCATGCGCGAGTCCGCAATGTCCGCGCGAATCGTACCCTGCTGGGCGATGGGCTTGCCGAATGCCACGCGCTCGCGCACGCGCCTGCACATGAACTCCAGCGCCCGTTCGGCCAAGCCGATCGAACGCATGCAGTGGTGAATGCGGCCCGGCCCCAGCCGTCCCTGCGCGATCTCAAAACCGCGGCCTTCGCCCAGCAGCATGTCCCCGGCGGGCACGCGCACGTTGGTGTAGCTCACCTCGGCGTGTCCATGCGGCGCTTCGTCATAGCCGAACACGTTCAGCATGCGCTCCACCTTCACGCCCGGCGTATCGAACGGCACCAGAATCATGGATTGCTGTTTGTGCTTGGCCGCGGTGGGATCGGTCTTGCCCATGAAGATGGCGATCGCACAGCGCGGGTCGCCTGCGCCGGTGGACCACCACTTGCGCCCGTTGATCACATACTCATCGCCGTCGCGCACAATCGCCGATTCAATGTTGGTGGCGTCAGAGCTGGCCACGGCCGGCTCGGTCATCGCAAAGCAAGAGCGGATCTCGCCGCGCAGCAGCGGCCACAGCCAGCGCTCCTGCTGGTCTTTGGTGCCGTAGCGTGCCAGCACTTCCATGTTGCCGGTGTCCGGCGCGTTGCAGTTGAACACTTCCGGCGCCCACGGCACGCGGCCCATCACTTCGCACAGCGGCGCGTATTCGAGGTTGGTGAGCCCTGGCCCGAACGGCGCTTCCGGCATGAACAGATTCCACAGTCCTTCGGCTGCGGCCTTTCCCTTCAGCTCTTCGATGAGCGGAATCGTCTTCCAGCGCGCGCCCGTGTTCACCTGCGTGGCGTAGAGTTTTTCATTCGGATAGATATGCCGGTCGAAAAACGCGAGCAGGCGGTTCCGGTAGTCGGCGGCACGAGGCGACAAAGCAATGTTCATTCCGGACTATGTTAACCGCGCCGGCCTGGCCCCGCGCTACACTGCTACGCATGAAGCGCCATCAATGGTCCGACATCCCGGTTGAGCAGTTGAATCCAGAGTTCGCGCGGCAGGTGATCCACACCGACCGCGTGACCATCGCACGGCTCACTCTGCGCGCCGGCGGCGTGGTGCCGCGCCATAGCCACGAGAACGAGCAGGTGACGGTGCTGGAAAAAGGCAAGCTCAAGTTTATCTTTGACGATCGCGAAGAGACGATCGTGGCGGGCCAGTGCATGCAGATTCCGTCGCACGCGCCGCACCGCGTGGACGTGCTCGAAGACAGTGAGTGTTTCGACATTTTCGCACCCATCCGGGCGGACTGGTTGTCGGGTGACGACGCTTATCTCCGTGGCGGCCAAAAATAGTCCCCCAGGAGTGATCCACCCCGCGCCCGGTTTCCGATCCCCCTGTTAGAGCGCGCTCCACGCGCCAATGACAGTCATTGCTTTTTCAAGGGGGACCGGGATGTTTGGTTTTCGTCGAGGCCTGCTCTTCCTACCGCTGGCCGCGGTTGCGCTTTGGGCGCAACCGGCGCTACCGCCGCAGTGCAATCAGCATGGCGATGCGTGCCTCTACAGCCCCGGTCCGCCGCGGCCCTTTACGGAAACCTCCCGCACCATCGGCTATCGCGACATCACGGGCGCCGAACGTGCAGTGTCGTTCCATGTTCGCATCCCCGCGGGCGGCGCGGCTGCGGCGCTGCCGGTGGTGATCTGGTCTCACGGCGGCACCGAGGAGCCTCCGGCCGCCACGGCGCTGCTGATGAAGAAGTGGAGCGAAGCGACGGCGGGCGCCGGGTGCCTGACCGTCTCGGTGAGGCACGCGCTTCGTGACCGTGCGACGCTCACCCAGGCCTGCGAGAAACTGGCCGTGCCCGCCGAAATGTGCGCGCTTTTCGATCCTCTGCAGTATGACCGGCCGGGCGACCTGCGCAAGGTAATTGACGAACTGGCGCGGCTGAACAGCGCAGCCGGGCCCGCCGAGTGGCACGGCCGCGTCAACCTGGAGCAGATCGCCGTGGCGGGTTTTGCCGAGGGCTCATCCGCCGCGCTTTCGCTCGGAGGAGCGTGCCGGATGTTCATACCGGAGAAGCGCGAACTGGCATTCTTTACCGACGAGCGGCCCGTGGCGTTTGTGGCGCTCTCGCCAGCTTCTCCGGATCGCGAGTTCTTCTTCGATACGGACCGCTTTGAAGACAGCACGGCGTATGACGCGATCGACCGGCCGGTGTTTCTCGCCACCTCGGCGGGCGACGCCACGCCGCCGATCTCGCCCACGCGCCGCCGCCTGTCGTTCGAAACGGTGCCAGGTATGAGTTGGATGCGGACAGGGTGAACGTCTACCACGACTTTTTCGGTGACCCCGACCCTGCAGCGTGTGAAGCAAAAGGAGTGGAGGCCGCCGCCTGCGCGAATTTCCGCGCGTGGCTCACCTCTTCCGTGCTTGCGTTTCTCGATACGCGCGTCCGCAACGTGCCCCAGGCGCGCAATTGGCTGGACCGCAAGTAGATTGACGCGGCCAGCGGGGGTACGGCCACCCTGCGCGCCGAAGTGCCGGTGACGCGCACCGCCCCAGTCGCGTGTCCTGGTTTTGCGGGCTGCCTCTATCGCGCCGAACAAACCTGGCCTGTTATAACGATGCCGTTCCGCGACGTCGTCTACACCGACATCATGGGGTCTGAACGCCGCACGGAGATCACCGTGCGTTGCCCAGATGGGAAACCCGGGCCGTGGCCCGTGCTGATTGTGGCGCATGGCGGCGGCGACGGGCGCAACGATGTGGGTGCAAGCCGCGGGGCGATGAGCCAGTGGGGTGAATGGGGCGCACAGCACGGCTATCTGACGATTGCGCCTGCCTTCCGTGCGCGCACGGGAGAAGACCGGGAACGGTTGTGCACCTACCTGAAGATGAACGCCACACAGTGCGCGGCATCCGACGGGCCGGCGTGGGATCGCCCGTTCGACATGAAGGCGATTCTGGACGAAGTGGAACGGCTCAGCCGTGAAGGCGCGGTCCGTGTGGACCTGAACCGCATTGGTGTGTTGGGCCACTCCGCCGGGTCGACTGGCGTATCGAGCATCGGGCGGGAGTTTAATGGCCAGCGCTCTGTAGGCCCGGGCTATTTCATCGACCCGCGGCCGCGCGCGGTGGTGGCGCTGTCGGCAACCTCGCCCGGCTACAGCTGCACTTTTGACACGACTTTTAACGGCCGGACGACGTCCTGGAGCACATGAGACCGTCCCACGCTCCTCGCCACCGGCAAGGGCGATGCACACGAGCAGATCCCGCATGGCCGCCGCGCCGGTTTTCTGCATTCACCCGCCGGCGACAAGTTTCTGTTGTGGGTGGACGACGCAGCGTTTGGGCACGAGAACTACGGCGACCAATGGCTGGAGTGCCAGGGCGCGCCGGAGGAAAAGTGCCAGGCGTTTCAGGCGCTGCTGCCTTCGGCGGTGCTGTCTTTCCTGGACAACTATGTCGTTGGCGACCCGCGCACCAAGGAGTACATGGACCGCAGCTACATTCGCCAGGCCGGCCGCAACGTCGCGTTCCGGGACAGGAAGTAGGCGGCGGCGCCAGCGGCGTAGGGCGGAAAGTCGAGCCAGTTGAACGTGTTGCCGAACACCAGCCGCCCGGGTAGCGTGGTTCGCAAAACGCCGGGCCACGCCGAATGCCACAGTTGCGCCACTTCCACGCCGCAACTCCACACCAGCGCGCCCAATGCCGCCGCAGCGGGCCGTACCCCCGCCGCGCTCAGCAGCAGCGCCACCAGCAGCGTGTAGAAAAAGCCGCCCAGGGCATTGCCCAGCGCGCCGGGCAACACCGGCAGGAAGCGCACGGCGAGGCCAGCGGCGGCAATCGCCGCCACTTGCGGGATCACGCGGCGGAGCGGCTTCCTCATGGGTGCCGCAAGTCGAACTGGAAGATGTTGCCGCGCGACTCGAACCACTCGTAGGCAAACTGTTAGGTGCCGGGCCGCCAGGCCGGAGCACGCAAGAAGGAGCCGAACGCCGTACCCTTGGTGAGTTGCTTGCGCTCGCCGGTCACGCGGTCGACCCACCACAGATTCCACACGCCTTCGCGGTACGACGCAAACGCGATGCGGCGGGTGTTGGAGGAAAACGAGTGCGTCCAGTGCTGCGACGCGTCGTTTGTCAGCATTTTGAGACCGGTGCGGTCGGTGCGCATCACGGCCATCTGCGTGGTTTCTCCGCGCGCAATCTGAAAGGCTAGCCATTCGCCGGCGCGATCGGTGATGGCAAACCACGCGCGCTCGCGCTCAAACGTCAACTGCCGCGGCGTGGGCGCGGAGGCCGGGCCGAGGCAGATGTTCATCGGGGTGGAACAAGAGCCCAGGAGGTCCTTGGTATTGGGCATCAGGGCCGGATGAAAAATGCCGCTGACATCGCGGGTGAGGATGGTGCGTGACTTCCGCGTCACAGGATCATAGCCGCGAAACTCGACGTTCGGGCCGTTGCCGTGGTTGTAGAGCAGTTCGCCCGCGGGCGTCCAGATGTTGCCGGCTTCCTTGGCGCCCGGGTCCGGCGACACCGGCACTGCCTCGCCGCCGCCCTCGGCGGGCATTACCCATATGTCGCGGTTGCGGCCTTGCGTCTCCACGGCAAAGGCCAGCCACTTACCGTTGGGCGAGTAACTGGGCACGAAGGCGCGCAACACTTCCTCTTTGAAGAGCGGCTTGGCTTCCCCGCCCCCCGCGCTGTCGAGCGTCCATAGCTGGCTGGAGTTGCGCAGCCGCGAAAACAGAAGCCGCGCGCCGTCTGGCAAAAGCGTAAGGCCCGTGGGAATGTCTGCTTGCTAGGCGTACACTCGCGCCGGCTTGGCCCCGCCTTTGGGGGAGACGACCCAGATCGCATGCTCACCACGTTCGCCGGCGGCCGAAAAATAGAGCATCTCGTCGCCCGGCCCGAACACCGGATCCCGGACGCGGCTGACGAAGTTGCCGGGCAGCCGTGGGATGTCGAAGCCGGTTCGTACAAGCGGTGCGGATTGGCCCGAAGCGAGACCGAGCACGAAAATCCCTGAGTCGCGGCTGAGCGATACGAAGGCAAGGCGCTTGCCGTCGCGGCTCCAGGACGGCGCGGCGTGCGAACCGCGCGGGCTACCCGTGTGAGTTACCTGGTGGAGCACCGAACCGTTAAGGGCCACCGTCCAGATCGTGCCTGGGCTGCCGGTATCGAACGGCGCGAGGCTGAAGGGCTCGGCGGCGGTGAAGGCGATGGTTTGGCTGTCGGGTGACCATGCGGGCGCCGAACCAAACTCGCTGAGACGGCGCGGCGTACCGCCCACGGCCGGTACGACCCAGATGCCGCGCCGTGCCGCCGAATGATAGGCGATCCACTGGCCGTCCGGCGACCATGCCGGATGTAGGTTTTGCTGCCCGTCGTTGGTCACTTGCACCGTGGCGCCGGCGCTGGTGAGTTCGCGGCGGTAGAGCTCAAAGCGCCCGGATTTGTTGGAGCAGTAGATGAACGAGCGGCCATCCGGCCCGAACGACGGCTTGGCATCGACGCCCGCCGTGGGGGCCACGGGTGCGACGGGCACCTTCGGCGCTGGTGCGCGCACTTCGCGCACCTCTGCAATAAACCGGTAGCCAACCCTGGCCAGGGTCTCGACGAATCGCGCCGCGCGGGAGTCGTCCCTTAACTCGCGGTGGAGTTGCGCGATCACGCGCGTGATGGCGTTGTCGGTGACGGCGGTACCCTCCCACACCTCCCGCAGCAGTTCTTCTTTGCCCACCGCGCGGTCTCGATTCCGGATGAGATGGAGCAGCACGCGGATGGCTTTGGGCTCCAGATCGAGCCGCTCGCCCGCCCGCTACACGATAAATGCGCGCGGGTCCACGACAACCGTATCGAACTCAAAAAATTGGAGGTTGTCGTCCATCACAAAACCATCATCACCGCGCATGGCGCCCAATCACCAACAGATCACCGATCCATCGCGACTCTGCGGGCGGCCCCGCGTAGGGTTGCCACATGAAGCCCATTTTCCTACTGATTTGCAGCCTGATCGCCGCTGGCCGCGCCTACCTGGAGGTGACGCTGCCCGCCGCGCGCGCTGGACTCCATGATGCTCACTCAAGTCTACCTGAACGGACTTGGACCGTTCCGCATGTTGCTGGATACCGGCGCCGAGGCGAGTATGTTGCGGCCGGAAGCCGCCGCGCGCATCGGGGCGCGGGCGCTCTATCGCGTGGAGCAGGTGACGGCGGCTGGGGTTGCCGAGGCGCCCGCGGGTCGACTGAGAGTCCAGGTAGGCGGAGTGACCGACGAAGACGGGGAGACGATCTACGCGCCGGTGGTGCTACGCGGTGCGGATGGCGTGTTGGGACAGAGTTGGTTGCGGCGGCACTCCTACTTGCTGGACTTCCGGAGGGGCCGCTTCATTTTGGACGGGCAGCCGCCGGCCGATGGACTCCGTGTAGCTTTGCGAGAAGCGGCCGGGCGTCCATGCCTGACCGCGCAGGTGGACGGCCAGGCGCAAGAGTTGATCATTGATTCCGGCGCGTCGGCTCTGGTGCTGTTCTGCGGGCAACTCCGTTACCAGCAGCGGACGCGAATGATCACCAACAATGGCTCCATCGCGGCGGGAGTGGGCAAGGCGACGGTAGCAATCGGGAGCATCCGGCGCCGCCTCACAGCGGCGGAGATTCCGGGCGAGGCTACGCAAGGGTTGTTGCCGGCCTCGGCATTCGGGTATGTTAACGTCGCGGCCGACCGGCGCATGGCGGTGCTGTCCACCCGCTGACGCACCAGACGATGCGCGTAGCTCAGGACGGCAGCGGATTCGCCCGCAGCAAGGCCATGGCCGCCTCGGGATCGATATCTTCCACCCCGCCGTCTCCGCTACGGGCGGAACTCGCGGACAAACTCCACCACGGCCTTCACGTTCTCCACGGGCGTCTCCGGCATAATGCCGTGGCCCACGTTGAAGATGTGGCCGGGGCGCGAGCCGGTTCGCTTCAGCAGTTCATGCACGCGCTGCTTGAGTTCCGGCAACGGCGCAAAGAGGACGGCCGGATCGAGGTTGCCCTGAATCGCCGAGCGGTAGCTGATGTCCATCCACGCCTGATCGATATTGATGCGCCAGTCGATACCCAGCACGTCGCCGCCCGCCGCGTGGAGTTCGCGGAAGAAGCCGCCGGTGCCGGTGCCGAAGTGGATGACGGGCACGCCGCCGGAGCGAATGCGTTCAATCAACGCGCGCGAGTATTGCGCCACGTATCGGACATAGTCGTCTGAACCGAGCGCGCCCACCCAGCTATCGAACACCTGAATGGCGCGCGCGCCGGAGGCAATCTGCATCAGCGCGTAGGAGCCGAGCACGTCCACCAGCTTGCCCATGAGACGCCGCCACAACGTTTCGTCGCGGTACATCATGGATTTGGTTTTGAGGAACGTGCGCGACGGGCCGCCTTCGATCATGTAGCTGGCCATGGTGAACGGCGCGCCCACGAAGCCGATCACCGGCACGCGGCCGGCGAGGGCGCGCGAGGCAAGCTGAATCGACTCGCCCACATAGCCCAGGTCGTCGGTATTGGAAATCGAAAGCGAGTCGACGTCCGAGGAGTTGGTAATCGGGTTATCGATCACCGGGCCTTCGCCTTCGATGAACTGAAGTTTGAGCCCCATCGGTTCAATGGGCAGCAACAGATCGGCGAAGATGATGGCGGCATCCACGTCGAGCTTTTCCACCGGTTGCAGCGTCACCTCGCCGGCGAGGTCCGGGCGCTTGCAGATTTGGAGGATCGAATGGTGCTTGCGAATCTCCCGGTACTCTCTCATGTAGCGGCCTGCCTGCCGCATAAGCCACACTGGCCGCACGTCGGTGGGCCGGCGCCGGCAGGCGTCGAGGAAACGGCTGTTCATTGAAGCCACGCGCATCGGATTTCTGGTTTGCCCTCGCAGAAGAAGACCCGGAGGTCTTTTGGTTTATGTTGAGACGCCCAGGAGCGTCCAAGAATGAACATCGGCTTGGTCCACGCTTCGCTGTCGATGGCGCGCGGGGCCAGTACCGAAACCGAAAACATCCCGGCCGCCGGATAACCGGTCCGGGGATCGAAGATATGGCTGAAGAGCTTGCCGCCGCTGTAGAAGAACTTTTCGCTCGTACCGCTGGTGGCCATGGAGCCGTCGCGCAGGTGCACTTCGGCCACGCTCTCTTCCGCCTTTTTGGGATGGCGGATTTTCACGCTCCAGCCTTTGGGTTCGCTGGGCGGCGCGCCGATGGCGTAGATGCTGCTGCCGCCGGCAGAAACCAGGGCGCTTGAGATGCCGCGCGCGCGGAGGATTTCCACAATCCGGTCTACGGCGTAGCCCTTGCCGATGCCGCCCGGGTCCATTTCCACGCCGGGCCGCGCATACTGGATCGTCAGATTGTCGCGGTTCAGAGTCACGTTCCGATAGCCGACCTTTGTGAGCGCCGTGCGGATCTCGGCGCGATGCGGGAGCCTTCCGGTTCCCTTCAAAAAGCCCCACGTGCGAACAAGCGGGCCCACGGTGATGTCAAACGCACCGTCACTTGCCCGGCTATAGCGCATGCAGGCCTCCACCAGTTGGAACAACTCCGGGCTCACTCGAACCGGGCCGCTGGAGGCCTCCCGATTCACCTTACTCCACTCACTGCGCGGCTTATAGTTGGATAGCAGGTCGTCCAGCCGCTTGATCTCTTCAAAAGACAGATCGACGGCGGTTTGGAGCTGATTCCGATCCTCTCCATAAGCCACGATCGTATAGACGGAACCCATGGCATCGAGGCTCGACTCGATGCGCAGCTTTTCGGCCGCCTCGACTGTCGAACCCGCAGCCGCCAAAACGGCCCACGTCCACCACAACGGTAACACACTCAACCGCATAAGAGCATCATTCACAAGAGGGTTTTTCCGGCTAGCCGCGCGGGCGGCCCCGCTTCACCCGCCGCAAAAGAGAGGCGACTTTGTCGCGAACGGAGGGATCTAGGTCAGGGTCGAAGTAGAAGTCCGGGAGGCGGAAGATATCGATCCGGTCGGCCACCAGAGTTTTGACGTAACCATTGGCTTTTTCAATGGCTTGCATGCAGTCTGCCTGCTCGGCCTCGGTGCCGCCGAGGGCGAGGCGAATGTGGGCTTTCTTATGGCAGGGCGAGAGCTGCACTTCGGTGACGGCCACCGTGGTGATGCGCGGGTCGCTCAACTCGTAGTTGAGGATTTCCTCAAGCTCTACGCGGAGCGACTCGGCGATGCGCTCGGTGCGGTGATGGCTGTCCACACCTATATTATGGGGCGGGGGAGGGGCCGGGCGCTACGGTGTAAGGGGATTTTGTCGAGCCAGGACCACCGGCCTACTCGCAAGACGCGTGTAACGATGCACCGCGGCGGCGCACTACCTATCGAGGTCGCGTTCCCATGATCTTCCAGTATTCGATTTCAGTTCTGGCATTGGCGCTGTGCACACAGGCCGGGCCCCAAAGAAACGATGCCTATGTGCAGAAGACGGCCGGCATACCGTTCAAACTCAGTATCCGGCCGGCGTCCCATACGGTCCGTGTCGGGCAAAACGTGGAGTTGATCGTGGCGATCCAGGATAGCCAGGGGCAACCCGTTCCACTGAAGCAGGACTTCAAGGCGCGGATCACCGTCACGGAGCCGTCGGGCAGAGTCGTTCTACTCAGCGAGCGGATCAGTGCCGGTAGGACGTCCGACACGCAGTCCTACACTCCGAGATCCACGGCCCGCCATAGCGTCGAAGCCAAGGACCCATCCGGTCAGTTGCTCTCTGACAAATACTCGTTTCTGGTGCTGGCAGGGAATCGCGCCGGGGCCCACAAGAGCTGCTACGTGCTTCCCGAGGAGGGCTGGTGGGCAGCCGCGGCGCGGGGGGGGGTTGCCGCCAAACCGGCCCCTGAGCCTTCGCCCGCGCCCAGGGTTCGGACGGCGCGGGCCAAGCCGAAGCTCTACCTGGAATTGCTGGCGCGCGAAGAGGGCGTGATGGCTGATGGCGAAGACTGCGC
>VFZP01000207.1 GCA_016871115.1 Acidobacteriota bacterium
GCGCTGCGCCACGTTCCCAGGTCTTTTCGGAGCCAATCAGCCGGAAGGTTGGATCCTGCGAGAGCCGCTCGGCATCGTTGACATCCTCGTAGCCAGCAATCCGGCTGTAGACGGACTGGCGCAGTAAGTCCGCCAGCGGAAGCTGGGTATTCTTGCCGCGCCGTGAGTCGGTCAGGTGTTGGGCAATGAGATCACCGAAGCCCAGCCGCTCGTCCAACTCACGCACCAGGATCAGACCGCCATCGTAGGTAACGCGCGATCCCTGGCAGTCGATCTTGAGAAGGCCGTTGCAAGAGAGCTGAAAGGGCTGGTTTTGTTTGTCACCCATTGGGTGCTGTCCTCCGCAGGGGTCTTCGCTGCCTTCAAACCCTTATGGATATTGATGCGGACGAGCATCCGAGAGACTCGCACGCGCGGCTCAAAACGGAAATGTGGGGTAATGATGTTCTTCACCGGGAGCGTCTGCAGCGCTTTCGACCAATCGACCGGCGGCATCTGCGGCGCGAGATCGAACATGCGCGAGGCATTGATCAGATCTTCGCGCGTGGCATTGGGCGGGAACATCGGGCGCACCTGATTCTGCTGGCCGTAGATCCACGCCGCGAACAACAACTGCACGGCGCCGCCGCGATACCAGTTGCCTTGTTCGAAAAATCCATCCACGCGGCCCACACCCGCCCCGAAACCTTGCGGGATCATCGTGGCGAACCCCTTGTGCCCCAGGGCGGCGACAGCCATCTGCCACTCCGCCGTGGAGGAGCAACCGATGGCGCCCACCTTGCCGTTTGACCACGGCTGCGTCGACATCCACTCAATGGCGTCTACACCGTCGCTGAGCGGCGCGCCGAGAATGCCGTAGCTGCCCTCGGAGAAGAAGTGGCCGCGCTCGTTCATCTGCACGTACCCATAGCCGCGGCGCACGGCTTCCAGTTCCGTGGTCATGTCGCGCGGCGCGCCCAGCTTCACATCCCAGAAGTTGAAGTTGTACGGCGTACGGCTGAAGACGATCGGGTATTTCTTCGACTCGTCTTTGGGACGGTACACGTCGGTCGTCATACGCTTGCCGTCGCGCATCGGGATCATGAGCTTCCGCTCGACGATGGCGATGGCCTGAAGCTTCTTTTCCGTTTCATGGCGCCGCGCGATGAGCTGCGCATCGGTTTACGCCTGCAGCGCCGCGCCCGCGATGAGGAGAGCAGCGGCAATCCTCATGGCTTTTTCACCGTCGGGTACGTGATGCCCAGTTGTTCGAGATACGTGCCGTACTTCGCGGGATCGTAGTAGAACTTCTTCATCTCGCCGCGATACTGATCCATGATCTTCCTGTTGAGCCGCAGCGCGGGCTTGTCTTGGGGGCGGAGGAACGTCTCGTACTTGCGATCCTTCGCCTGCACGGTGCGGAAGTAGTCCCACTCCTGCGTCACCAGCACAGGCGTGGTGAGGATATCGAGCATCGTCATGGCCTGCGCCTTCGCGCCAGCCACTACACCTTTATGCGCGATCGGCGTGGCCACCGCAATGGCGTTCGCCCAATTGTGTCCGGGGTGCCGCTGATGTTGGCGGGATAGCGCAGCACGATGGTGGGAACGTTCCAGGAGATGTCGCCGATGTCGTCTGACTCGCCGCCCATGGGCCCGATGGATGCTGCCTGATCGTCGTCGTCGGTCTTGGGCGCGCGAAGTTCCGCCACCTTGAGCGAAAGCCCTTTCTCGGGCTGCTTCAACTCACGCTGTACGGCCTTCGCCATCGTTTGATCCGCCTCGCTCCACACCGGCATGCCGACTTTCTTGATGTTCTCGGTCATCGCCTCGGCAACCGGCTTGCTGAAGAAGCCCGGCCACGCCGCGCCCAGCACGCGCGAATCGAACGTGGTGCCCGTCATCAGCGCCGCGCCTTGCGCCATCTGATCGCCGATCTTCCAAAGGTCCATCACGTGCGGATAGTCGGCCTCGCGGAAGTAGTACCAAACCGCTGCGTTGCGCGGCACGACATTCGGCTGATCGCCGCCGTTGGTGATCACGTAGTGCGAGCGGTGCCCCACGCGCAGGTGCTCACGCCGGTAGTTCCAACCGACGTTCATCAGTTCCACCGCGTCGAGCGCGCTGCGCCCGCGCCACGGCGCGCCGGCCGAGTGCGCAGTTTCGCCGTTGAAACGGTATTCGACGGACACCATGCCCGTGCCGCCCACAGGTCCGTACTCCGCGCCGAAACTCGACGCAACGTGCGCGAATAACACGATATCTACGTCTTTGAACATCCCCGCGCGCACGTAGTAAGCCTTGGTGCCGAGTTGCTCTTCGGCCACGCCGGGCCACAACCGGATGGTGCCCGAGAGCTTCTCCCGCATCATCACCTTCTTCACCGCCAGCGCCGCGGCGATATTCAGCGGCACGCCCGAGTTGTGACCCTCGCCATGCCCCGGCGCGCCTTCGATCATCGGCTCATGCCAGGCCACGGCGGGCTTCTGCGACGCCTGCGGAATGCAGTCGATGTCGGAGCCGAGCGCGATCACCGGCTTGCCCGAGCCCCATGACGCGACCCATGCGGTGGGGATGCCCGCCGCGCCGCGCTCGATGGTAAAGCCCTCTTTTTCGAGGATTCCGGTGAGATACTTCGACGTCTCTTCTTCTTGAAAGCCGAGTTCGCCGAAGCTGAACACCGAGTCAACCATCACTTGAATCTGCTTCTTCATCGCGTCGACTTCGCAGGCGAGGTCAGCCTTCATCGCCGCGCGGCGGCCTGGCGTGACCTGCGCGAGGGCGGCGGAGGCAAGGAGCAACAGGAGCGGGAGAGTGGCAGATCGCATAGGCAGGTTTTCAGTATGCCACCATCAACGAATGCCCTCCTTGCGCCAAACAGTCTGGCGGGTGTGGGTCGCGGCCGGCCTCGGCTTCACGGCTTGGTTGATCATTGGCTTTCAAGCGGCAGGAGTTGCGCCGGAGTTGCTAAAGAGCAGCGCGACTGCGAGAGTCGTGCATGGCGAGTTGAACACCACATTCGTTCCGCAATCAGGCACCATGCGATCGGGCTTGGTTTTCCTGCCCGGCGGACTGGTGGATCCGGAAGTTTACGTACGCCTGGCGCGCACCATCGCTGAGGCAGGGCATCCTCTGCGTCTCAACTACCTTCCGATGCGCTCGGCATTCACAGAGAAGTAGATCCAGGAACTGTTCAGGCACTTGCAGTCGGCCCTTGCCGCGGGACCACCGGTTTGTTGAGTGATTGCCGGGCACTCGCGCGGCGCGATGCTCGCCGCCCGCTTCGTGCACGAGCGCCCGAATGCGCCGCGCGTGGCCGGACTCGCACTGCTTGGCACCACCCACCCACGAGACTTCAGCCTCGCCGCGCTCACCATCCCTGTCACCAAAATCTACGGCACGCACGACGGCGTGGCGCCGATTGCGGCGGTGCAAGCCAACCGGGACAAGTTGCCTCCGCACACCCGCTGGGTGGCGATTGAAGGCGGCAACCATGTGCAGTTCGGTTTCTACCGGCATCAGCTTTTCGACGGCGCAGCGACCATCACGCGCGAGGAACAAATGCGGCAAGTTGTGCGGGCGCTGTTAGCAATGCTGACCCACTAGGCTTCATCCCTTTCGTTTGTCCCCGAAGTACTGGCGAAACTTCGCCACCTTCGGCGCGACGACAAGCTGGCAATACCCGGCCCGGGGATTGCGCGCAAAATACTCTTGGTGATACGGCTCAGCCACCCAGAAGCGCGAGGCCGGCGCAATCTCGGTCACTACGCGTTCACCCAATTGCGCGGTCACGTGCGCCGACTGCTTGCGTGCGATGCGCTCCTGCTCGGGCGTGTGGAAGAAGACGGCCGAACGATACTGGGTGCCTACGTCGTTGCCCTGGCGGTTGAGCGTCGTTGGGTCATGCACGGTGAAGAAGATCGATAGCAACTCGGCAAATCCGATCACGGCGGGGTCGAAGCGCACCTGCACCACCTCGGCGTGCCCGGTCTCACCGCCGCCTACTTCGTCGTAGGACGGGTTATCCAAGGCTCCGCCCATGTAGCCGGACTCCACCGACTCCACGCCGCGCACCTCGTCGAAGACCGCCTCCAGACACCAGAAGCATCCGCCCGCCAGCGTCGCCGTTTCTGTTTGTGACATCCACTCTCATTATGCGTCGTGGCTGTTCATACTCGGTCGCGCCCACGGCCAGTAGCGCCGCCCGTCTCGGGCAAGCTATGCTGGCCGCTATGATCGAAACACCGAAGAAGCACCAGCCGTTCGTTCCCGAGAGCATGCAGATGACCGAGTTCACGTGGCGGGCGGTGCTCATCGGCATCGTGCTCACGCTGGTGCTCGGCGCGGCGAATGCGTACCTGGGGCTGCGCGCGGGCATCACCATCGCGGCCACGTATCCGGCGGCGGTAATCGGCATGGCGGCGCTGCGGCTGTTCAAAGGCTCGATCCTTGAAGAGAACATCTGCCGCACCGCGGGCTCCATTGGAGAGTCCGTCGCCGCGGGCGCCATCTTTACGCTGCCGGCGTTTGTGCTTGCCGGCGCGTGGCCATCGTTCGTCTTGGGCGATGCGTATTGGAAGTCCACCTCGCTGATGGTGGTGGGCTCGATTGTCGGTGTGTTGTTCGTCTCGCTGGTGCGGCGGGGAATGGTGGAAGATCCGGAACTGCCGTTCCCTGAATCCACGGCCGCGGCCGAAATTCACAAAGCCGGGCAGCGCGGCGCGCAGGCTGTGAAGTATCTCTTCTACAACATCGTCATCGGCAGCGTGGCGTTCATTCTCGGCAAGTTCGGATTCTACGCGCTCGATCACAACTTCTCCGGCATCTCGATCGGCAGCCTCGGCACCAGCAAAGTGAAACTAGACGCGGCCGCTACAGCGCCGGCTGCTTCGGCGGGCGGATTCACTTCGTTTGCCGCGCCTGAGATCAGCCCGGCGTACCTGGGCGTGGGCTACGTGATTGGCCCGAAGCTCGCCGCGCTCCAGTTCTCCGGCGGCGTGCTCTCGTGGGGACTCATGGTGCCGCTGCTCATCTACTTCCTCGGCCCGCAATTGCAGCCACAGTTCACCGGCGCAGACGGCGTAACGAATTGGGACGGCATGGCCGCGTCGGTGTGGCGCTTCATCGTGCGGCCGATTGCCGTTGGCGGCATGCTGGTGGGCTCGGCCTTCACGTTATTCAAGATGCGCAACTCGCTCGTGGGCGGCCTTTCGCGAGCGTTCGCGGAACTGAAGGGCGAAACACCGTCGCTTGAAACACTCAGCCGCACGGAGCGCTATATGAGTTCGAAGGTGGTGCTCTCGATGATCGGCGTCATGTTCCTGCTGATGATCGGGCTCTACTATTTCTTTGCGGGCGACATCACGGCAGCGCTGGTGGCTGCCACGGTCATGATCATCGTCGGATTCATTTTTGCCACGGTGTCGGGAAGCCTCGTCGGGGTGATCGGCTCGTCAAACAACCCCATCTCCGGACTCACGTTATCCACGCTCATCATCGCGGCGCTGCTGATGGTGGCGCTCGGCTTCACCGGCGCCAAGGGCGTGGCCGTGGTGCTGGGAGTGGCGGCCGTTGTGTGCGTCTCCTCCGCCGTGGCCGGCGAACTTCTTCAAGACTTCAAGGTGGGTTACATTCTTGGCGGCACGCCGCGCACCATCCAGATTGTCGAACTCGTGTCCGTGCTCGCCGCCAGCCTCCTGATGTACTTCCCGCTCTGGCTGCTCCACGAGGGCGACATCCGCGACGGCGGCACCGGCTTCGGCAGCCCGAAACTGCCCGCGCCGCAGGCCGGTCTGATGGCGATGCTGGCGCAGGGTATCGTGGGCGGCGATATGGCGTGGCCGCTGGTAGGCGTGGGCATCTTCCTGGGCATCGTGATGATCATGGCGCAGGTGCGCAGCCCGATGCTGGTGGCCGTGGGTATGTATCTGCCGTTCGGCACCACGTTCGCCATTTTCTGCGGCGGCCTCACGCGCTGGCTGGCCGAGACCATCGCGCACCGGAAGGGCTTCAACTCCGCGCAACTCACGCGCGTGGAGAACGCTGGTGTGCTGACGGCATCTGGACTGATCGCCGGCGAAGCGCTGATCGGGCTGGTCTACGCGGCGCTGCAATTCAAGCAGGAATGGATTCCGGATCTTTCGAAGATTGTGCCGTGGGGCCACTCCTACCCCGTGGGCTTTGCGGTGCTGGTGGCCCTGGCCGTGTTGCTTATCCGGCTGCCGCTTTCAAACGCCGGGAGCCCGGACGAACCCGCGCCGCCGGCCGCGATGGTGTAGCGGAGCGCATCGCCAGCACACTCGTGTCGGACTATCGCTCAGGCGCGAGAATCCGCGAGGCAGTCAACTTGCTGTCTTCGAAGTCAAGCTTCGCCGACGCGCCGTTCTTCATCACATAGGTGAAGCGTTGCGTATCGCCCACGAGCCGCGAAAACGGCTGCCCCAATTTCTCCAACACCTGCGCCAAGGTGGGCCCGGCCACCACGGCCTTCACCTGATCCGCCGGCACCCACCGAACTGCCGAAGCCTGGACGGGAGCATCGGTGAGGGGCTTGCCGTTCGGCGCGCCGCCTTCTCCCTCGTTGAGCACACTCGACCCCGGCGGCGGTGCAATCACCAACCTCTTCTTGGCAGGCGCGACCGCGCGGCGCTTAGGAGACGTCGACGCGGACAACGCAAGGCAACAGCCGCAGAGTCCAGCGATCGTCAAGGCCAGCCGCATAGTAATGCAATCGGCCAGGGACTCCCCAGCCCGTACAAAGCGACCAACTGAGGTGACTCAAGGATCTTGCTTACATGGCAGCCTGGCTCACGTGGTTCCCTAGCGCGCGCCCGCCTTCAATTCCGCGGCAATCCGCGCCGCTCCATAGATCTTCGTCAGCGCCTCGGTGATGGCCACCGTCGTCACCGACACCGTGCGGTTCAACGCCGAATCGAACCCATACGCGCCGCCGAGCGAGTGGATGTTGCCGTCAAACGCCGCGCCCACCACGCGCCCGTGCGCGTCAATCAGCGGTGAACCGGAGTTGCCGCCCACGATGTCGTTCGTTGAGCTGAGATTGAAGCGGATGGTCTTGTCCACCTTTCCTTCGGCCGCCACCCAGCGCTTGGGCAGAATGAACGGATCGGCGCCCGTGGCCCGCTCGTACGCGCCGCCCAAGGAAGTGAACGGCGGCACCGTGCGGCCCAGATGAGACCAGCCTTTCACCTGTCCATACGACAACCGCAGCGTGAACGTGGCATCGGGATACACCGAGGTGCCGAGCAGGGCAAACCGCGCCTGCGCGATGCGATCTTGTGCCAGTGCAATCGGCCCTTCCACTTTTTCCCGCCACTCCATTTGCGCCGCGCGCGCGTCTGGCTCGGCGTGCCGGGCCAGCACAATCAGCGGATCGGTTGAGGCATCCACCGCCGCCTTGCCGCCCGTCCAGAGGGCCATGCGCACTTTCGGGTCGCCCAGACGCGTTCCGGCAATGGCGCGCTGGGCAAGCCCCTCCGGGCTTTCTTTCCCCAGCAACCGCTGCACGCGCGGATCGTCCACCGTCAGATACTCGCGCGTCTTGCTCAGCCACAATTCGAGCCCAACGCGCTCGACTCCCGGAAACACCGGCGTGTTCTCGCGCATGCTACGTTCCAGTTGCGGCAGCGCGCTGTCGCTAAAGCCCGGCAGGCGCTCGGCGCTCGGCTTCTGGCGCTCCTCAGCAGCGCGCACCAACTGCCGGGCGACGATATACAGAGTCGAGATCGACCCGGCGCGCTCTTCGAGAAAATCGTGCGTTAGAAACTGGTTGCGCTGCTCAGCCACGGCGGCTTCAATGTCCGCCCAGGGATCGCCTAGCTTGGCCGCCAGATCCGGTTTGGCCCGCAGCCCTTCGCGGAGCTTACGTTCTTCTTCCACCTTCAAACCGAAGAAGGCCGACTCCAGCAGCGCGCGCTGCTCGCCATACTGGGCCTTGAAGGAATTCTCCACGCTGAAGACGATGTCCTGCGCCTGACGCTTGTTCTCCGCCGAGATGCTACTGAACGCGAGCAACCGCCCGCGCAATTCCGCACGGATGAGCTGGCGCGTGGGCAAGCGCCAATCGCGCTGGAAGATCAGTTGCGATGCCGTGAAAAGGCGCGACGTCGTGCCCGGATTGCCCGCCACAAACACCACGTCATTTTCGTTCGGCGCATCGGCCGCCCAGGGCAGATAGTCCGGCGTCACGGCGGGCTTGCCGTTTTCATACAGCCGCACAAAGCCGCCATCGAGATTGAAGCGCGGGAAATTGAAGTTGTCCGGGTCGCCGCCGAAAAAGCCGGTGCCCTGCTCGGGTTCAAACACCAGGCGCACGTCTTCATACTTGCGGTAGGTGTAGAGCTTGTACTCGCCGCCCTGGTAGAGCGTCACCACTTCGCACTTGGTTTTCGGGTCGGCCTTGCAGCCTTCGTCTTCAATCCGCGCGATCTCGGACGTTCGCGCCTTGGCCACCTCCGCCATCGGCTTGCCCGCCATCGCGGCGCGAACGCGCGGCGTCACATCACGGATCGAACGCAGAATCTCGGCCTGGGTGTTCGGGCAGGTGCGTTCTTCGGCCTGCGTCGCCGCCACGAAGCCGTTTTCGGCGATGTTGTTGGTTTTGGTGGAGAGATCCTGCGCGCACGCGGCGAGGCAGTGCCAGTTGGTCAGCACCAGACCGTTGGGACTCACCAGAGACGACGAGCAACCCACCGATAACCGTACGGCCGCTTTCTGCACGCGGTCAAGCCAAGCCTGGTCGATCTTCACGCCATACTGCTGCGACACGCGCACGGCCGGGAACGCGTCAAACGTCCACATGCCTTCGTCGGCGTGCGCAGACGCCGGAATCCAGCACATCGCCACCGCCATCAGCCCCATCATGATTCGCATACGCTCAGGCTACCGCAGCGTGGCTTGCGGCAACAACCTAACGGCATCAGTTCAACATCTTGATCGCGCGCGGATCGTCCTTGTGCGCTAGGATGACCCACGATTCTCCAGGCCGAAACTGGCGTACCCGCCTCAACTGGAACTTGCCGATGGGGACGATTTGTCCGTGGTGCTCTCTGCCGTCAGCGGGCGAAACGTAACGGACATAGGCGACCGCGCTTTCGACCGCCCTGCCCGCCAGCGTGCCAGGTTGCGCGGGAACGAGGGCCACTCGCTCGACCGTGGCTTCGACCTGGGAAAAATAGATCAGGTTCACCAAACCCTCATACACCAGGTGCGCCGAGCCGGCCGCAAGCAGCAGCACCAGCAGGGCCACGCGGGCGTTTCCCACGGCACGGCTGATACTGGTGAGCGGGTGAACCGGGCCCATATATCGCCCAATCGGCCAATGCGGACTTTTTCCGTAGCGGCGGCAGTGCTACCGAGGCGTGATCAACCCGCCCAGTTTGTCCGCCTCGCTCGCCATGTGCCGCGGAAAGCGCGTCGAGTACGCCTCCAGGTACTTCAGCCCCGCCCCGGTGTTGTAGATCACCATGCGCTCCTCCGGCTTCAGAAAACCGTTGGCCAGGAGCTTCTCCAGCGCCACCACACACGCCGCGCCCTCCGGCGCCGCAAACATGCCCTCTTCGGTGGCCAGTTGAATGCCCGCCGTGATCATTTCTTCGTCCGACACCGCAATCGCCGTGCCGCCGCTTTCGCGCACCGCCTGCAGCACCAGGAAGTCACCCAGGGGCTTGGGCACGCGCAACCCGCTCGCCACCGTATTTGCGTTCTGCCAGAACTCGCTCGCCGCCGCGCCCTGCTCAAACGCGCGCACCACCGGCTGGCAGCCTTCCACCTGCACGCAGATCATCTTCGGGCGCTTCGGGCCAATCCAGCCGAGCGCTTCCAGTTCGGCAAAGGCTTTCCACATGCCGATCATGCCCACGCCGCCCCCGGTGGGATAAAAGATCACGTCGGGCAACTGCCACTGGAACTGCTCGGCCACCTCGTAGCCCATCGTCTTCTTGCCCTCGATGCGGTACGGCTCTTTGAGCGTGGACACTTCAAACCACCCCTCGGCCGCTTTGCGCTCGCCCACGATGCGGCCGCAGTCGGAGATGAGCCCGTCCACCAGCGTTACGTGCGCGCCGAACGCTTTGCACTCAAGGAAATTCGATTGCGGCACGTCCTTCGGCATGAAGATGTGGCATTTGATGCCCGCTGCCGCCGCATAGGCCGCCGAAGCGCTGGCCGCGTTCCCCGCCGACGGAATCGCGATCTCCTTGATGCCGAGTTCCAGGCACATCGAAATGGCGCAGGACAATCCACGCGCTTTGAACGAGCCGGTGGGATTGATGCCCTCATCCTTCACCCACAGATTTTTCATCCCCAGCCGCGCCGCCGTGCTCTTGCAGGACACGAGCGGCGAAAACCCTTCGCCCAGCGACACGAGGCACTCCGGGCGCGACACCGGCAACACGGGGGCATAGCGCCACATCGACGCCGGAGCGCGCATCAGCCACTCGCGGCTCCAGTTCTGGCGCGCCTTTTCAAGGTCGTAGCGAACCAGGAGCGGACCCTGGCATTTCACACATAAATTGTGGGCTTTACCCGCCTCGTGGCGTTCGCCGCACTTGCTGCATTCAAGGTGCGATAGCGTGGTCATGGAAGTCTTTCATCATAGCAATCGGGCAAATCCGGTCCACGCTTCGGGCGGCCGGCGCGTCATACTATGCGTCGACGCCATGCGTATCGCTCTCGCTCTGCTTGCCGCGCTGCCCTTGCTGGGCGGTGAGCAGGTAGTGCTGCGCAACGGCTTCCGCCTCGCCGCCGAGCGCCACGAGGTATCGGGAGATACAGTCCGGCTCTACACGGCCACCGGCGTGATTGAGATAGCGCGCAGCCAGGTAGCCGAGTTCGAGGAGGACGGCGCAGCGCCGGCAGCGGCG
>VFZP01000208.1 GCA_016871115.1 Acidobacteriota bacterium
CGAGGAATTTCTGGCCGTTCGCGCCGAGGCCCCGACGCCATATAAATGGAAAGCCAACGGCCAAGACATCCTCCGAAAGATCACCAGGGCGCGGGAATCCCTGGCTGCCGTTATTGAACGCTAATTCCGTTACAGGACACTAGTCTACCGCTACCACCGGACCCGCCGTGCTATTTAGCGTGCCCATTCGAATGGTCACGGGCAGCGCGTCACCGCGCAGATGATTGCCGGGGACGCGCAGATTGAGTTGATACAGCCCGATGTAGCCGGGAACGAGGCCAGCCCAGTCGACGATGATTTCAGCGCCGTTCCACGTCGGATCGCCGAAAAACACCTTCAAGTCCGCGGCCTCGGCAAGCGGCTCGGCTGGCGCGGGATTGGCGCCGCGCACGATGGGCGTGGTGGGTCCGAGCCCGGCGGCGTACATGGTAATCACGCGGTCGCGCTTGGCCGGATTCTCGCGCGTCACGGGCCGTCCGTCCGGGTGGAAGATCAGCGCGCGCTTGGTTTCGGGCTCAGAGAACACGATGGGCGCGGTGCGGATTATCTGGGTAGTGAATGGCGTGGAGGCAAGGCGCTGATCGACGTTGCGCACCACAACCGGAAAGCGGCCCACTGCCTGATCCTGTGCGATGTAGGCGTTGATCTGCGTGGGAGACGTCATAAGCAGGGGCAGCGGCACATTGTTCATCGTGATGCAAACTCCACCGAGGCGCGTGGGTAGCGGCGTCGACCCGGCGGTGGCGGTGGCCGCAGAAAGATTGCGTCCGAAGATGGCGAGATAGCTACCCTGCGCGATCTGGCTCGTGTAGCTCACGCTGTTCACCACACCATTGGGGGAAATCGTGGGCCGCGTGGCCTGCGTGGCCGGCGGATCGAGCGAAACAATGCTAAGGCCGCTGGTGGTGAGCACGTAGCCGGTGTTGCCGTCGACAGCCATGGTGCGTCCGTTCACCGCTACGCCCTGGTTGCCCACAGCAGTGGAGGCCGGACGTTCCAGCGTGGACGCGGTGCGCATGATCTGTCCGGTTACCGCGTCGACGAGTTCCACCGTGCCCGCGTCGCCCAGCGCCAACACCGCATTCGCGTTGGCGATGGTGGGCATGATGAAGCGTGCAAACTGCTGCACGCCGACGCTGGTGACCGCGGCCACCGGGCGCGATTGCGTGGCGCCGCCCGCCGTTCCACCGCCTGGGCCGGGCAGGGTGCCGGCGTTGCCGATAGGCGTGAGCGACTGGTTCAAAATCTGATCGTTCACCAAGAAATACTGGCCGCGCGGCCCCACCGACACCGGGCCCCGATAACCCGCTACGTTCGGCGCGACAATCTGGCGGGACTGCACAAAGTCATCCACAGCCGAGTCATACAGGTAGGCCGTGCCGTTCTGGCTGGAGAAGACGAGGATCACTTCCCCGTTCGGCGAGGCGGCCATGGTGCGCGGCGCATTGATCACCTGGCGGCCGTTGGCGGCGGCCGGAATCACGCCTACGTTAAAAGCGCGCGGCACGGCTTCGTTGCCAACGATGCGCCACAGCGTGCCATCGCTCATGATGACGAGCGGCCCGCGCTGGCCGGCGGCAATGAGCGAAGGCGTCACCAACGGCACGTTGCCGTTGAAGGGCAAGGCGGGGAATTTGACTCTGCCGGCCACTTCGCGCTTTTCGAGATCGATGATCGTGATCGCCTCCGAGCCCGAGTTGGCCACATACAGCGTCTGCCCGTCCGGCGCAAAAGCGAGCGCGCGCGGGAGTTGCCCCACCTTGATCGGCGCTTCCATCGTGCGGGTGCGCGTGTCGAACACCTCCACGCGGTTCATGGCCGAGTTGGCAATGTACAGGCGCGAGCGGCCCGAGTCAATCACCATGTCGGTGAGTCCTTCATTGGCGGACAAGCCCACCTGGATGGGGACGATATCGCCGCGCGACTCCGCGTTGCGGTTGTTCTGAAACACCATGATCGCCGGTGGAATGTTGATTGCTTCCGGCGCCTGCACCACGAATCGATGCATGGGCGAAACAGTGCCGATCCCGCGGTTGACCGGATTGTAGGAAACCGTGATGGTGGAATTGGTAGCGGTGTTCTGGGTCTGGACGCGCGGGGCGGTGGCCGCCACCGCCGGATTCTGCACTCCGCCACCCGGGAAGCCCGGGGGAACTGGCTGGCCCGGGGCGATCGGCGGAATGATGATGATAATGACGCCGCCCGGAGCGCCGCCGCCCGGAGCGCCTGGGCCGCCGAGTCCGGGGGGATCTTGCGGGGCTTGTTGCAACAGTGCGGTGGAAGCTGTCAACCGGCCACGGCCGCGGTTTACCACCTCCAGCCGTACCGATTGCTGCTCAGCCGTAACGCCGCACTGATCGTTGGCCACCAGCGCCACGGTCTGACTGAGGTCGGCAATCGGGTTGGCCTCCATCTGCCCGAGCGGAATCGTCACGATGCCAGACTCGGAAATCGCAAACGCATTCGCGCCGTCGCCGGAGATGACCACCTTGCCCGCCAGGTTTTCCGGCATCTGGAGCGCGGTGCGGATCAGCAGATTGTCCGGATCGTTCAACATCAACTGGCTGACGTTGGCGCGCGTGGCCGGACTGGTCACCGGCGCAAAGTTGAAGGCGCTATAGATGGTGGTGCCGTTCGGCGCAAACACGCTGCCGCCTTGGTTCTGCTGCAGATTGAAGTTGGTGCCGGTGGCAAAGGGGTACGGCGCGTTGGCCGCGTTCTGCTGCGCCAGGATGCTGAGAGTGGAGGTCTCAAACAGGCTGAGGCCCGCCATGAACTTGCTGCCGTCCGGAGCCACGGAAACCACCGATGAAACACCGGCCACGGTGCGGCTGCGCAGCACCACGCCAGACTCGGCCTCATACACAAACACCGCGCGCGCAGCGGCATTGGGGATGTTCACGCCGATGATGAATCGCCCGTCGCGGCTGGTTTCAAGAAAGCTCCGGTTGGTGAGCGCCGGCCGGTTGAAGTTGTTCGGGGGCAGCAGCGGGTTGGCCGGCGGCGGCGGCGGCACGGTTACCGGAATCAGCGCCTGGCCTCCCGGCGGCACAAACGGGTCGTAGATCAGCAGCACGTTCAGAAGGTTGCCGGTGCCCGTGCCGACCGTGCTGATGAGCACGCGCTCGTCGCCGCCCACGGCCACGCCCTCCGGCCGCGCCGGCAGACTGATGCGCGAGGCGACGGTGGTCTGGTCGAGGTCAATAATGTTGAGCGACGTGCCCAGATGGCAGGTGACGTACAGCACCTTGCCGTTGCGCGAAATGGCTGCGGCCAGCGGCTGCTGCTCCACCGGGATGGGGGCGAGAAACCGGCGCTGCGGAATCGAGTAGACCTCAACCTGGTTGCGGTTGGAATTGACGAGGTAAAGGCGTTGACGGGGTTCGTCGAGCACCAGGTCGGCCACGCCGCCTACGACCGGCACCACTGTGCCGAACGTAGCGCCGGAAACCGTGGTGACGGCTTCAACGAGCAGAAAAACAGCCAGTCGAAAAGCACGCATGGACCGCTCTATTCTAACCCAGTCCCGGTGGGTAAGTTTCGTTTGGGGCTTGGCACGCGGCCAGGTTGCCTGTACAGTGTCTATGTACAGTAGACAGTATGCAGCCAGCGCCCGTCATTCTGATCGACCTTGCAGCCGCGACGCCCGCCTACCGGCAGATTGTCGACCAGATTCGCCATCTGTTGGTGACCGGCGCTTTGCGGGCCGGCGCGGCGCTGCCGTCGGTGCGCCGGCTGGCGGTGGATTTGGGCGTTCATCACAATACGGTGGCCAAGGCGTACCGCACGCTGGCCGAAGAAGGCTGGCTGCGGAGTGCGCAAGGCAAGGCTGTGCAGGTGGTGGAGCGCGGCGTGCTGCCCGCGCCCGCACCCGCCGAAATGGAAGCGTTGGCGTCGGGCTTTGAGCGGCGTTTGCGGCATCTGGCGGCTGAGATGCGCGCGCAAGGTTTACCGGGCGAGTGGATCGCACGGCAGCTACGAGTGCTGGCCGGGGAGGTGGAATAACTATGGACTGGGCTCAGGTGTGGGCGATTGCGGTGGCGATGATTCTACCGGCGGCGTTTGTGCAGATGTTCCCGCTGTGGCAGCGCCAGTTTCTGTTCACAGTGCGGGTGCCGGAGGGCTTTGCCGCGTCGGCGGATGGGCGGCGCATTGTGCGGCGCTTCCGCGCGCGGCTGTGGGCGGTGGCGGCGGTGTGTTCGGCGGCGTTGTGGTTCGGGGCTATTTGGGCGCCGCTGGTGAACGCGCTGGCGATCCTGCTGCTGATCCAATGGGCGCGCATGGAGACGCGGTCATTCGCGGTGGCGGGCGGCACGTTGCGGCAGGCGGCACTCACGGTGGGCGAGGAGGACTCTGCCTGCTTCGCCTGGTGGACGCTGGCGCCGGTGCTCGGTCTGTTGTTGTTGGCGCTCACCGCGGCGTACCTGCTGGGCAACCGGGAGGCGATCCCCGCGCGGTTCCCCACGCACTGGGGCGTTACAGGCGAGCCGGACCGTTGGAGCGCAAAGAGCGTCAGTAGTGTGTTCGGGCTGTTTGGGATCGGAGTGGCTGTGCAGGCGATGCTCGGTTTCATCTCCTATGCGATGGCGGCCGATGCCGGCGCGGTGATGTCGCCGCGGCGCCGGATGAACCTGCAGACGGTCGCGTTCGTATCGCTGGCGGTGTCCGCACTGCATGTGGTGTTGGACCTCATACCTCTGCGCCAGACCGCGCAGGCGCTACCCGGGCCGATGTGGGTATGGTTCTTGCTGCCGGCTCTGTTCATGGCCCCCGCGCTTTGGCTCGGCGTGCGTGCGCAGCGGCTGGAGGACAGCGAGGCCGAGCCCACGCGCGACGATGCGTGGATTGGGGGCATCTGGTATTCCAACCGAGACGACGCGCGCATGATGTTGCCCAACCGCATGGGCCCCGGCCACGCGTACAACTTCGGCCATCCGGGCGTGCGCGTGGCCGTGCCGGCTGTGCTGGCGCTGTTGTTCGTGTCGATCTTTGGCTTGAAACTGTAGTTGCCTCGCGGTGCGGCGGGTCTTTGCGTGTAGATGCGCGCTGACCTGCCCTATCTGCTCCCGGCGCTTTTGCTGAATCCGCTCCTCTACTGGAACGGCTATCGCTGTTGGTTTCAACTGGACGACTTTGCTTGGTTGGGGCTGCTCTATCATTTGAAAGATCCGGCGCGCGATCTGCCGCGGCTGTTGCTCGAGCCGATGGCGCAGGGCACCATTCGCCCGTTGAGCGAGCGTGCGTTTTTTTCTGGTGTTCCGCTGGCTGTTCGATCTGTGGGGCGCACCCTATCACGCGCTGGTGCTGCTCACGCAATCGGTGAATCTCGCGTTGCTCTACGCTCTTGTGCGGCGGCTGGGCGGAGAGCGCACGGTGGCGGGCGCGGCGGCGGCGATGTGGTGTTCGAACAGTGTGCAGGCATGGCCGCTGGCGTGGGTGTCGGCGTATAACCAGGTGCTGATCTCCACCTGCTTCCTCGGCGCTTCGCTGTTGTGGGCACGTGGATCGCGCGGCGTGTGGGCGCCTGTGCTGGCGGCGTTCGGCGTGCTGGAACTGGCCGTCGTGCTGCCCGCGCTGCTGTTGCTGCAGCGATGGCGGCGCGGGATGGCCGCGATGTTCGGCGTGGCCGCCGCCTATGCGGCGGCGCACTCGGCGGTGGCGCCCAAGCAGGCCGAGGGCATCTACGCGGTGAGTGTGGATGCGCGGATTCCGGTGACGTTCGCGCGGTACGCCTACTTGGCCGTGTGGCCTGAAGTCGGCAACGAGACGGTGGGTGCGCTGGTGGCGGCGGGCGTGGCCGTGCTGCTGGCGCTGCGTTGGCGCGACACGCTGGTGCAGTACGGCGTGGCGTGGTTCATCATCGCGGTTTCGGTCTATCTGGTGGTGCCAAATCACATCAGCGCGTACTATCTCGTGACGCCGGCCGTGGGTGTCGCCATTGCGCTCGCCGCCACACTCTGCGCTGCGCCGCGATGGGCTGCCGCGCTGCTGCTGGCGGCGTGGTTACCCGCGCAGTGGGCTTATTCCTGGCACTACACGTCCGAGGCGCGCCGGCGCAGCATCGCGTGGGAAGCGATCATATTCGGCACGCGTGACGCGGCGCGCACGCTTCCCCAAGGCGCATAGATCTACCTCGAAAGCATCGGCGAGGAGTTGTTCTTCAGCGGCTTCACCGATTCGCCGTTCCGTTTGTTGGGACTCCAAACCGTGCGCATCACGCCGCGCGAGGCCGCGTCCATCGAAACGCGCGGGCGTGTGCCGTCGTTGGACGTCTACACCGCCCCAGCCACTATCGTCCGCCGCTCGGCGCTCGCCGGACGCGCGGTCGTACTGCGCCTCGAAAGCGGGCGGCTCAATGACATCACACAGCGGTACCTGCACGAAACGTCGGGTGCGCCGGAATCGACACCGTCGCGCATCGATCTCGGCGACCCCACCTACGCCTATCTCCTCGGCCCTGGTTGGCACACGCTCGAGAACGGTTTTCACTGGACCAGCCGGCGCGCGCGCCACCATCGGCGTGCCGCCGCAGGCGCGCGAACTGACTGTACGCGGTTTCTGTGCGCCGGTGCAGTTGGCGGGCGGGCCGATTCATTTGACGGTGCGCGCCGGCGACGCGAGCCAGTGCAAACCGGTGACGAGTTGCTCCGAGCCGTTTGAGATGAACCTGCCGCTCCACCTGTTGAATTGAATTGACCGCTCGCGGTGGAGTTGTCAGTGGACCGCGCGCAGTCCGTGCCGCCGGACGACCGCGAGTTGGGCCTCGCCATTCAGTGGATCGAAGCGCGGTGAACTACTACGGCCGCGTGCGGTAGAGCATGCGCGGAAACGGAATCGTCTCGCGCAGGTGGTCGATGCCGCACAGCCATGTCACGCAGCGCTCGATGCCCATGCCGAAGCCTGCGTGCGGCACGCTGCCGAAGCGGCGCAGATCGAGATACCACTCGAAGGCTTCGCGCGGAAGCTTATGTTCTTCGAGGCGTTGTTCGAGCAGCGCAAGATCGTGAATGCGCTGGCCGCCGCCGATGATCTCGCCGTAGCCTTCGGGCGCCAGCACGTCGACGCCGAGCGCGAGTTCCGGGCGCACCGGATCGGGCTGGAAGTAGAAGGCCTTGATCTGGGCCGGGTAGCGGTCCACCATCACCGGACGGTCATAGTTTTCGCTCAGCAGCGTTTCATCGGTACCGCCCAGGTCGCCGCCCCATTGGATGTTGCTGCCCTTCTTCTGCAGCGTCTTCACCGCGTCGTCGTAGCTGATGTGCGGGAACGGCCCTTTGACCGCTTCAAGCTTGGTGACTTCGCGTTCAAGCACGGCAAGTTCGGCGCGGCGGTTCGCCAGCACGCGGCCCACCACAAAGCAGATCATCTCTTCGGCCACGCGCTTCACGTCATCCAGCGTGGCGTAGGCCATCTCGGGCTCCACCATCCAGAATTCGGTGAGGTGCCGCCGCGTCTTCGATTTTTCCGCGCGGAACGCGGGGCCGAACGTGTAGACCTTGCCGAACGCGGCCGCTGTCGCTTCGTTATAAAGCTGGCCCGACTGCGTGAGGTAGACCTTCTCGTCTTCGAAATAGTCCACTTCAAACACCGTCGTCGTGCCTTCGCAGGCGGCAGGCGTGAAGATCGGCGTGTCGCAGAGCGTGAAGCCGTTCGAGTCGAAGTAATCGCGCACGGCTTTGATCACTTCGTGGCGCACGTGGAGGACGGCGTGCTGTTTGCGGCTGCGGATCCACAGGTGGCGGTGGTCGAGTAGGAAGTCCGGCCCGTGTTCCTTGAGCGAGACCGGGTATGGCTTTTCTTCGTCGACGCGCTGCACCACTTCGGCGTCTTCCACGTCCATTTCAAAACCACCGGGCGCGCGCTGCTCGGCGCGGATCTTGCCGCGCACGATCACGCTCGATTCCTGCGTCAGCTTCTTCAGCGCGTCAAACACGGCTTCCGGAAGCTGCGCCTTCACGGCCACGCATTGCATGATGCCGGAGCCGTCGCGAATTTGCGGGAAACAGATCTTCCCGCTGGACCGGAGGTTGTACAGCCACCCCGCGATTTCCACTGGTTTGCCCAGATGCTGGGCCGCTTGCGAGATCGTGATGCGTGTCATTGTTCTTCTTCGTCGCCGTTGCGGGCGGTCTTGAGGTCCAGCAGGCGCGCGACCGAGTCATGCACCGCAGTGGCCGCGTCCGGCCACTCCCCCGTGTCGCGCACGGAAGCTGTGAGTACCTTTATCTCATTGTGGCCCCGAAGCAGGCGCATCGCCAAACGCCAGTCGATCGAGCCGGCGGCGGAGAGCGGCGGGAGGTGCTGGTCGAAGTGGCCGTTGTTGTCGTGAACGTGCGCGGCGCGGATGTACGGGCGCAGGGCTTCGAAGGCGGCTTCGATGCCGGACTTGCCACCGAGATGCGCATGGCCGGTGTCGAACAGCACGCCGAGCGGGAGGCGCGTTTCTTCGAGGAAGCGCGCGATGCGCTCGGGCTGCGCGAGTTCCCACGTGCTGTTTTCGATGAGCAACGCTGCCGCGCCACGCTCGCGGACAAAGCGATGCAGTTCGTCGAGCGAGGCGTAGGAGGCGTCGATGCGGCGGCCGTGGAAGGGATCGCCGCGCGCGCCGAAATGCTGCACCACGTACTGGCATGGGAGCAGCTCCAACACTTCGAGCGCGCGCGAAAGTTCATCGCACGCTTCGCGCCGCCGCGCACGATCAGGGTCCGCGATGTTCAGCTCCGGCGGCGTGTGCAGTGCGTAGGGCTTCAGCGGCGAATCGCGAAACCAGTTGGCGAGTTCGCGCACATGGCCGCGGTCGCGATACGCCAGCACTTCCGGCGCGGCGTACAGCTCTAGGTGGCGGAATCCGGCAGCCTGCGCGCGCTCCAGCCAGCGTGTAGAGAGCCGCGCCGGGATCGGCGCGGTGAGGAGGTAGGTGGAGAGAGCGGTGGCGAACACTAGGTACCAGTGTGACGCACTCCCGTGGTGGGGCCACGAGAATTTGACGAACGCAATGCTGATTCATCAAGCCTGAGGGCATTAAACTTCGCTGGGGAGTCCGTGGAACAAAACCCACAAACGACGAGTGCCGACCGAATTCAATTGGGAGGTGGCCAGTCACGGGCCAGTCCAGTGGCGGATTCATCCTCCGCCTCCCGGAACAGCACATCCAGCCTGCCCGCGACGGAATCCCGGTCCATCCGATCGTCCCACAGCGTTTGTTCCCGAATACGGAACCACTCGACAAGACGCAGGTATTCGTTAGGGGGCAGGCTCGTGATGGCAGCTTAAAGTTGCTCAACCCGGTCCATACTCCGAGTTTACCTGCGCCTGCACGGAGGGCTTCAACCCGATTCGAAGATGAATTTAAGTGGACGGGGTCGCCATGGCCGGCCGGGGATCGTCGTGATTTCCCTGAGACGTAATCTGGCCCTCGGCTTCCACTTCGGAAAGGTCCGCAACGCGCAGAACGCAAGGGAGCTGCACCACACCTACCTCCGCTTTGGTCATGATGGCCGTGAGGTCTTCGTTGAAAAAATGTCCTACGATGCGCGCCTCGCCGAGATTGGGGCCGATCGCATTGAAGAACGCCAGCACCGCCTCCCTGCCAATCAGGGGTGTCTCCGCTCCACCGGGGTGCCAGGGGGCCCCGGAAGACGACAGCCTTAGCCCAGGGGACGGCCTCGAAGTTCTTTCGGGTTAGCGCTTCGAAGTAGGTCGTGGAGACAGTGAGGAGTTGAGCCTTGCGGTCTCGGGACGGTGTCATGGCTTGCCCAGAATAGCAGTGCTTCAGTAGGACCATCCGGCGGACGTAAACTTCTCTTTCTCGGCACGCTCGTGCCGCCTCCGGCAGTGCTGTCAGATACAGTTCCACCACCGTGTCGATTCTCAGCCAACATCACGGTTCTACTCTAGTACATAACCGCGGCCTGTCCTGGCTGAGTTTAGGGCGCGCGGTCACTACTGATATTTGTGCGGTTCTGCTATCAATCAAGAATATGCGGCTAAATTGAGCGGTTTGGGTGATGGCCTTTGCAGCGGCTGCGTCCGCGCAGACGTGGCGTCCGATTGAACCGGCCCACCTGGCAATGAAGACGCCGGGGATCGATGCGCAGGCCGATGCTGAGGTTCTTTATTGGGAAGTCCGCATCGAAGACCGCGTGCAATTGCCTGATATCTTCGTTATTTACTCGCACTATATTTACTCGCACTATCTACGTACCAAAATTTTTACCGACAAGGGCGCCAAAGACCAGGGTACGGTCGAGATTCCCTACTTCTCCCGCACCAATATTAGTGACTTCGCCGCGCGCACGATCCAGCCCGACGGCACCATCGTGGACCTGCAAAGGGACGATATGCGCGAGTCTGATGTCTACAAGGGCAAGAAGCGGGCCCGCCGCAAGGTGAAGTCGCTCGCGTTCCCGGCGGTGAAGCCCGGATCCATCATTGAGTACCGGTACCGTGAAACACGCATGGGGGAATTCGCCAGCCACGTCGCACTGGAGTTCTCGCGCGAACTCCCGGTGCACGAAGTGAAGTACATGATCAAGCCTCTGCAAGTGGATTGGCTGCCGTTTCGCATGCGCAACATGGACTTCACCCTGCAGCGCAAGCCGTTCAAGATGGAGCCGCAAGGCTTGATTTCCTACGCCGTCACGTCATCGCAGAACATACCCGCCTTCGAGCCGGAACTGCACATGCCGCCGGGGCAGGACGCGCGGCCGTGGATGTTCATCTACTACGAGGGTTTGTCAGAAGAATTTGTGGGTAAGTGGCGGTTCGGGCAGCTTGCCAAGTGTGTGATGTAGCGCGAGTTCGTGGACGCGGAAGGTCCGAAAGCCGTAGGATTTTCTCGCGGTGACTTTGGCTTTG
>VFZP01000209.1 GCA_016871115.1 Acidobacteriota bacterium
CGCGTGCGTACATCGCGATTATCTTGTCGTCAAAGCCCGTGAAGCGGCGCTCATGCTTGGGGATCAGCAAGGGCTCGAAGCTGCCGTCCCGGTCACGCGGCACATCGACACGCACCGGTCCGTTATCAGTGAGGACCGTCTTGGCCGTGGCCCCGTTGCGATGATTGATGCCGCCCTCGGGCTTGGTTTCCCCCGAACGGTAGCCCAAGTGATGCGACAGTTAAGCACCCAGCGCCCGCTCGATCAGCGCCCTCTTAAAAGCCATCGAGATATCTTGAACCGCCTCGGCGCTCATCGGTCCAGTCACAAACTGATCAATGAGTTCTTTGGGGATCGACGGCATTCGCGCCGCCGCGGCCAAGGCCGCTTTCGTCGTCTTCCTGCTTGGCAACCATGCTCCTTTCCGCCATGTGATGCCTCACACACAAAATTCCGGACACCCTCAGCGCCTCGCACACAAAAACCTGACGACCCCCTGACGACCCCCTGGCGCCCCCGCCTGATGCTTCGCACATAAACTGACGGGCGTGTCGCGGCAGGCCACCATCACATCCTTGCCCCAAGATAACTTGACCTCGATCTCACGAAGTTTGGCCACAACCTGCTCGGGCGTTAGCCGTACTCCTTTGGGCATTCCTCGATCTTATCCCGCGCCGCAAAATCGAAATTTTCTCTGACGCAAAGTGGGTCAGTTTTTTCGCGCTTGTCAATCTCGGGAGACAAATACCGCAGCTCTGCGCGCAAATTTCCGCTGCATGCAAATTAAGGGCGTTAGCGGTCGGTGTACTTTATGGCGTATCGAAAAGAAAAAGCGGCCGAAGGGCGCTTAATTGCTAGGGGCCTGGTGGAAACAGGGTTCTCAATCCGCCTGCTGCATCTTTTCCTGAATCCGACGCCTAGGACCGCCTGTCGCGCGCCGTTCGTTGACAGCTTGCGACTAAGTTGGAACACTCGCGCGTGGCTCTCAGCAAATTATTGTTGCAAGCAGAGAATAGTGGTTTCCCGCACCGTCAAATGAAACTCGTCGAGTCCGCCGGCCTCATCGCCACTTCGTTCCGATCGCTGCCGCCATTCGAGCTCCACCGCCCAGCCGGCGCCGAAGCCGCCGCGCGCCTGGCAGCGTCGCTGCCGCGCAGCGCTTATTTCGCCGGCGGCACCGATCTGGTGGCACAGTATAACGAGGGCTGGTCGGCCGACCATGTGATCGACCTGTCGCGCCTAAAATTTCTTCGCCGCATCGAACGCCAGTGCGATGCGCTGTTGATTGGCGCGCTAGTCACCCACTGGAACGGCGCGCGCAGCCGTAAGGTGCGCGGCGCCCTGCCCGGCTTCGCCGCCGCCTGGGCGCGCATCGCCAATGTACGGGTACGCATGGCTGCCACCCTCGGCGGCAACCTTATGGCGCGCCGCACCCGCTACGAGAGCCCAGTACTGCTCTCAGCGGCCGGTGCCACCCTGGAATTCGTCACCGCCGCCGGACCGCTATCGATGCCGGTAAGCGCCTTCCTCGCCTCCGGCGCACCTGCCAGTGCTTTACTGGAGTCGGTACGTATCCCGCTGCTCCCCGGCATGCGCTTCGACTACGAGCGCAGCCCGCGGCCAATCGCTACCCAGGCGCTTGCGTTATGGGCCGGCGACGAGGGCCGTCCCGCCGGACGCGTGGCGCTCGCCACCGAGCATGTATTTCCAAGAGTCCTGGATCTGGATCTCAGCGGTTACGCATCTCTGGCAGAGGTCCGCGGCGACGCCCACACGATCGCCGCGCGCAGCTTCGAGGCGCTGCCTGCCGATTTCGCCGACCCGGTCACTGGTAATGCCTGGCTGCGCCGCGCTGGGGCGGTGCTGCTCTCCCGCCAGCTGAAAAGGACTGCATGGTGAGCTACCTTAGGCTGCACTTCACGGTCAACGGTACGCCGCAGGCGCTACGTATCCCCGCGAATACTCTGCTGCTTGACCTGCTGCGCGACCGAATTGGCCTGAAAGGCGCCAAGGTTGGCTGCTCGCGGGGCGTATGCGGCGCCTGCACCGTACTGGTCGACGGCCAGCCAGTGGCCGGCTGCTCCACCTTCGCCTTTCAGGCCCAGGGCGCAATGGTGGAAACCATCGAAGGGCTCGCCCGTGACGGCGCGCTCCATCCGGTGCAGCAGGCGTTCATCGACCACGCCGCCCTGCAGTGTGGCTATTGCACCGCCGGGATGATATTGCTCGCGAAGGCGCTACTCGCGCATGACCCCGACCCCGACCGTGCCACCATCGTCGAATGGCTAAGCTCGAACGTGTGCCGCTGCACTGGCTACCAACTGATTGTCGAGGCGGTGGAGGACGCGGCGCGGCGTATGCGGCAAGCCGCGCAGGATGACCCCGGGGCGGAAGCATGAATTCGTGCAGCGACGTGGAACTGCGGGTGGTCGGCGCGAATCTGCCGCGGAAGGACGCCATCGAGAAGGTCACTGGCCAGGCGCTTTACAGCACCGAGGTATCACTACCGGGCATGCTGCACGCCAAGGTGCTGCGCAGCCCGCGGGCGCATGCGCGCATTCGCTCGATTGATGTCTCGGCGGCAGAAACTGCGCCGGGCGTGCACGCGGTGCTTACCCACGCCGATATTCCGAAGCACTTCATGCCGGTATACGGCTATTTCATCAAGGACCAGCCGCTGGTGGCGGTGGACCATTTGCGCTATGTGGGCGACATCGTCTGCGCGGTAGCCGCTGAATCCGAGGCAGCTGCAGTCGAGGCGCTTGCGCGGATCCGGGTGGACTATGAAGACCTCCCGGTGGCGGCCAGCATCGGCGCGGCACTCGCACCGGAGGCGGCCGAGTTGTTTCCTGAGGCGCCTCCCGGCATCGTACCGGCTTATGGCGATGGGGCTTCGGCGATACTGCGGCCGGGCAAGAATATCTGCTACCAATTCAACTACACCACTGGCCCCCCCTCGGCTTTCGAGCGTTGCGACCATGTGTTCGAGGACACGTTCCACTTCTCGCGTATGCACCATTACCACCTTGAGCCTTTCGTCACTGTGGCCGAGGCGCGCGCCGATCGTATCAACCTGTGGTCGGCCTGCCAGAACCCGTTTCCGCTAAGAAAGGAACTGGCGCGTATGTTCAAGGTGCCAGAGAACCGTATCACCGTGAACGTGCCCTTTATCGGCGCGGGCTTCGGCGCCAAGAACAACTGCAAGACCGAGCCAGTAGCCGTAATGCTCGCTATGATGACCGGACGTCCAGTACGCTTTTGCCTCACTATGGAGGAGAGCTTTCTCACTAACACCCAGCATGCGGCGATTTTGAAGCTACGCACTGGGGTAATGGCCGACGGTCGCTTCGTGGCGCGCGAATCCGACATTTGGCTTGACGCTGGCGCCTATTCCGATGCAAGCCCGCTGGTAGCGGAGAAGGCTGGCTACCGCATCCCTGGTCCCTACCGATGGAAGCATATCGATACGCGCTGCTATTGCGTAATGACCAACACCTCGCCCGCTGGCCCGTTTCGCGGTTTCGGCGGCACCCAGACCACCTGGGCGGGGGAATCCCAGCTAGACATGATCGCGCGGCGCTTGGGTATCGATCCCTACGAGATGCGCCTGAAGAACCTGCTCAAACTGGGCGAGCCCTTCGTGCCGGGCGAATCCGGTATTGACAGCGACCTGAAGGAAGGTCTGGACCTTGTGGCGCGCGAGGTCGGGTACTTCGATTATCGTAAATCGCCACCGAAGCCCAAAGGCGTGAAGGCGCGCGGAGTGGGCCTGTCGATCGGCTTTAAGGATGGTGGCGGGGTGAACAAGCCGGCGCAGGCGCGGATCAAGGTCTCCACGAACGGCGACATTTACCTGCATTGCGGCACGGTGGAGATCGGCCAGGGGGCGCGTACCGCGCTCGCCGCCTTCGCCGCCGAAATTCTCTGCGCGCCCTACGAGCGCGTCAGCCTGCCTGAGATCAACACCGACTACCTGCCCTTCGACCAGGGCACCAATGCGAGTTCGGCGATTGCGGTGATGGGACAGGCGGTGGCCTGCGCCGCCGACAGCGTGAAAAAGCAGGTGCTGGAATTCGCGGCCTCGCAGCTCGAATGTCCCGCCAGTGAATTGGTGCTTGACAACTGGACCATCCGGCAGGGCGAGAAGCGTCACCCGATGGTCCCAATGATTATGCGCTACTACGGTGGTACTGGCTTTGAGTTCACTGGAGAGGGCTACTACAAGGCACCCTCCGACCATCACGCGCCCCTCGAGGCGCCCTGCGTGTTCTGGGAGATCGGCTGGGGCGGTGTGGAAGTCGAAGTGGATACCGAGACCGGCCAGGTAAAGATCTTGCGCCTAGTGATGAGCGGCGACACCGGCCGCTCAGTAAACCCGTTGGTATGCCGGGGCCAGGAAGACGGCGCCGCGGTCATGGGCATCGCCCAGACCCTTTTCGAGCGCATGATCTACAACGATGCCGGACAGCTTCTTAACAACGACCCCCTGGTCTACCGCGTACCGCTTGCCGAGGACGTTCCCGCGAGCTTTCGCTCGATCACCCAGGAACAGGGCCATGGACCCGGCCCATTTGGCGCTAAGGGCGCTGGCGAGGCCACCATCCTGCCAGTGGCAAGCGCCGTCGCCAACGCCATCGAGGACGCGACGGGCGCGCGCATCACCGAACTGCCTATCACCCCGGAACGCGTTCTCGAGGCCCTCACCCGGCAACAGGCAAAATGAACCACCCCAAACGATCCCCACAAGGAGGCAAGCCCGTGACTTCATCCAACAACACCAGGGGCCGACCCGGCCGGCGCCCCATGTTGCAGGCAGCAGTATCGGCCTCGGCTCTGTCCACCCTGCCCTTTCCGTCCATCATGCGCGCCCAGGGCGCCCCGCTAAAGGTCGGCTGCATCCTGCCCTTGTCAGGCGTACTGGCCTTCGTTGGCACAGCGACTCGCCGCGGTACCGAACTGGCGGTAAAGATGTACAAGGAACAGGGCGTGAACTTGGAAGTATCCTTTGTGGACACCGAATCCAAGGCCGAGAACGGGCGCATCGCAGCGGAAAAACTGATCCGTGAGGGCAATTCCATCCTGGTTGGCGCCTGGGATTCTGGTACCACTATCTCGGCCGCCCAGGCGGCGGAAGCTGCGAAGGTACCGCTGGTGGTGAATATCGCCTCGGCCCCGCAGATCACCGAGCAGGGCTTCACCCAGGTGTTCCGCAACTTCGTCACCGCCCCGCAGCTAGTGGCCAATGCCGTACAGCGCATCAAGGATCTGCCGCGCGGGGGTGGCTTCAACCCCGAGACTGCGGTGCTGATGCACGTGAACGATACTTTCGGACAGTCCAGCCGCGCCGCGGTAGCCGCGCTCTGGGACCGACTGGGCGTGGGTATTAAGATCCTGGATACCATCAGCTATGACCTGCGCGCACGCGACCTGTCAGTCGAGGTAGCCAAGGCGCGCTCCACCAATGCTGACCTGGTACTGCCCATCACTCGGGTGAACGACGCCATCCTGATCGTGCGCGAGATGGTCAAGCAGGACTGGAATCCGATGGCGATAATCGCCCCCGGTTCGCCCGGCGCTTACGAGAAGGCGTTTACCGATGCGCTTGGCAAGTATGCCGACGATTACATCGTGTGCGTGCCTTGGTGGGATCCGCGTCAGCCAATAGCCAAGAGTGTGATCGACCGATTCACCAAGGAGTATCCGAAGGAGCGTTTCGAGCTCAACTCGGGCTTCGGTTGGGAAGGTATCCAGGTGGTGGCCGACGCCTTTCAGCGCGCAGGCTCTTCCAAACCAGCCGACCTGCACGCGGCGCTACGCTCGACCAATATCGAGAGCCATGTAATGTTCGGCGGCCCGATCCGATTCGACGACAAGGGTCAGAACAATAATATCGGTGGAGTGATGCTGCAGAACCAGGGCACCGAACCCAGGGTGATCCTGCCCGGCGACGCACAGCAGGCCAAGCCTCGCCTGCCGCACACGCCCTGGTCCAAACGCGCGTAATGGTTTGGGTAAGCACGGCGCTGTACTGTTCCGCGGCAGCCCCTGATCACCATGATTGACCAATACGCCAACATCGTCGCCGGCGGCTTGCTATTGGGGGCCGTGTATGCCCTCATAGCCACCGGACTGAACATCATTTTCGGGGTGATGCGGGTGGTCAACTTCGCCCATGGCGAGATGGTGGTGATCGGCATGTACACTGGCTACTGGGCGTGGTCGCTTGTCAAGCTCCCGCCGCTCGCGGCGCTGCCCTTCGCCGCCGCGCTGCTTTTTGGCCTGGGATATGCCTTCCAGCGTTTGCTGGGTAATCGCTTCCTGACCGCGCCCCAGCATGTGCAGTTCATCCTGTTCATTGGCCTAGCGCTGATGATCACCGGGCTGCATGCAATGTTGTTCGGGCCCGAGCCCCGCGGCCTTCAAAGCGAAGCTAGCTTCGCCGTCTACCGTGTTGGATTCCTGCGCCTCGATGCCACTCGCGTGCAGGCGGCGGTGGTGGCGGTGATCCTGGTGGCGGCGCTCGGGCTGTGGCTGCGCTTTTCGCTCACCGGCAAAGCTCTCAAGGCCGCAGCTACCAATCCGGTAGGCGGCCGTGCTGTCGGCATACGCATCCCACACCTATTCGCAGTCACCGCTGGCATCGGTGCGGCCTGCGCCGGCTGCGCCGGGGTGCTGGTGGCGCCGTTTTTCGACACCCAACCATATCTGGCCGCCGACTACACCCTGCTCGCCTTCATCACCGTAATCGTTGGCGGGCTGGCCAGCCTGCCCGGCGCGATGCTTGGGGGACTGCTGATCGGCGTGGCTGAGGCGCTTGCCGCCTACACCGTCGCGCCCTCGCTTAAGAGCCTGTTCAGTTACGCGTTGCTGATCATCGTCATCCTGGCACGCCCAGTTGGCCTGCTCGGCAAGCCCGGCGATGCGCACTGATCCGCCATGACCGATAGATGCGTTTTGGACGAAACCGCACCGACGGACTGGCGCACGCTCACTGCCGCCGTGGCCTTTGTCGCGCTCATGGTGGCGCTCCCGGCCGTCGTGAATCCGTTCCACATGACGGTGCTGTCGCTGATCTTCCTGTTCGCCTACTGCGGCCAGGCGTGGAACATCATGATGGGCTTCGCCGGACAGCTCTCGCTCGGCCACGCGCTCTATTTCGGCGTCGGAAGCTACATAGTGGCGGTTTTGGCCCAGCGCTATGGCATCTCGCCCTGGATCGGCGCAGTACCGGCATTCGTCGTTTGCGCCTTACTGGGCGCAGCACTCGCCGCGGTGGGTTTCCGCTTCGCTGTCCGCGGGGTCTACTTCGCGCTGCTCACCATCGCCTTCGCCGAGCTTGTGCGCATCCTGTTTGAGCACTGGGAGTTAATCGGCAAGACCGGCGGGTTCTTTCTTAAGGCACTTGGCGCGGACAATAATCCGCTGCTCAGCCTGCGCGGCGGCCCGCTGTTCACTTACTACGCGAGCCTAGCACTGCTGGTGATCTCCTGGGTTGTCGCCTGGCGCCTTCTGCACAGCCGCACCGGTTATTTCTGGCGCGCGGTGCGCGAGGACGAGGACGCAGCGCGCGCGCTGGGCGTGCCCGCGTTCCGCATGAAGGTCCTCGCCGTATCGATCAGCGCTGGCATGACTGGCGTCGGCGGCGCCTGGTTCGGCTTGATCAACGGCAGCCTTTTCCCGGAGACGGTACTTGGGATGCGCATGAGCATCGACCTGATCCTCGCGCCGATCATCGGGGGCCTGGGCAGCTTGTTCGGACCAATCCTAGGGGCCTTTATTACCGTGCCGCTCAACGAACTGGCCAAGGATCTTGCCCAGAAGTACAGCCTGAGTGGCCTGAACCTGCTGATCTACGGCCTGTTGCTCACCTTGGTGGTGATCGCCGCGCCTGAGGGTGTTTGGCCGAAGCTGGTGAAAGCGGCCAAGCGCCTGCTGCCGAAAGGCAGGCGGTCATGAAGGCGCTTTTAGTACGCCGACTCACCAAGCGCTTTGCCGGGCTGACAGCTGTGAGCGAGGTGAGCTTCGAAGTCGAGGCTGGCTCAATCACTGCACTGATCGGCCCCAACGGCGCGGGCAAGACGACCTGCTTCAACATGATCGCAGGCACCATACCGCCCACCTCCGGCTCAGTGCAGTTCGAGGACCGTGACATCACTGGCCTGAAGCCGGAGGAAGTCTGCGACCTTGGCATCGCGCGTACCTTTCAGATCGTCAAGCCTCTGCTAGGTATGACCGTGATCGATAACGTGATGGTGGGTGCCTTGCATCGCGTGCAACATCTAGCGCCGGCGCGGCGCCTGGCGCTTGAGGTACTGGGGCGCGTCGGCCTTGCGGCCAAGCATGGCGTCAACGCCGCCGATCTCACCCTGCCTGACCGCAAGTTGCTGGAACTGGCTAAAGCGCTCGCCACCCATCCGCGCCTGCTGATGCTGGATGAGGTGATGGCCGGGCTGCGGCCCGTGGAGTCTGACCGTATTGTGTCGGTGCTGCGCGAGCTCAATTCGGCGGGTATGACCATCCTGCTGATCGAGCATGTGATGCGCGTGGTGATGTCAGTGGCGCAAAAGGTGGTTGTTTTGCATCACGGCGAGAAGATCGCCGACGGCGCGCCGAGGGACGTGGTGAACGATCCAAAGGTGATCGAGAGCTATCTGGGTAAGGGCGTAATTCCCGGCCAGGCGGGAGCGGCAGCGTGAGCGTCGACGTCGGGTTCACCCACAACCCGCCCGCGACCCGCTTGCTCGAGGCTCGCGCGGTCAGCGCCGGATATGGCGGCGCAGTGGTCGTCGACGGTGTGTCTTTCCATGTAGCTAGCGGCGAGACGGTGGCCATCGTTGGCGGCAACGGCGCTGGGAAGACCACGCTGATCCGCACCCTGGCTGGCATGGTGCCCTGCCTGGGCGGGTCGGTCGCCTTCGCCGGCGCCGACATCACCGGCTGGGACACCCCGCGCATCTGTGAGCTAGGCTTGGCACAAGTGCCTGAAGGGCGCCAGGTATTTGCCCCGCTGACGGTGGAGGATAACCTGCGCTTGGGTGGCATGCTGCGCCGATCGCGGCGTGACACTAGGCGTAACCTTGAGCGCGTCTATGCGCTGTTTCCGCGGCTGTTCGAACGCCGCGAGCAACTCGCAGGCACGCTCTCCGGCGGCGAGCAGCAGATGTTGGCCATCGGCCGCGCGCTGATGGCCAATCCGGTGATGGTGATGTTGGACGAGCCCTCGCTCGGCCTTGCCCCGATGATGGTGGAGCAGATGTTCACCACCGTCAGCGAGCTCAACCGCGAGGGCATTAGCATCCTGCTAGTGGAACAGAACGTGGCCGAGTCGCTGCGCCTGTGCAGCCGCGGCTATGTGCTGGAAAACGGGCAGGTAGCTTTGGAAGGCGCAGGCGCATCGCTGCTCGCTGACGACCGGGTGCGCCAGGCGTATCTTGGTTTCTGATTGAACCTTCGAGGAAGAAGCGCGATGCCCCATTGCTATGTAAGCGTCCGCCGTACCTATGGCCCCCGCCGTAGCGAGCTGGTGCGAGCCGTGGCCGCCGCGATGTCCTCGTCCCTGGGCACGCCGCCCGCGGACAACCTAGTACTGCTGCGCGAGCTAGACCCCAACTGCTTCCACTGCGGCGAGGGCGACGAGCCCGATTGGACCAATGTCGAGGTGGTGATGTTCCCTGGGCGTCCGTTGGAGACGAAGCGGGCCCTGTATGGCGGCATCTGCGCGGCGCTGGCAGGCTTTGGCATTGATCCGATGCATGTACGCTTCCATATTGCCGAACCGGGCACGGACAACTGGGGCATACGCGGTGGCAGACCCGCCGCAGATTTTTTTCGGCCTAAAAAACTCTAAACAGTCAGGCAGAGAGAAACAGTCCCCGCACTGCCTCGCGCGTTTGTGCCAGCCATAGATCACACTGCTCTGGCGTGGCGTTAGCCACCGGCGCGAACGATAGCTGGCGGAAGGACGTCACCCCGCAGGGCGCGAACAGCGCTTTGTGCCACAGCAGTTCGAGCGGATTGCCGAGGCGCTTTTCCTCCACCGCGCGTGGCATGCTGCCGGTGTGCAGGGCGAGCACCGCGCGGGCGCGCAACAGCCCAACCGGGGCGCCCTTGTTGGCATCGAGCTCCGAGAAGGTGTAGGCCACGCCCGGGCGCATCACGCGGTCGCACCAACCCTTAAGGATCGCCGGCGGTCCGCTCCACCAATTGGGATGCACGATTACGATGCCGTCAGCGGTAGCGACCTCGGCGCAATGCCGCTCCACCAACGGATCGTCTGAGCGGCGCGACGCCGCCTCCGCATCGCCCATCACCGGATCAAAGCGCTCGGCGTAGAGATCATGTAGGGCCGCCGTCCAGCCCTGAGCGCACGCGGCATCAGCCGCGGCCCTCGCGAGCTGGTGGCACAAACTGCCGGGACGGGGATGGGCAAGCAGGATGCTGAGATTCATGGGCTTCTCCGCCAGATAAGTCATTGCTGGGTCTTCAAGCGACTCGCAAGTGTGTCACTGGTCCTCACGGAAGTAGTCCCGCAATTTCAGACGCCCGGATAAAAGGTAACGGCTTTACCCAATTGGGCGAAGATTTCGCCTGTACGAGGAGAGCAGACCGTGAGAAGACCCCGTCGCAACCACTCCGCAGCCTTCAAGGCGAAGGTCGCGTTAGATGCCATTCGAGGCGAGCAGCCGCTGGCCGAGTTGGCCACCAAGTACGATGTCCACGCCACGCAGATCGCGCAGTGGAAGGCCGAACTTCTGAAAG